>CAVKFY010000001.1:0-9832 GCA_963655775.1 Alistipes communis
CACATAGGCGCAAAAGAAAGCCTTCAATCGAAATTTTGCGTCAAAAAAGTAGTGGAAGGTTCAAACGAATTCCCTTTAAAGATAGGAAATCTAACCTTTTATAATCTTAATGTTTATGGTGGCGAAGATGAAAATGAGAAAAGTTTAGTCTTGAGCTTAGATTTCATGGGAAAGAATTTCCTTTTTATGGGCGATGCAGATACAAAAATAGAAGGGCAGATAATCAAAGACAATCCTTCTTTAAAAACCGATGTATTGAAAATGGGTCATCACGGATCAAAAACATCTTCATCATATTCTTTTCTAAATGTAGTTAAACCCGAAGTTTGCATCATATCCGTTGGAGCCTACAACAAATACGGTCATCCTAACGAAGAAGTAATTAAACGTCTAGAAAAACTAAAAATACCTTATAGAAGAACCGATCAAGAAGGAACGATTACCTACAGAACATATTTTCGTAAGCCTTTAGGTGATTTATCTTCCTGAAATCACTATAATAAAAGGGTGATTACAGTTTTATTTTCCTCTCAATCTAGAATGTTAAAAGGACCTTTAGGAAGAATGATAAAAGAAGTTCTTCCTGAGCATGACGACTTGAATTACGTCAATGTCGATATGTCTTTTTCTAAGCTAATAGATTTGTCCAATGAGTGTTTGTCTTTGCCTATAGGTTACGATAAAAAAGCAGTTATCGCCGAGAATTTCTTCTATTTAACTAAAACTCGTGAGAAAAAGAAGCTTCTTAAGGGCGACGACGATGAACCTTTATTAGAATTCTTCAGACGTCCTGATCCTCTTATCCATTTATATATATTGGTTTATTCTGATTCTTTGGATGAGAAATCTACTTATTACAAGGCTTTGAAAGAAGGCGAAGCTAAATTCGTTTCCGTTGCTTCCTTTGATGAAAGCCAATGGCAACAATTTATCCCCCAATTTTTCAAAAAAAGAGGAGCGGATATCGAACAAGAGGCTGTTACGGAATTATCGGAAAGAATTAATGGAGACTATTCTCTTTTTATTCAAGAAGGAAATAAACTTTTGGCTTATGCTAACGGGGAAGAAATCACATTAAAAATGGTGAAGGAACTTGTATCAGCCCCATTAGAAGATGATGTTTTTGCTCTTTCTAACGCCTTGTTAAAAGGCGATAAAAAACAGGCTTTAAGTATTTTCAAGGATATGAGAACGAAAGGCAGCACAGCAAACGCTATTCCTTTAATGAACATGTTATCAAACCAATTTATTTTCCTTGATCAAGTTAGATATTTAACAAGAAGAGGATTTGAACCATTTGACATTTCTCAAAAATTAAAATGTTCACCAGGAAGAGTTAAGGCATCTCTTTATAATATTCGCAAAATGTCCGCTCCTTGCTTGCATAGAGCAATAAATCAACTTTATTCCTATCAATTGAACATTTTCCAAGGAAAAATGAACGATAAGTTAGCTTTTGAATTATTTGTAGCAAATTTTGAAATATGAAAATAGTAATTGTATCAGATACGCACGGCGATTTTTACTCTTTAAAAAGAGTGGCAATGATTGAAAATGGCGCCGATTTATATCTCCATGCTGGAGATGTGGAAGCTTTTAGTGGCCAAGATATCGCTCCTTTTGCAGCAGTAAAAGGCAATTGCGATTTTGGATTATCTGCATTCTTAAAAGAATATTGGGCTTTAACGCCATATGGGAAACTATACATGAGACATTATCCTTTATTTGATATGGATGAATTAGAAGATTTCTATCAAAGAGGGGTAAGAATTTTCATCCATGGACATACTCACATAAAAGAGCATAAAACGTATAAAGACATGCAAATCCTTTGTCCTGGTTCTTTAAGTAGACCAAGAGATGGATTTCCATCTTATACGGTTCTTGATGTAGATAAAGAAGAAGTCAAGGTTCAATTCAAAACTTTGTAAATACTGAAAAAGCCCCATTTAATGGGGCTTAATTTTATATCAAATAGAAAAATTATAATGCAGCGACTGCGATTTGGAGATGTGCTTTTTTGCGGTTAGCAGCGTTTTTAGACATGATTCCGTCTTGGGAAAGCTTATCAAGAAGAGAAATTGCTTTGTTAACTTCGACAACTGCTTGCTCTTTATTTTTTGCAGCGATTGCAGCTTCAGCTTTCTTGATTTGGGTGCGTGTTTCGCTCTTACGGGCGGAATGGTGTGCATTATTTCTTTCGCCAATTTCGATACGTTTGATTTGAGATTTGATGTTTGCCATATATAATTTTTATCCTTTTTACTTGTGCGTGTACGATTTTACATTTAAATGCCGATTAAAACAACTACTTTTGATTCTTTGTGGCGTTTTCTTGACTTTTTTTAGTTATATCAAGAATTTCCTTCGCAAAATCTTGAACAGTTAGAAGTTTTCCGTACTTATCTGTAGGGATTGAAATTTTGAATATCGAGTTTAATTCTTGAACCATTGTTACATAGCTCATCGAATCACCACCTAAGTCATCAGCCCAAGAGGAATTGTTTTCGATTTTAAATTCAGGTAAGTACAAGGTTTTTGAGAACAGCTTGCGAACCTTATTCATGACGTTTTTCACATCTTTAGGATCATATCCCTCAAAAGAAATCGTCTCTTTTTTAATATCGTTTCCATCAAATGATAAGAAGTTATTCGAATTATTTTTCAATTCATTTTGCAAGACAAAACGTTTAACTTTCATATTATTTGCAACTGGCAAATTCTTCTTATAGATGTAGACTGCTGAAATTCGTTTCTCGTTAGGCAGTGTTGCGTTAATCGAGTCGATGTCTTTTTTGATCTTTGGAAGATCATCAGACGTAACGTTATTTTCTAAGTCTACAACTAAAATAACTTTTTCGATGTTATCTTGACTTAACCCAAATACAGCGAGGTTATTAATGTGCTTAATGTCACGGAAATAGCTTTCTATTTCATCTGGATAAACATTTTCACCATTTGAACTGATGATCGTATCTTTGATACGGCCTTTTATGTAGAAACGACCGGATTTATCTTGATACGCTATATCACCAGTTCTATAGAAACCATCTTCTAAAACGGTTTTTTGACGAACGCCGTTGATGATTTCTTCCTTATGAATTGTTTTAGACTTAACGCACAATTCACCTTCGTTTTGATTCTCTTCGTTAACAGGAACGATTTTATATTCGACTCCAGCAAATGGCTTTCCTATCGATCCTAAAAGCCTTCTTTCGACTTTCTTAGATTGTTCAACGCTAGTGACACCGATTTCTGTCATTCCGTAACCATTATTCAATGGATAGCCAAGGCCATTTATCATTGAAGAGGTTTTTGGCAAAAGGTAGCCTCCTCCAGAAATACAGAATTCAACTTGTTTTCCGAAAAGCTTGTTTTGTAACACGCCTTTGAAGAAAGAAGTGGCGGCAAAACCTGCTTCCTCTTTAGAAATTTGGCGATTGTTATATGCAAGCATACGTTTGATTAGCTCTTGTCTAGATTGCTTTTGTTGAGATGAGGTACGTTGCAATTGCTGAGACACACCATCCCAAAATACAGGAACAGAGAAAATGTGTGTACAAGCGCCTTTTTTGATCGCCTTCAATAAATCTCTTGATGAAGACGAATTTGGATAAACAAGCGTTTTCCCGTAGAAACTAAACCAAAGCAAGACTGCAACAAAGCCGAAGATATGATGGAAAGGAATCATTGCTAAAATTCTTATTTTTCCTGGGTGCATAAGCGAATTGCCGTTCGATGGAATGTTTGCAGCCGCAGCAATTTGATAGGTAAGATTTTCCCCATCCATTACCATGATTTTGATATTTCCTGTTGTTCCAGATGAGCAAAAAAGCACTTCGTTAGCCCAATTTGCGGTGAAATAGTTATTTTCATCAGCATTGCGGACATTATTAACACGATATGTTGGAACGGAATATGATTCTTCTTCGTTGGCGATTATTGCTTGAGCTTTAGCGTCAATTAACAAATTTTCGGCATTTTCATGTTTTAGGTTTGCTGCTATAAGCAATATTGGATGTCCAGTCATCAATATAGCCCAGAACATTAAAGGCCAAATAGGGCTGTTCTTTAATTTAAGGCCGACGACGCTTCCTGCTGGTATGCCCGACAAAAGAGTCGATAAACGCTTAGCTAAGAACCAAACGTTATCTTTATATTTCGCATAAGTATAAGTGCGTTTTTTATCATCTTCATCAAAATAAATGCAGCATTTTTCATTTGCATGTTTTGTTGTGAAATTTTCGTATATATCTTTAAGTGTCATCGATGTCTCTAAGAGACTTTCGTATTGATTAATGAACTTTTGGCAATCTTTTTCGCTATAATTTGACATGTTCTACCTCATAGGGGTTATTTTAACATTAAAATAATATGCGTTTAAACCATTAAGAGGTTTCTTAGATTTAAAGGAGGCAACAAGGTATGTATTCAGAGAATAAAGATGTAAGGGTTCTATATTTGGGAACTGCAGAAATAGCGGTGAAACCTTTGCTTTCCTTGCTAAAAAGCGGATTTAATGTTGTCGGAGTTGTCTGCCAAGAGGATAAGGTTGGCGGAAGAGGAGGAAATCAAATTGAAATTCCTCCGGTTAAAAAGTTAGCACAAAAAGCTTTAATTCCAGTTTTTCAACCACATAAGATTAGAAAAGACTTTTCTTTTGCTAGGCAACTTGAATTTGATGTCATCGTTTGTATGGCCTATGGCCAGATTGTTCCGATGGATTTTATAAATTTGGCCCCGAAGAAAGCCATCAATCTTCATGGCTCTCTTTTGCCAAAATTAAGAGGAGCTGCCCCAATTCAAAGATCGATCATGAATGGTGAAAAAATTACCGGTGTGACTTTGATGGAAATGGCCGAGAAAATGGATGCGGGAAGAATGTATGACAAACGTGAGATTGTTATTGAAGATACTGATAACTACTCGACTCTAACGAGCAAAATGAGTGATGCAGCAGCAGAAATGATCGTATCCGACCTTTTAAAATACGTTAATGACGAGTTAACTGGCATTCCTCAAAAAGAAGAGGAAGTTACATTTGCTGAAAAAATACTTCCAGAAAACGAAAAATTGCCATTAGATTTGCCTTCAAAGGAAATGAATTGTTATATTCGTGGACTCGCAGATACACCAGGGGCTTACGTCATTTTCCGTGATAAGAAACTAAAGGTATATTCTTCGGAAATCACTAATGATATCAAATTAGAAAACGGAATGTTGAAACCTATTAAAGGTAAGCTTTATTTAGGGACTAATGATGGTTCTTTGCTATTAGAAGATGTTCAATTCGAAGGTAAAAAAAGAATGAACGCTTCTTCTTTCCTAAATGGTGCCAGAATCGATAAAAACGGTGAGAAAGTATTTTAATGAGTGAAAAGAAGCATCTTAATTTATCTGTCCATGAATTAGTTGATTTTTTGCTACGCCAAGGCGATATTGACAATCGTGTTTATAACCAAGAAACAATGCAACTTGGGACAAAAATTCACTCGGCCTATCAAAAGAAACAAGGAAAAGAATATTTGTCTGAGGTTGCCCTTGAAGGAGATATCGAACGCGAAGGTTATCTCATTCATTTAGAGGGCAGAGCTGATGGCATTATTTTAGGTGGCATTAATCCAATAATTGATGAGATAAAATCTACAGTTTCTCCTCTCGATGATTTTTATAACAAGCAAAGCGAATGGCATTAC
This sequence comes from Alistipes communis, assembly GCA_963655775.1. Lineage (GTDB taxonomy): Bacteria > Bacillota_I > Bacilli_A > RFN20 > CAG-826 > UBA4951. Next base: position 5,697 of record CAVKFY010000001.1, read on the forward strand.
GGACAAGCCAAATGCTACGCCTATCTTTATTCGAAGAAAGAAGGAATTCCTCGTTGCGGGGTTCGCCTAACTTATATTTCTCAAATGAACTTCGATAAGAAGATGGTCAAAGAAAAGAGCTTTAGTATCGATGAACTAGAGAAATATGTAATTTCTTTGATTGATCGCTATCTTTCTTTTGAGAAATCAACTGTAAGGCATTACATTGAGCGTAATGAATCCGTTGCTTCATTGCCTTTTCCTTACGAAGAATTTAGAAAAGGGCAAAGAGATGTTGCTAAGTATGTTTATACGGTTGCAAAGAAAGGCGGAATCTTTTTCTTTGAAGCGCCAACGGGCATCGGAAAAACAATTTCTACTTTATACCCCGCATTGAAGAGCTTTGCTAATAGTTCAAATTCAAAAATCTTCTATTTAACCGCCAAAACATCAGGAAGGCAAACATGCTACGATGCTTTAACGGCCTGTTACGAGAAGGGCTATAAAGGAAGGGATTCTTTGCTCGTTGCAAAAGAAAAAATATGCTTTTCAAAAGAAAAAAGCTGCAATCCAGAAGAGTGTCCATTCACAATCAATTATTACGATAAATTAAGGGAAGTCATAACCGAAGAAAGTGAACAAAATAACCGATATAACCCCGATAAAATAATTGAAATCGCCAATAAAAATCAAATGTGTCCATTTGAACTTCAACTAGATCTTTCCTTACTTAGTGATGTGATTATTTGCGATTATAACTACTTTTTCGATCCATTGGTAAAACTAGAAAGATACTTTTCTGACGATGCGGATCCATCGAATTACATTATTTTAGTTGATGAAGCGCATAACCTACCAAGCCGAGCAAAAGACATGTTTAGCGAAACGATTTCGACTAAAGATATTAAAGAAGCAAGAAGTACCATAAATCAAAACGGATCAAAATGTAACAAGATGAGAAAAACCATGAAAAAGCTCATCACGTCTCTTGATACTCTCAAAAAGAATGAAAAACGATTTGTGACCTACGATAAGCCTGATGAAATTCAAAGAAGCCTCATCTTCAAAAGAAGAGACCAGAGAAAAAGCGTTAGATGAAAAAGTTAATGATTTATCTAGAAAAGTCTTCCGTTTTCTTTCTTTGCTAAGCGATTATTCTAAAAATTCAACTCTATACTCTTTTCTTGGATATGATGGTGAAGTGGAACTCCATTTACAGTCTTTGGATCCAACTCCTTATTTAAAGGAAGATTTTTCTAGAGTAAAAGGTGCAGCCGTATTTTCTGCAACCCTTTCGCCAATCAGCTATTATATGGAATCGATAATAGGGGATTCTTCTTTGCCGTATCTGGCTTTAACATCGCCTTTTCCTAAAGAAAATTTCCACCTAATGATCGCCCCGAATCTATCGATACGTTATAAAAACAGGGAAAAAACGTATAAAGACGTGGCAGACTATTTATCAACTTTTGTCGCTGGCAAAAAGGGTAATTATTTCATCTATTTCCCATCCTATGAATACTTAAATAACATCAAGAAATTTTTGCATTTTTCTAAAGCAAATATTTTCACCCAAGAAAGAGATATGACAGACATAGAAAAAGACTTGTTCTTATCACGTTTTTTATCAAATCCAAAAAAGACTACTGTGGGTTTGCTAATAATTGGTGGATCTTTTAGCGAAGGAATCGATTTACCGAGCGATCGTTTAATTGGCGTTGCTGTTGTCGGAGTGGGATTACCTCAAGTTTCTCCTGAAGTGGACCTATTAAGAGACTATTATGAGAAAAAGAACGGCGAAGGTTTCCAATATGCCTACGTAAATCCGGGAATGAATAAGGTAATGCAAGCCGTTGGGAGACTAATACGTAGTGAAACCGATGTAGGAAGCGCCCTTTTAATCGACGAGAGATACATGGAAGAAGACTATAAAAAACTATTTGGAAGAACTTGGAGTGGATATGAAATAGTTCGCTCAAAGGAAGACATTAAGGAATCTTTATCTTCTTTCTACCGAAAAAAATCTAAATAGAATATAATCTTAAATTGCTTATGCCATTTGACAAATCACACATTAGAAATTTCTCAGTTATAGCCCATATAGATCACGGAAAAAGCACGCTTTGCGATAGAATCCTCGAAGAAACTGGCGCAGTTGATAAAAGGAATCTATCAGAACAAATGCTCGATAGCATGCCCCTTGAACAAGAAAGAGGCATCACGATTAAGTTAAACGCCGTAACCGTTACCTATAAAGCAAAAAACGGCGAAGAATACATATTTAACCTTATAGATACCCCTGGGCACGTAGACTTTACTTATGAAGTGTCACGTTCTTTGGCCGCATGCGAAGGCGCTCTTTTACTGGTGGATGCAACTCAAGGCGTTCAAGCCCAAACGTTAGCCAACGCTTATTTAGCGATCGATAACGATTTGATGATTTTGCCTGTTATTAACAAAATAGATTTGCCGAGTTCCGATGTTCCAAATGCAGAAAAAGAAATTGAAGAAAAGTTAGGCCTTTCTGTTGCGGATATATCTCTTGTATCAGCAAAAACTGGCCAAGGCGTGCCAGAAATGTTAGAAAAAGTAGTGGAATTAATCCCCTCTCCAGAAGGCGATCCCTCTTCTCCGTTAAAAGCTTTGATATTCGATAGTTATTACGATTCCTATAGAGGAGTTGTCGTTTTGATGCGCATAAAAGAAGGAAAAGTAAAAATCGGAGACGAAATTCTTCTTATGCAATCTGGAAAACGCTATACCGTTACAGAGTTAGGAATAAGAACCCCAAAAGATTTGCCAGTTAACGAACTTGATGCGGGTGAAGTTGGATATTTATGCGCCACAATCAAAGACATCAAGGACGTTTTCCCTGGTGAAACAATCACTTTGTCGAGTTCTCCTGCAAGTACGCCTTTACCTGGTTACCGCAAGATAAATCCAATGGTTTATTGTGGTCTTTATCCGGTGGATTCGCAAAAATATAACGATTTAAAGGAAGCTTTGGCAAAATTATCTTTAAACGATTCTTCCTTAACATATGAGCCCGAATCATCTGAAGCCTTAGGCTTCGGCTTCCGTGTAGGTTTCTTAGGTCTCCTTCATATGGACGTCATCCAAGAGCGTTTGGAACGCGAATATAATCTCAACCTCATTTTAACCGCACCATCGGTTAAATATCGATTAAATCTATCTGATGGGACTTCGAAAATGATTGACAACCCATCGGAAATGCCTGACGCATCAAAAATAAAATCGATCGAAGAACCTTTTGTTGATGCAGAGATTATGACGCCAAAAGAATATGTAGGTCCCATCATGCAATTATGCCAAGAAAGAAGAGGCATTTATCAAGATTTGATTTATTTTGATGATACAAGACAAGTGGTTAAATATTCTTTGCCTTTGAGCGAAATTATCTTTAATTTCTTTGATAAATTGAAATCTATTTCCAAAGGATATGCTTCGCTAGACTATCAAATTGAAGGGTACCATGCAAGTGAGCTTTCAAAGATGGATATTCTATTAAATGGCGATAAAATCGATGCTTTATCATCAATCGTATATAGACCATTTGCTTATGATAGAGGAATCAAAATCGTCTCTAGATTAAAAGAAATCATCCCTAAGCAGCAATTCGAAGTCCCTGTTCAAGCGGCAATCGGTGGCAAAATCATTGCCAGATCAACGATCAAATCCGTTAGAAAAGATGTTTTGGCTAAATGCTATGGTGGCGATATTTCTAGAAAGAAAAAACTTCTTGAGAAACAAAAAGAAGGCAAAAAGCGTATGAAGCAAATCGGTTCGGTTGAAGTGCCTCAAGAAGCGTTTATGGCCGTCTTATCGCTTGACGATGAATCAAACAATTAAATTTTAAACTTTGTTTAAATGCCTCATTTTAGTAGTTTTCTAGTTACTTTCGTTTAACTGTAGTTTATAATATGTCCATGGCAAATCCAACGAACATTGCGATTAAATTTACTGATGAAACATATGCTACGCCTGCACAAGTTGGCAAAAATTTGCATATGGTTGTTTATGATGATTTTTGGAAACAAATAATTTCATACCGTGAGCAACATAAATACACTTTGCCTTTTGGCAAAATAAAAGGTCAGCTTTATTTCATCACATTAACCGAACCTATTCGTATCAAA
>CAVKFY010000001.1:9842-12223 GCA_963655775.1 Alistipes communis
GATGCTATTAACAAACGGTAAGGAAACACGTGCGATATTGTTTACTCCTCTTCTTAAAGAAGCGGCAGCGTTAGAAAAATCTTCTATCAATGATTTATCAATAAAAATGTTGTTAAATTCCCTTTATCAAGAGAATGATTCTAACCATACCGCAATCGTTAATTATTTATCCGCTCTTGATTATTATCTTGATCAAAGCCCATCTTTTCCTGATGAAGATTTCTTAGCTGGTGCTTATCAAAAAACGTTAGGGCAAGAGGAACTTGTAGATTTTTACCGTGAAAAAGACTTTGATAGCAGAGTTAGCCATTTAACCTATATAAGAGACCCTGATTATCCATACGCTCCATACGATTCAATCGAAGGGTTAATGAGCACTTTTATGGAATGGCTAAATAATAGCGAAACTGGCGTGCCAGCGTTTGTTCGTGCTTATCTCGCTTTTCATTATTTGAATTACGTTAAGCCGTTTATGCAAAGGAATTCTTTGGTTGCTTCATTGCTGGCTAAAGAGACTGTTGCCTCATATTTTGGTATAAGTGAGGCCTTTGCTTTACCATTTGAAATTCTTCTCAGAGATACATTCTTGAATTCAGAAGCGTATCGCGAAAGCAGGACCCGTTGCGATTTAACGTACGCAATATTCGAAGCGATTAACATGATGACTCCGTATATTGATAATGTTACAAATCAGCTAAAAGATTTAAGAGTCGCCCAATATAAGAAAGAATATTCTTATCTTTCCGAAGAAGAGGAGAAAATCGCCAATGATTCAAAAGTGGAGGAAATAAAAGAACCAACTCAACTTTCTTTTCTTGAAGATGAAGGAATCGCTCCGCAAAAAGTAGAGAAAATAGAGGCTAAACCTGAGGAAAAAACTCACGAAAACCCAACAAACGATCAAATTAATGTTGTTGAAAAGGTAGAAGAAAAGCTTTCTCCTGAAATTAAGATAATCGAAGAAAAACCCGTTGAAAAAACGACAATTAGAGTTATTTCTCAGCTTAAAGACGATGCTCATCCAATAAAAGAAACGGAAGAAACTCTTTCAAAAGCAGAGAGAAAAGATTATATTCGTTATTTGTTGGAGACAAATCCAAACCTAAACAAAAAGCAAGCAATATTCTTAGCTAATCATAATACTCAAGGAAGATATTACACGATTCAGCAATATAAAGAATTTGCCTCTTGCGTTTATGAAACAGCAAGAACCTCAATGGACAAACTAGCCCAAGAAGGTTATTACGAAAAATTACAGTTTAAAAATAAATTTGTTTACTCCCCAGTGAAGAAAGGAAAATAAAGACATGAACAAAATCATTATTTTAGACGGAATGCCAGGTTGGTTATATCCTATATTAATCGTTGTTATCTTCGGCGTTATTGCTTTAGTTGTTTTCTTACTTAGAAAATATGCAAAGCCTTTTAAGAGCGATGAAAAACCAAAAACAGATAAAGAAATCGCTCAAGAAGAAGTCGCTCGTTTAACAAAAGAATTAGACGATGAAGAATACGAAGCGGCTAAAGAAAGAAAAGCCAAGAAGAGCGGAAAACCTACTGAAGAAGAAGCTCGTGAGGAAGAACTAGCCAGAATGACTAGACCGGTTGAAGACGAACAAGCGGTCAAAGAAATGGAAGAATTCGACAAAAATAAAAAAGAAGACTAATTGTGATTAAATCTTTATACGTTCACATACCTTTTTGCGCCCACATTTGCTCATATTGTGATTTTGCCAAAGTCCTATATCGATGAAAAATGGGCTTTTTCTTACATTGAAGAATTGAAGAAAGAAATCAATTCCTATAACATCCATGAAAAAATAGACACCATTTATGTTGGCGGAGGAACACCAACATGTCTAAGGAAAGATTATCTAACGAATTTACTGTCGTTTTTAAAGAAATATCTCAAAAATGACGGAGAATTTACGATTGAAGGAAATCCAGAAAACATCGATTTATCTTTAGCTCACGTTCTTAAAGATAGTGGAATAAATAGAGTTTCTTTAGGAATGGAGTCATCTTTGCCTAAGTTTTTGTCTTTAATGGGCAGAAAACACTCGTATGAAGATGTTTGTCATGCGATAAAGTGCATTAAAGAGGCTGGGATAGATAACATTTCAACCGATTTAATATATGCCTTGCCAGGTGAAACGCTTGATGATTTAAGAAAAGATATAAACGCAATGCTCGCTTTAAATGTCCCACATTTATCGACATATTCTCTAACAATCAATAATGGAACCGTTTTCTATAACAAAGGATACAAGGAAACGGACGATGAAATAGAGGCTAATATGTATAATCTAATTGTTTTTATGTTACGCGAAAAAGGCTACGAAAGATATGAAGTCAGTAACTTTGCAAAAGATCAGCATTAC
>CAVKFY010000002.1:0-20897 GCA_963655775.1 Alistipes communis
GCTTTCGGGATGTGGTACTTAGCTTTAGTTTCGACAACTCTTCTTTTGTTCTTAGGAATGGTTGTCTTTATTGCTAACCAAAATGATGTCCATACTTTCTTTGAAAATCTCAATTGGAAGGCGGATTTGAAGAATATGTTCCATAAAAGCAAAAAGAAAGTGGAACCCGAATACATCTTCGATCGTGAAAAGGTTTATAACGAAATTTATAAAGCCGTTATCAATATGTCCCAAGAAAAGCGCGGCGCGTTGATAACAATCATGAGAAAAGATAACATCCTTGATCCATCAAAGGTGGGTACCGTTATAAAACAACGTGGTGTTGATTTGAATTCTCCAATTAAAGCAGAACTCTTAGAAACAATCTTCTATGTTGGAACCCGCTTACATGATGGAGCAGTGGTCATTAAAGACGATAAGATTCTTAGAGCAGCCGTCTTCTTCCAATCAACTAGACAGGCTCTTACTGGAAAATATGGTTCAAGACACCAAGCTGCACTCGGCATTTCTGAAAATTCTGATTCGGTTACAGTCGTTGTTTCCGAAGAAACCGGAAGAATTGCCATTGCCTTCCAAGGCGAATTAACTTCAGTCAATCCTGATACGTTCATGAGAGTATTCATGGAAGACATGGATTCAGAAACTGTCGTTACGAATTCTTCAGAAGAAAAGTAAACATATTACGGACATGCTTAAATCACATGTCCTTTTTTAGACTATTTTCCTATATTGTTTCGTTCACTTTTTTGACTTTTAAAGTTAGAATAATCAATAGATTAATCAGGAGGATTTTTATGTCTACACCACATATCGAAGCAAAAGAAGGGGATTTTGCAAAAATCGTATTAATGCCAGGAGATCCAAAGAGAGCTGAATGGATCGCCACAAATTTCTTAAAAGATGCAAAATTAGTTAACTCAGTTAGAGGAATTCTTGGATATACAGGAAAAGCACCAGATGGATCGTTAGTATCTGTTATGGCTTCAGGAATGGGCATGCCGTCAATTGGTATTTATTCCCATGAGCTCTTTAGTTTTTATGGAGTTGAAGCGATCATTCGCATTGGAACAATTGGCGCCTATCAAGAAGGAATTGAATTAAAGGACCTTCTTATTGGCGAAGGCGCATGCACCAATAGCAATTGGATGGGTGAATATGGCCTTAATGGCGGGACATTCTCTGCAATTGCTGATTACGATTTACTTTCTTACGCCGTTGATTCCGCAAGAAAGAATAATTTCAAAGCACATATCGGCAATATTCTTTCTTCTGATACTTTCTATGGTGCAAATGGTGATGGTTGGAAGAAGTGGGAGAATTTAGGTGTTTTAGGCGTTGAAATGGAAGCCTATGCCTTATATGCCACAGCAGCCAAACTTAAGAAAAAAGCCTTAGCAATCTGTACGGTTTCCGATTCTTTCCATTTCAAAAAGATTCTTACCACCCAAGAACGTCAAGAAGGACTTGTTAACATGGTTAACGTTGCTCTCGATGTCGCGATGAAATTTAACGCATGCCATACGAAGTAAAACTTACTCTTTATATAATTTTTGCCATTATAGTTTTTAGCGCTCTTCTTTTTTGGATTATTTACTATCCAGTCCGCAAAAAACTATTTTCGGCGCGTTATAAGAAGTTTTACTACAATTACGTAAATCATGTTGTTAAATGCAATGATTTTTATCTAATCAACAATTTATCATTCGATGCAGGAAACTCCCGATCTCTTAGCATCGACCATCTTGTGGGTGGTAATAAATACATCTACGTTATTATCGATTACTTTGTTGATGGGGGATTAAAGATAGACCCTCATCAACCTATATCTTACGTATATAAAAAAGATGAGAAATACGAGATTGCAAACCCTTTGCAAGTAACCTTGCATTCAATGAATAAATTATCTTCATTATCAGGCATTTCCAGCGAATTCTTGGTTGGCATTGTCTTGATAAATGATGATTGCAATGTTGTTTCAATTGAAAATTCTTCCTCGGCTGTTAACATAGTGAGGTTACGAGAACTAACTAAGTTTATCGAAACTTATGAAAGACGTCCTGTTAAACCGTTCGTAGCCAGACAACTATGGCAAGCCGTGCAAGATTTAGCGAGTATAAAAGAAAATGTTAACTCAAGAAAAAAATAATAACCAAAGTATCATAAAATCCTCTTTTAAAAGATATCCAAAGACAGCAGGAAAAATGCTGCCTTGGCTTCTTAACTTCTTTTTTGTGATTATCGCTAGCTTAGCGTTAGGATTCTTAACACCATATTCTTTCTTTTTTACTGTTCCTTTGGCTTTGATTCCTTTCTTCTATGCTTTGCAACTTTCTAATTCTTATTTTCACGTTAAAGATGATTTAGATAACAATCGTTTTAAAGCCTATCTAAAATCATATTTTTCTCCTCTTGGATTTGGCTGTTACAGAATTATTAGATCTGCTTTATTTAGCTTATTGATTTCTCTTATTTGCGTGTTTGCTTTCTCGGTTGCCTATCTTGAAATATCTATGGCAACGGGAACGGATATGAACTCCGTTTTGAATTCGCTTGTCGAAGCATATCAAAAGAATGACGTAGATACCTTACAAAGTATTATGAAATCAGAGCCATTGCTTACTTATTCAACATGGGTTTCAGTAGTGGATACAGGAACATTTATTATTTCTTTCCTTCTTCATATTTTCCGTTACGGCATTCTTTCTTATTTCCGTTTCTCTCTTCCTGGCGCGGACGCAAGATCCGTTAATGCCTTATATAAAGCAACTCTTCGTTCAATAAGAACAAAAGGCTATAACAAAGATTATTTTCTTTGCATGTGGCCAATTCTTCTTTTTGTTTTGATAGGATTCTCACTCGGCATCTATATTGGCTTTGTTATAACCAATATTCCTGCCGTGTCGTATTTCTTTGCCAATAATCCTTATTTTGCTTCATATCAATTAATTACATTATGTGGCACGTTCGTAATGTTCTTATTTATAACGATTGCCTTGCCATATTACTTTGATGTGATATATGCCTTATATGAGAAATATGAACTTGCATTCGGTGAAGCGGCCTTTGATTTTGCGACTAAAACCGTAAATCAATTAAAACAAGCAGAACAACTATCAAAAGAAGAAAGAGAAGAAATCGAAAAAAGTCTCGATGAGATAAAGAGAAAACGAGAAGAATTAGAAAATAGCAAAAAAGATGTCCTCGATAATAACGACGACAAGAAAGAATAAGACTTGGGCATAAGGAAAAACTTATGTCTTTTTAAATACGCCAAAAAAGAAAAAACGACCAAATTGGCCGTAAAAATAAAAATGGAGCAGGCGACGGGAATCGGACCCGCGTATCCACCTTGGCAAGGTGGTGTTCTACCATTGAACTACGCCTGCATTTCTCACGTCATTTTCTTGACGCGTGGATTATTATAGCGACCAAAAAGGTAATACGCAATAGAAAATTTTATATATCTGTTCTATAATCTTTTCCGTTATTGAGCAAGGAGCAAAAAATGGCAACTTACGAAGATTTAGCAAATCTCTTATTCCCAGATGTAACAGAGACAATAGATGACCTAGAAAAACGTTACCCTGAAAGAAACCTTCCAGAAGGTGCACAGGTAACTCGTTTCGCCCCATCCCCAACAGGTTTCTTACATACTGGTTCACTTTTTACTGCGTTTATCGCCTACACTTTAGCAAAACAATCTAATGGCGTTTATTTCTTCCGTTTAGAGGATACGGATACAAAACGTACAATCGCTGGCAGTGCAGATGAATTAATTGAACAATTAGCGCAATTTGGAATCATCGCCGATGAAGGATATTTCCCAAATGGCGATAAAGGTGCTTATGGACCATTCCAACAATCAAAAAGAGCTGATATATATAAAGTAGTTATTAAGGAACTTCTCCGCCAAGGATTAGCATATCCTGATTTTATGACTTCTGATGAATTAGCCGCCTTAAGAAAATTCCAAGAAGATAATAAGATTCTTCCTGGATATTACGGACCATATGCAAGAGACCGCAAATTAAACGTTGATGAAGCAATAGAAAAAGTCAAAGCAGGCACACCATGGGTTATTCGTTATAAATCCATTGGCGATCATAATAAAAAGATTAAATTCACCGATAGAATTCGTGGCACAATCGAATTAGCAGATAATGATGTCGATGTTGTTATCTTCAAGAGCGATGGTCTTCCTACATACCACTTCGCTCACGTCGTAGATGATCACTTCATGAGAACGACAGTTGTTACAAGAGGAGAAGAATGGATTCCATCGACTCCAATTCACTTACAATTATTCCGTTCCTTAAATTGGAAAGCGCCTAAATATGCTCACCTTCCAGTTATCATGAAACTTGACCATGGCAATAAGCGCAAACTTTCTAAACGTAAAGACCCTGAAGCGGCCGTTTCCTTCTTCTTAAAAGCAGGTTATCCACCAAAGGCCTTACTCGTTTATCTTATGAGTATTGCTAACTCAAACTTTGAGGAGTGGACACTCTCCAATAAAAGCTACGATTATTCTCAATTTAAATTTGCTTTCTCCAAGATGTCCTTGGATGGAGCCTTATTCGATGAAGGAAAGCTCAACTTCTTTGCGAAGGAATATATCGCAACAATCAAGACTTCAACCTTAGTAGAAGACGTTACTTCCTGGGCTAAAGGAAACGATGAAATCCTTAATAAGAAGATTGAATCCGATCCAGAATATTTCGCCAAAGTTCTTGGTATTGAAAGAGAAAGAGCAAATCCAAGAAAAGATTATGCCAAATATTCCGATATCGAACCTGCGACAAGATTCTTCTATGATGAAGATTATGCCAAATTGATTGAGAATCCATTGCCATTCAATCCTAAATTCGATAAAGAATTCTTAAAGAGTTTCTTAGCGAACGCTTCAGAAAAAATGGAATATGGCGTTGATGAGTCAACATGGTGGAACTCTGTAAAGAACGTTGCGGCAGAAAACGGCTTTGCCATTGCTAATAAGGATTACAAGAATAATCCTGATGCATATAAAGGCTCGGTTTCTGATGCCGCAGAAATCATTCGTATTGCTCTTACTTGTTCCAAAGATTCTCCAAATCTTCATGAAGTAATCGAGATTCTTGGCAAAGATAGAGTCCAAAAACGTCTTACTTCGCTTTTCTAAAGAAGACAAATCAATCTAGGCTGCGTTTGCAGCCTTTTTTAATTCACTTAAAAAAGTATCGATTAAACGTGGATTATATGGAACATTTTACCGATTTACCAATAAAATGACTAGATAAAAGTTAGAGTCATCTAACCAAAACTATCGAAAAAATCTAGGTTTTGCGCACATACGCACGTATAATAAGTGGTGCCTAAAAAGGATTTTGAGAATGCCAGAAACAAAGAGAACTATTATTCTTGGCACTAACATTTTCGAGGCTGTCAAAAAAGATGGCGATTTGTTACGTGAGAAATTAAAAGAAGAAAAACTCTTTCTTGTCAATGTCATGTCATCTCCTGGTGCAGGCAAAACCACGACTTTGATTTCTTTGATCAATTCGATGAAAAATGATTATCGAATCGGAGTTATGGAAGCGGATTTAGATTCCAATGTTGATGCCATAAAGGTCAGCAAAGAATGTGGAGTGGAATCTCTTCAGATTCATACAGACTCTCTTTGCTACATCGATACTGATATGGTGCGTGATGGTCTTGCTCATTTTGATGGAATGAAGCTAGACATTATCTTCTTAGAGAACGTTGGAAATATGGTTTGTCCATCGACATTTGACACGGGAGCTTGTTTAAACGTTTGCATCCTCTCCGTTCCAGATGGAGATACAAAGCCATTCAACTATCCGAATATGTTCGAAGGTTGCGATTTAGTGCTCATCAACAAAATCGATGCCCTTGATTTCTTCTCTTTTAATGTCGAGGAAGTGGAGAAATTCATTAAGCAAATAAACCCAAGAGCGAGCGTGATTCCTTATTCTGCAAAAACAGGTGAAGGAATTGCAAATATAGTTACTTATTTGAACGAAAGAGTTCAAAAGTGGAGGAAATAATATGCCAGAGCAACTTAAAGGAAAACCTGAGACCATATCTAAGTGGCAAGGTTTTGAGCCAAAGACAGAGGAAGAAAAAAGAGTTACAAAGAAATTCCTCAAATTAGCGGCAAAGATCACAGACAACGTGGAGACCAAACTCCACCCAAGCACAGATTGTCCTGAATTCTGGGCAATGCGTGAAATCATGAACGAGAATGAAGTCGACATTCTTCTCAGCATCAAGCAAAGAAAGTGGTACACATTTGAAGAGTTTTATGCCAAAAACAAGAACATGGATCCAATCCTCTTCAAAGAGACGTTAGAGCTTTGTGTTGAACACGGTATCATCGAATATGACTATGGTGATCATTATAACGATGATGGACCTATCCCAGGAGCAAACCCAAAACGCATTAAACGTTATCGTTTAAGCTATTATGTTCCAGGAAGTGCTGAGTTATTCAACTCCACAAAAGAACGTGTAGATAAGAATCCTCCAGTCGCATCTGGCTTCGAAAGAATGACCTTCTTACCTCTTGCTAAGATTACCTCTATGGTTCCAGAAGGCGGAGACGGAATTGGTATGCACGTCATCCCAGTTGAAAAAGCTATCTCTGCTAATAATGAATCAGTTAAATTAGAAAAGATCTCTTATTGGTTAAAGAAATACGATGGACACATTGCTGCCGGTATTTGCTCTTGCCGTTATTCCCGTGCAAAGATTGGCGAAGGCTGTGCAGATGATCCATTTGACTGGTGTGTCCAACTTGGCGATATGGCAGACTATGCCGTTGAAACAGGCCGCGCTCGTTATATCAGTAAAGAAGAAGCCCTTGAAATCATGGAAAAAGCCGAAAAGAATGGCTTTGTCCACCAAATCACAAACATCGATGGCGAAGACCATATCTTCGATATTTGTAACTGCGATGTTAAGATTTGTAACGCTTTAAGAACATCTCTCTTATTCAATACTCCAAACCTTTCTAGAAGCGCATATACCGCCAAGGTCGATCCAAAGAACTGCGTTGCTTGCGGACGTTGCGTTGAATCCTGCCCAGCAGGTGCTGTCAAACTCGGACAAAAGCTTTGCACAAAGAAAGGCCATGTAGAATATCCTCAAGCACCTCTTCCAGATAAACTTCACTGGGGTAAATATGCTTGGGATGAAAACTATCGTGATACCGCAAGATATAATACATATCCAACAGGTACCGCCCCATGCAAGACGGCTTGCCCAGCCCACGTTGCTGTTGAAGGCTATCTTAAGATGGCAAATCAAGGAAGATATGATGAAGCTCTTGCTTTAATCAAACGTGAAAACCCATTCCCAGCGGTTTGCGGACGTATTTGTAACAAACGCTGCGAAAAAGCATGTACCCGTGCAAATATCGATGAAGCAGTCTCTATCGATGCAGTTAAGAAATTCTTAGCAGAAAGAGACCTTGATCCAAAGACAAGAGTCTTACCAGAAAAGACAATTGCTAAAGTTAATGGTGACTTCGATGAGAAGATTGCAATTATTGGTGCAGGTCCAGCTGGTTTAAGTGCTGCATACTATCTTGCCTTAATGGGATATCATCCAACAGTCTTTGAAAAGAATCAAAAAGCTGGTGGTATGATGATGTACGGCATCCCTTCTTTCAAACTCGAAAAGAATGTCATTGATGCCGAAGTTGAAATCATCCGTGAACTTGGTGTCGAAATCAAGTGTGGCGTTGAAGTTGGTAAAGATATCACTATCGATCAACTCAAAGAACAAGGATACAAAGCCTTCTATATTGCAATTGGTTGCCAAGGTGGAAGAAGACCAAACGTCCCTAACGATCAAGCTCCAGGAACCACAATTGCCGTTGACTTCCTTAAGAGCGCCTACGAAAATCAAAATCAAAAGATTGATGGCGATTGCGTAGTCATTGGTGGCGGTAACGTTGCTATCGACTGTGCTCGTACTGCTCATCGTTTCAAAGCTGACTCCGTCTCTATGTATTGTTTAGAGTCACGTGAGACAATGCCAGCAACAAAAGAAGAAATCACCGAAGCTGAAGAAGAAGATATCAAAGTCAATCCAGGATGGGGACCAAAAGAAGTCCTTGTCGATGAAAAAGGAAATGTCTGCGGTATCGTTCTTAAGAAGTGCATTTCTACTATCGATCCAGAAACAAAACGTTTCAATCCTCAATATGATGAGAATGTTACAATCGAAGTCAAAGCCAAGAAGATTGTCTTTGCTATCGGACAAGCCATTGAATGGGGCGACTTACTAAAGAATACAAAAGTCACATTCTGGCATGGTAACTATCCAATTGCTGATAAGTTCACCTATCAAACAGCAGATGAATCTATCTTCGTTGGCGGCGACGTCTATACTGGACCAAAATTCGTTATTGATGCTATCGCAGAAGGACATGAAGCGGCTGAATCCTTAGCTCGTTTCGCCTCACCGTATAACGCCTCCTTAACCATTGGCCGTGACCGTAGATACTTTATCGAACTTAATAAGTCTGATGTTGTCATCGATGATTATGATCACGCTGGAAGACAAGAAGTCAGTATGGAAGAAGGAGCAGATTATAAGAACTCCTTCCGTGACTTCAGCAAGACGCTTAGCGAAGAGCAAGTCAAGATTGAAACGTCACGTTGCTTACAATGTGGTGCTTCCATCGTTGACCCACATAAGTGTATCGGATGTGGTATTTGTACAACACGTTGCGAATTTGACGCCATCCATCTCGTCCGTGACCATCCAAAGGCCACGACAATGAGAAATGCCGATGATAAGATTGCTGGCTTAATGCCATATGCCTTAAAGCGTGGATTTAAGATCATCGCTCACTCTGGTTCTAAAGAAGCAAGAATGATGCGTAAGAAACGTAAAGAATTCAAGAAGGCAAACAAGAACAATCCTAATAAGAACACCGGCTATGCCGTTCCACCAATTGAACGCTAATGCATGAACTTGGTATTGCCTTCGAAGTTGTGAAGGAAGTGGATCAATTCGCCAAGGAAAAGAACATTGAAACCATTGCAGGAGTAACCCTTGAAATCGGAGAGGTTTCAGGGGTCGTTCCTCAATATCTTCTTGATGTTTGGCCTTGGGCTACTGAGCATCGTTCTGAGCATCTAAAAGGTTCAAAGCTCAATATCATAGAATTAAAAGCAATCTCCTATTGCGAAGATTGTAAGAAAACCTATGATACCGTTCCACAAGGGAAGAAATGTCCTCATTGTGGAGGAGGGAACACCTATTTAGTTGAAGGGAACGAAATCAAAATTCAATCCATTCAAATCAATGAGAACACGCCTGAGTCTTAATGATTCAGGCTTTTTCTAATGCTATAATCTAATCTATGGAAAAATACCTCTTAGATGATACATTTGCTGGACCGAATGAGATGCTTTCTTCTTTTCCAAAGAATGCAGCATTAACAATTCTAAGAGATAGCGATATAGCATATTCCTTTGATTACCATATAGACGATAATTACTCTCTTTCCTATTTTCGCACAAAGAAATTAATCTTAACTATTCTATGGATCATTGGAGGAGAACGTATTCTTTTTAAAGGAGATCATGATTTCTTTCTCTATTTGAAAAAACAAATAGGAAATGATGAGGAAATTCAAAAAACGTTTAAAGAAATCGAACGTATTTTTTCTAAAAAGGTCATTTTAGAAGAAACTGACAATGAATATCCAAAAATAACTGCTAAAACCCCATTCATTTCTTCTTTTGAGGGAAATCATATCGGGTTAGACTTAGGTGGAAGCGATCGTAAACTTAGCGTTATTAAAGATGGGAAACTTATTTATTCCGAAGAAATGTTATGGAATCCAAAGGAAGCGAAAGATTCTGCATATCAATACAATGGAATCTTAGAATCCTTAGAAAAAGGAAGAAACTTTTTACCTCGCATAGATTCAATAGGTATATCTGTCGCAGGGGTTGTTAGAAATGATGAATTACTTTCTACCTCTTTATATGCGTCAGTAACTGAGAAAGAAAAATACGTTTGCTCACGTAATATTTTCAAAAAGATAATGTCTGAACATTTTGCTGGTATTCCATATGCAGTTTTCAACGATGGAGATGTATCCGCGGTTGGTGCAAGTCTGTATTTTAAGAAAAGCAATGTTATAGGACTCTCCTTAGGCACGTCTTTGGCTGGTGGATTTATTAAAAATGGGAATCTCTTTAACTGGCTTAATGAACTTTCCAAGGTTCCTTTAAATTATTCTCTAGATGCCAGAAAGCATTACTCACTTGATATTTCTGGTGCGGCAGGGGAATATCTATCGCAAAAAGGAATTATCAGTCTTGTTGAAGAAAACGGAATAAAACTTTCAGGAACTTTAGCAAATAAATTAAAAGAAATCCAAAGCCTTGCAGAAAAAGGAAATGATATTGTTCTTTCCACATATCACGATATGGGTCTCTATTTAGGCGAAGCTCTAAGGTTTTTCTATGAATTCTATCATTTTGAATCTGTTCTTCTTTTAGGGAGAGTCATGAGTGGAAGAGGAGGAGAAATAATCAAAGATATCGCTAATAAATACCTTTTAGAAAATGGTCTAAAAATCGATTTTATTTCTCCTGATGAAGGCTTTATTCGTCTAGGACAATCCTACATTGTTTCATCTTTATGCAAATGCAAATAAGTTCTCCTATGGATATGGGTTTAACTATGTTAAAATCAATTCCGCTGAAAAGGGCAACACATGGAAGAAAACAGTAAAATCAAAGAAGACATATTCGATAAAGAACTAGAGCTTTATAAAAAATATTACGAAGTAGATACGGAAAACAGAATTATAAAAATGGTTTTCCATTTTGATTCTTCTTTGGATATTGTTGAAAAAGAAACTTCTACCCCTGAAAGACCAAGAATTAAACACGAAGTTTTAGAAAAGATCAGCGATAAAGTTCGTAGCATTCCTGAGATGTATCGTGCGGATATTGTCCTAGAAATCAAAGACTACGGACCATATAGCAATAAGCAATTAGTGGAATCTATCAAAGATTCACTTTCTTTCATCCATTTCCATTCTGATAGGGATTTTAGAAGAAATTGTGTTATTGCGGCATTATTTACCCTTATTGGCTTAGTTATTCTTCTTTTTGCTGCTTTCTTAAGCTCTGATTCTTTTGCTTGGGTTGAATCGACAAATGGCACAATTATCAAAGAGATATTAGATATTGCCGCATGGGTATTTATTTGGGAAGCAGTCTCGATTCTTTTTATTTCACCAGATCCAGAAAAGCTCATCGAGAAGACTTTAAAATTAAAAATGAGGGCTTTAACAATCACAAATCCAGATGGCTCGGATTCTTTAACTTCTGATGAAGCTTATTTCCATGATGCGTATCCTTGGAGAAGATTACAAATTAAGAAAATTGGCCGTTACCTATTGCTTATCAGCGGTTTCTTAATGATTGCGACAGGTATTACTAGCGTCTTCTTCTTGTTCTCTTCTCTTATTCCAGAGTTCCGCGCTGTTATAAATGGAGAAAACGCTACTTTCCAAGGCAATAATATGTCTGTTGCACAAATGATGTTTGTCATGATTTTCGCGGTTATAATTTCCGTTGTTCTTCTTGCTTTAAGAATTGTTGGTGGAATCGCTGGCGTTTATAAATTCAATGGCCGTGGCAAACTTCAGAAGTTTGTCGCACCATATGCAATAATCATGCTCGTATATCATACGATTTCCTTTGTTGTTCTTTCTTTAGGTGGAAGTTCTACAGCCGTAGGAAGTTGGCTATCAAATGGTTTTTCTACAGCTTTGAACTTGGTTTATTTAACAGGTTATTTCATGGATAGATTGGGTCAATACCCAAAATTAAGCGACTTTTAGTGGAGATATTTGTGTTTTTTAGTGAGGAAAGAGAATGAGCGTTAACGAAAATCTAGGAAAAGAAAACATTGGAAAACTTCTTCTTAGATTTTCTATTCCTGGAGTTATTTCCTTACTCATCTCATCTTTATATAACATTGTTGATCAAATCTTTGTTGGCAATTCTTCGCTTGGTTATATTGGGAATGCTGCAACAGGGGTTGTCTTTCCTGTCATTGTTGTCACGCAAGCTTTTGCTTGGGGCTTTGGCGATGGATGTGCGGCTTATCTAAGTATTTGCCAAGGAAAGAAAGAAACCGAAAAAGCCAATAAAGCAATAGGAACAGGACTAACATTAACTATTCTTGCTTCGATATTAATAATTCTTGTTAGCTTGTTGTTTGCAGAACAAATTCTTACTTTCTGTGGAGCAAGTGAGAATTCTCTTCCATATGCAAAATCTTATTTATGGATCGTTGCATTCTTCTTCCCTGCCTTAATGATATCTAATATGGCTAACGGAATTATCCGTAGCGATGGTTCTCCTCTTTTTGCCATGGTCACTACAGGTGTAGGGGCAATAATAAATATCATTCTCGATCCTATATTTATTTTTGTTTGTAATTGGGGAATTGAAGGAGCAGCTTGGGCGACTGCTATAGGACAAGGCGTTTCTTTCTTATTAACTGCCGCTTATTTCTTCAAATCCAAGACCTTCCGTTTATCTTTAAAAGATTTCATTCCAGATATGGAGGTTTTCAAAGAACCTGCTCTTTTTGGCATATCATCTTTTATTACTCAGATGTCGATTGTTGTTATTAACCTTGTTGGTAATACTGTTATTGTCAAATATGGCAATTCATCAATATATGGGCAAGACATACCGATTTCAGTGACTTCCATCCAAACAAAAGTATCTACTGTTGTTCTTAATGTTGTTGTAGGTATTGCCTTAGGTGGCCAACCTATTGTTGGCTATAATATTGGCGCAGGGAAAATAGATAGAGTTAAGAAGACTTACTTAATGATGCTCATATCCACAATAATTATTGGTGCAATATTTACCTTATTCACCGAAATATATCCAGAAGGCCTTCTTGCTATATTTGGTGGTAAAGATGACGAATTATATATGGAATATGGAAAATTAGTTTTCCGTTTATTCCTAGCAACAACAACCTTAACCTGTTTCATCAAAATGTCATCCATCTTTTTCCAGTCTTGTGGCCAACCTGTTAAGGCAATGATTTCTTCTTTACTTAGAGATTTATTATTCTTTGTTCCTGCAGTAATTATTCTTCCTTTAATTGCAGAAAATAGAAAAGCCGGAACTGGGGTTGTGGCATTGCTATATGCCCCAATGATTGCTGATATTCTTGCAACATTTATTGCAATAGGAATAACAATTAAATTATTCAAAGAACTTGATTCTCGTTATAAAAACGTTCCGATTTTCGAATAATTTATTTGGTTTTGATTGTAAAAACTTAATTTTTGTGCAAATGGTTTTTTTGTGTCCAAAATAAAGGTAAGCGCTTACATTTTGAATAAATAGTTTGAAAACCAAACCTTTCGAAAACGTCAACCAAAAGCGATAAAACTTGAAATTCGGTTGGGGGGGGCTTTATGATATTTCCACAAAGGAGTTTTCAGAATTATGAAAAACAAAAACAAATTCTTGTGCGTTCTTGCGCTAAGCACAGGAGCGTTACTTGGCTTAGCTGGATGCCAAAACGATCAAACAAGTTCTAGTTCAGCAGATGAGATTCAACAAGTTTACAATGCTTACCTCGCAAATGGTGGAACTCTTTCTTATGAAGAGTGGCTTGCATCTATAAAAGGTGATAAAGGCGACAAAGGCGATAAAGGCGACACCGGAGCGAAGGGCGACAAAGGCGACACTGGAGAAAAAGGCGACAAAGGTGATAAGGGGGACAAAGGAGATAAAGGCGACGCCGGTGAAAAGGGTGAAAAAGGCGATGCCGGAACCAACGGAACCGATGGCAAAGACGGCAAAGACGGCGTCGACGGAAAAGACGGAAAAGATGGTGTCGACGGAGAAAATGGCGCCGATGGTAAGGATGGTAAAGACGGCACTGATGGCTTGACCCCATATATCGGCGATAACGGCAACTGGTGGATTGGCGAAAAAGACACCGGAGTCAAAGCTGCCGGGACCGATGGAAAAGACGGTAAGGATGGCGTCGACGGAGAAAATGGCGCCGATGGTAAGGATGGTAAGGATGGAACCGATGGCAAAGACGGAAAAGACGGCGTTGATGGTGAAAAAGGAGCCACTGGTGAAAAAGGCGACAAGGGTGACACTGGACGTATTGGCTTTATGGTCAGAACTGCAGACGAACTTGAAGCAGCTGTAACGATTGATAATTCCTATATTGTTTTACTTAGCGATATCAGCTTAACTGATCCTTTATATATCGATTACAACAATGTTGTCATCAATTTGAATCATAAGACAATAACTTCTTCAAGCGATAAAACTGCAGTTTCTTCATGGTATGACAATGAAGTAACAATCATGAACGGAAAGGTTGTGTCAACTAAAAGTAACGCATTAGGCGCTTGCAAAGGTTCATCTCTCACCCTTAAGAACGTTGAAGCAGAAGCAAAAGAAGCTTGCGTACTTCCTGAATGGAGTTCAACAGTTACAATTTACGACGGAAAATATACTTCGAAAGATAACTTTGTCATTGGAACAAATGGAACCGTTGCAACAAATGACGATCGTGGCCATAACACAATCAACATATATGGTGGAGAATTCAATGCTAACATTGAGAGTGAAAATTTCATTGCATGTGGCGTTTATGTTGCAAACAGTGATATCGTAACGATTACTGGTGGAACATTCAACGTTACTGATGGTGTTGGTGTTCTTGCTCGTTCTGGAACCACAAAAGTCACTAAAGATGTCGTATTTAAGCACACTGCATCCAAAGATGAGCTTGTTGCTGGATTTGTTGGTGACAATGAAGTTAATGTTCCTGCAGGATATGATGTTGTAAAAGATCTCATTTCTAATTATCCAGGTGGCACACCAATCGTAGATACACCAGATGATGCTTCTATCAGCGAACATACTTTAGAGTCTGAATATTATGTTAAGAGTGAAGATCAATTAAGAGTTGCAGTCGCAACAGCAAAAGATGATGAAATTAGTGTTATCTTGCTCAATGATATTGAAGTCGAACAAAGAATCGATGTTAAATGCGACTCTTATATTGATTTAAACGGCAAAACCGTCACGATGAAAACGGGCAATACAACAGGCCAATGCTTTAACTTCATTGGTGTTACCGCAGAACTTGCAAACGGTTCAATCGATGGCACCGCCTTAACTCAAGAAAAAGATAAAGTTACCAGCAACGAAGGCGAATGCGATCCTATCATCAGTAGAGGTGGTGCGAATGTTACACTCACTGATATGAAGGTCACTATCGACAGCATTACTGGAGCATGTGCTTATGCATTTGCAAATAGCACTATTACTATCGAAGGTGATGACGGCGAATACAAAAACGCAACCGAAGAAACGTATATACACAACACTTCGCTTAAAGCACTTACTTTAAATCAAGTAAACGATAGTAAACAACAACTAATATTCGTTAAAGGCGGTAGTTTCTGGGGAAATAGCCCAGCAAACGGTGATGATCAAAGCGCTAAAAATGGCGTAACAACATTCCTTGCTGAAGGATATGAAACAACGGGCGGCCCAACTAATGTTTATTTTCCTGGTACGCAAACTCTTATTACCACTACACCTGGTTGGTGGGTCGTTGCGCAAAAAGGCTTAAACTAATACCAATCAATGAAAGTGCTCCCTATTTAGAGAGCACTTTTCCTTTGCCCCTTGGACATGAAAAAAGAGCCCTCGTTATGAGGACTCATTTGTTTTAAGTGGTGACCCAGCCGGGAATCGAACCCGGGATTCAACCTTGAGAGGGTTGCGTCTTGAACCGCTTGACCACAGGGCCGCGTCACATATTAAAACATTTTATCTATAATTTTTCAAGATTTATAGAGTCGTTTAGAGAACTTATTTCAACTTTCTTAGTTATCTGAACGAGAGAAACCATTTTTCATACCCATTGAGCAGACGTAAATGAGATTATTAAGCGCTTTTTGAGTTTCTTTCTCTGCCATATCGGATAACGCTTGGTTTGCTTCATCAAGAAGAGAAGGATCTTTCAAATCATCGTATTTGTTAAGTAACTCTCTTCCTTTGTTAAGGACTGCATTTTGGTATCTCTCGATATGGATAGAAGTGGTATTGAAGTGTGAATCTGCCAAAACGCCAATGAGTCTAGAAGACCAATAGAAGTTGTTTGTGCTCAAATCTAAGGTTGTATTAGAGAAATATTGAGGAACCTTCTTTGCAAGGGCGTATTGAGGCACTATTGCGTTAAATGGGTTAGAGCCAAAACAAATCCATTCTATTGCGCTAAATTCTTCTGGAACGTCGTTTCTGATTTCAATACATTCCATAAATGATGTTCTAGAAATACCTATTGGACGATACAAGCCTTTACGAGGATCGTTCCCTTTGGAATATGGGTCATATGGTGTGCCTTGATAATGAGAAGAAAGAATATACTTAACATCTTCAACGGTTATCTTTCTTTCTGGAACTAAAGACCATGGAAGATCATCATCTTCTGGTCTAAGCTCTGCATTCTCTCCATCAAAGGAATATGTTCTAGGATTGAAATATCTTGCCATATACCAGGCTCTAGGGGTGTTATAGACGTGATCAGAATCATCATGAGAGCCAAAGGCTAAACGTGGATTAAACTCTTCTTCATCGTTTCCCAAATCGAGATGATGTTTTTTGATAAATTCTTTTAATCCTGCAGAACACATATAGTTCTTCTGAGAGACATAGGCATCATCAAAATCAAAATTATCTAAGCCAAATTGATTTGGCATCATAACATAAGACTCATCTGGTACACGAACAGCTACCCAATGATGGCCACCTATACTTTCTAACCACCAAATCTCATCTTTATCAGAGAAGGCAATGCCATTTGGCTCATATGTGCCATGTTGTTCAAGAATCTTTCCTAAACGGATAACTCCTTCTCTTGCAGAACGAATATAAGGAAGGACGCAAAGAACCAAGTCTTCTTCACCAATTCCGCTTTTAACATATGGATCTGCACCTAAAACGCGTGGATTTGAAGTAATGGTCTCGGTCGCAGACATTCCTACGTTAGCTGAATTAACTCCTGCTGCAGGCCAGACTCCTTCAGAAGGATCAACATTTGGCATCATACTATAACGAAGTGGATTATCAGGTAGTTCGATAACAAAAGTAGAGCCTTTAGCCTCATAATGGCGAGGTTGCTTACTTGGATCAACGATAACTCTCTTCCTTACATGAAAAACTCCGGAAGGAGAGTCGTCATTTCTGGCAATGAGAGTACTACCATTATATGAAGCTTTCTTTCCGACTAAAATTGTTGTGCATGACATAGGAATACCTCTTTTTCTATTACATAGAAATTGTAAGATTTTTCCTAATGTCTTTCACTATATTTAATTGTTGGTTTTTTCTTTAAGAGGCTTTTTTCTTTCTAAAACAATTTCTCCAGCCTTAGCAAGGGCGATCTTTGTGGAGATTGGACCAACGATTTCGTAGATAAGAGTGGATGTAAGAATGATCGCAAGAACTAAAGAGCCAATCATTTGAACTTCAGCATTACTTGATGAGCCAAAAGCTGCGCCAGCTGTAGTTGCTAAACCGATTGCAACGCCCGCTTGAGGAACTAAGCAGAAACCAAGATACTTTTGCACTGTTGGCTCGGCAGAAGTCATCTTAGCCGCACCAAATGTTCCGACCCATTTACCGATGAAACGAGATATTGCGTAAATCAAGGCAATAACAACAACCATCCAGCCTTTATCTGAGGCAAAAACACTTAAATCAAGTGATGCGCCAGAAATAACAAAGAATAACATGTAGATTGGCGTGGTAAAACGATCCATGAATTCGAAGGTAATAGTTGAAGTCTTTTGGAAGTTGGCAAATATTGCCCCGGCCATCATACAAATAAGAAGGGACGAGAGCTCGAATGAACCCATATAGCTTTCTTGGAATAAGTAATATAAGCCAAGGGCAGCAAAGACGATCATGATAACCCAGATAAGTCTGTTGGCTCTAGATTTGAAGTAGTGTGAGGCACCTGCAATCATAAAGCCAAGAACGGCGCCTAAGCCTAAAGAAATAAGAATTTCAATGATTGGCTTAGCAAGCATCTCATAGAGATTAAAGCCATCACCTAAAGCAAGGGCTTGAGCAATCTGATAAAGAATGGCGTAGAGAATTAAAGCAGCCGCATCATCAAGTGCAACAACAGGGAGCAAGGTTTGAGTTACAGGCCCTTTTGCTTGATATTGCTTAACAACCATCAATGTGGCAGCAGGAGCAGTAGCCGCAGCTATAGCGCCAAGTGTTAAAGCAAGAGGCAAAGACACTGCATCTGGCCAGATGAAATGCAACCCAACAAGAATCAATGTGACAAACAATGATCCACCTAATGCCTCAAAGATCGTGATAACAATAACTTTTTTACCAACTTGCTTAAGAACGTTAGCTTTAAAGGATGAACCAATTGAGAAGGCAATAAAACCTAATGCAACATTACTAACCCATGATAGCTCTTTGATGAAGGCATAAACAGGGGATTGACTTGCATCATTAGCAATGGAGAAATTAAATCCATTGAAGAAGAGACCAAAGACAAATGGTCCCATGATAATACCGGTAATGATATAACCAGTAACGTTAGGAAGTTTGACGAGTTTCATTAAACGCGTCGATAAAAGGCCGGCCAAAAAGAGGGCGGCAATATACAAATAAATATATGGATTCATAAATTAAATAGTGCCTTCGTAATCCTCAATTTTCTTAGTAAACATTCCACCTTTGATTTTGCCAAAGTTTCCAGTGTGGATACGGATTTCTTCTTTTAAATCCTCGACCTTATCTTCATCGATAAGAAACATTGTAACCGTGGACTCACGGGTATTTAACATATCCCAGTCCATTAGGTTAAAGAAATGCGTTTCTTCTGGTAAGGCGCTTTCAATCGCATGGCGAACGGAGATGGTTTCTAACATCGTTCCGTTATAGCCTTTCTCCTTTACGGCTTGCAAGGCTTCAACCGCAACAGGAGAGTTTTCAAGGAATAAGTACAATATACGTTTCATTTTTCCTTTTTTTAATACCTCTTTTCAAAACACGAATATTATAGTCACATAATTCCTCAAGGGATTATGAGAAATCATAAAATTGGATAGAAATATATAACTTAGATGGAAATAACTGTATATTTAAGAAAAAAATTTAAAATATTTTCCAATTTTGATAAATAGAATTAAGATAGTTATATCTAACAAAAAGGAGAAGTTATGTCTGAAACAAAATTAGTGGAATATACACTTAAGATTGACGGAATGAAATGCGGGATGTGTGAGAGCCATGTCAATGATGTGGTTAGAAAGGTAAGTGGAGTGAAGAGAGTAACATCTTCACACGTTAAAAACAATTCTGTAATCATCATGGAAGAAGGAACGTCTAAAGAAAAATTAAAAGATGCAATAACAAAACAAGGATATAAAGTTCTTGGTGAAGAAGAGAAGCCTTATGTTAAAAGAGGCCTGTTCTCTTTCTTAAAGAAATAAAACGATTCATTCATTTATCGGGAGCCATCTGGTTGCCTTTTCTTATATAACAAAAAGAAAAGCCACACCGAAGTGTGACTTAAGCCTTCTTGGATTTCTTTTCCTCTTTAGCTTTTCTTTTAGCGTCTGCTTTCTTTTGGATTTTATAGAGACGAACTAAGTCTTTTTTACTTAGATGAGGTTCATCATCTAAGATTCTATGGCCTTTTCTTTTCTCATTTATCCAATAGATGATAACTAAAAGGAGACCAAAGAGAATTAAGCCAAATATCGTATATCCAACCCATTCCATTTAAGGTCTCCTTTCTAATTAATATTATTCAGCTAATTTAACTTCTTGACCTTTTTTATAACGATCGTAGAAGTAGATACCAACACCAGCAAGGATGAGTAATCCTACAGGAATGCTCCAACCCCATGCGGCATATTGGAAGGTAACATAGGTTAAGCAACCTAAGATATAGGAGCTAACTAACCAGAAGATGAGAGTTCCAATATAATCACGTCTTGAGGAAAGTTCGCCTTTTGCTGTTGCAACCGAGGCAAAGCAAGGAATCGTTGTCATATTGAAGACTGCAAAAGCAACAAGAGATGCAGTGGTGATATTGCCACCCGTTGCATTAGATGCAGCAACAATTGCATTCAATCCTTGGAGGCCATCTTCAGGATCAATATTGGCATTGATGCCAGGAAGAGAGGCTAATTGCCCTAAGACTTGAACGACATTTTCTTTTGCGACAATGCCTTGTACGGATGCTACTGCATAAGTCCAGGCATATTGCCCGCCCTGGACATTTCCAAAGCCCATTGGGGTGAATAATGGAGCAATGATCATGCCGATATGAGCAAGAATTGAATCTGCATCGGATAATATAATGTTAACATCACCTGTAGCGAAGTTCTCCTCATTAAAGAATGGGATAAATTGCCAAGATGGGGTGAAATTGGATAAGAACCAAATTACGACTGTGGAAGCAAAGATGATGGTGAACGCTTTCTTAAGATAGTGTTTGCCACGATCCCAAACGTGTAAAGCAAGAGCTTGTGGCTGAGGGAGGTGGTAGGAAGGTAATTCCATGATGAATGGTGGAACTTTTTCACGTTGCGTCGTCTTATTCATAGCAATAACTGCGATGATAGCAACAACAACACCAAACATATAGACCAAGAAGGTGAATAAGCCTTGGTCAAGGTTTGAGGCAGCTGCAACAGCTGCGGCAATACAAACTAAGAATTCTGTTTTAGCTCCGCAAGTGAAGAAAGGAATAACACGGATGGTTTTTGTTCTCTCTTTATCGGAAGCAAGGGTACGGGTATTAATCATAGCAGG
>CAVKFY010000003.1:0-10306 GCA_963655775.1 Alistipes communis
ATTTTATATTTTCATCTTAGAAAAAGAACAAAAGCAGCAAAAATAACGATAATTACTTAACTAAATGGAAAATATCAAGAATCAAATAACATAAAAACATATCATAAATTTAATTTTACCCCAATAAATAAATAAAATTTGACATAAAAAGAATTAGCATGTACAATCAATTTGCCTTAAGGGGGTAGAAATTAGTGAAAAAAGGCTTTTGGTTTTTCGACATAGGTGTCTCAATTGTTTCTTTTGTTTTTGCTGCATCAATAACGATATTAGCTTTGAATGAACATAACCAAAGGGAACATTGGGATGGTGTAACCACTAATAAATTTGCTAATTATGATGATTTCAACGGTTTTTTAGATAAGCAAGGCAAAAAAACTGGAACAAGCATAGTAACGTTCAATCCTTCTGCTTTAGAAAATGATTCTCATAAATTAGAAGATATGGCATTCTACGTCAAAGGTTTTGATGAATGCAAAAATAGAACCGATAAAGATCATAACGATATAGAAACTGGACATACTTTTTGTGCTCTTAGTGCGATTGGTTATTTCTTTTCCGTAAAAAATATAACCGACAGTTCTTCATTTAACGTTAACGTTTCTGTTGCTTGTGAATTTGTATCTAGTGATCGAAATGTTTTTGGTTGGGTTGAAAAAGAAGGGCACATGCGTTTAAAGAATCAAACGGCGTATGCCTTTCAAGTGGATTTCACTGGGAATTCCAAAGAAAAAGAATATTTCAAAAACGTAGTCCTAGATTATGTGGTGGCTAATTATAAGTAGAGAGGGTTTGAATACATGAATAAGAAAATAATAATTCTATCTATCTCTGTTACTCTTTCTCTTGGCTTAGGAGTTGCAACACCATTTATTGTTGTTGGAGTAACAAATCTAAATAGGAACACCATTGTCTCTCCTACATTGAAGATAGAGACAATCGAGAAGAGTTACAATTCAATTGATGAAATAAAAGAAAACTATGACAACATCGATAAATATGCCGTAGTTCTTCTAAAAGACGGCTTATCTAATTATGAAACTAAAGATAACGTCATTGGTGTTTCGATAGAAAAAGAAGGAAAGAGTGAGCGCTTAAGTGCAATCCTTCAAAAGGCAACATATCAAAGTAAGACCGACTCCTTAAACGTTGAACTTAAAATGACCTCTAGATGGATAAGTGAGGGACATATAGATAATTCCAATCCTGAATACGTGATTGATGAAAATAAAAATGAGATAACATATTACCTATATACATATAGTGGAGGATACGCTTATTCTCTAGACTTCAAATTCCCTGAAATCAATAAAGAAGAAACGTATTCAACTCTTAAAGAAGAAAGCAAAAACATCTCAAACACTTTCTTAAAACTTGCTATAGAGAAATGTAACAATGTCAAATTCAACGGTTAGTTTTCTCTCGATTATCTAGTTTTTATACAATGTGTAGATGTTTCCTTTCTATAAAAGTCTTTATTGCTTGCTTAATGAATTTGTTAAGATAAAATCTTACCTAGTGAGGTAAACTTATGGAAAACATCGTCGATGAATTAAATTATCGTGGACTTATCGAGCAATATTCCAATGAGGATAACGTCCGCAAACTCTTTGATAAAAAGACAACAGTTTATTGTGGCTTTGACCCAAGCGCTTCGTCAATGCACGTAGGAAACTATGTTATGATTTCTACTTTGATGAGACTTCAGCGTGCAGGACATAAGATCATTGCTGTCGTTGGAGGAGCGACCGGAATGATCGGCGATCCTTCAGGAAAATCTGCTGAAAGAAATCTTCAAACCAAAGAGACTTTGGCTAAAAACACAGCCGCCATCAAAGCCCAATTAGAAAGATTCTTGGACTTATCTGATCCAGAAAAAGGCATGATTCTAAATAACTATGACTGGCTTGGAGAAATGACAATGCTAGACTTCCTTCGTGATTACGGTAAGTATTTCTCCGTTAACTACATGTTAAGCAAAGAAATCGTTTCTTCACGTCTTGAAGCAGGTATCTCCTTTACGGAATTTGCCTACCAAATTCTTCAATCTGCAGACTTTTATACCCTATATAAGAAATACGATTGCAAGATTCAAATTGGTGGCAACGACCAATGGGGCAACCTTACAAGCGGTCTTCAATTAATCAGAAAGATTGAAGGAGAAGAAGCGTCTGCTGAAGCAATGACTGCACACCTAATCACCAGAGCAGATGGCAAGAAATTTGGTAAATCAGAAAAAGGTGCACTCTTCCTTAATCCTGAACTTACTTCCCCATATCAACTCTATCAATATTTCATCAATACGACTGATGAAGATGCAGTTAAATACTTAAAAGTCTTTACCTTCCTTAGCCGTGATGAAATTGAAAATGTCACTCGTGATCACTTAGCAAATCCAGGCATGAGAATCGCCCAAAAGAAACTTGCCTATGAAGTTACAAAAGATATTCATAGCAAGGAAGCTGCAGATGAAGCAGTCAAGATGTCTGAGGTACTCTTCTCAGGAGATATTGCATCTCTTAATGCCAAAGAAATCGAAGAAGTCCTTGCTGGATATAACAAGGTTGAATTAACTGGCGATACCCCAATTCTTGATTTATTAGTCAAGAGTGGTGCAGCTAGCTCAAAAACTCAAGCAAAGACATTTGTTCAACAAAACTCTGTCTCAATCAATGGCAAGAAGGTTTCTTCCCTTGATGCAGTTATCACTAAGGCTGATGCAATAGAAGGCAAATACATCGTTATCCGCCGTGGTAAGAAAAACTACTACTTAGGAACTTTCTAAGGTTAGATTGACATATAAAATAATGGCTATCTTGTTGGTAGCCATTTTTTATTTCGTATAGTAATCCAGGAATCCTTCTAGCAACGGATCATGATACTTAGATGAATATTCCTTATTCCAATACACCCCATCATCACCATAATCACTATATTGTCCATCATGTATTTCTAAGCCTATTAACGATGTTTTTACGTCCGCACTCAAAGATTCAAAGAACGGATGATTTCTTCCATCCCAATAACTACCAGCAACCTTGTATACTCCATTCTCTAAGGATAACGTATCGTTCATATATACTGCCCCATCGGAGACAAGTTCACCATAATGAGCATATGATTGACCATTATTCGTATATGTTAAGAATGTAGGAACATACCCTTCATCATATCCAAAAGAAAGGTCATATTTGCTAGATAAGCCATACTCATCTTTAAAAGACTGCCATTGTTCTTTATCTAACTTATTTAACGAATCATATCTAATTCCAGGTACATCACATTCAATAACATACAAAGGAGTATTTAATTCTTTCTTGCTATATTCTTTGAGGAAATTGTAATTAAGATATGCGCAATCAGAACAAGTCTTACGAAGATATCCAACTGTATATCTTCCTTTTTCTTTTAGCAAGGAATCTAACTGTTCCTTGCTAACATAAAGAATATTCGACCAAGATATGGAAGAATCTAGGAAACTTTCTACTTTCTCTAAAGAAGACAAGCCATCATTAGAACTATTCTCTTGCTTAAGAAGAAGGCCATTAGAAAATATTGCTAAAGTCTGATCCCCAAGAGCAATACTCAAAGAAAAACGATCGTTGGAAGAAAAGTCAGACGGATCTATGGCATATATCTCCGCATTGTTTTTCTTCATATACTTGTTTAACGAAGAGGCAAAAGACGTATAACAAGTACACTCAATCTCTCCTCCTTCAAGCAACGTTTTATATTCATAGACACATAAAACAAAGCTTTCTTTGTTTGTAATTTTCCTATTCAAATCATCATAAGAAATATTTGTCGTATAAAGATATAAATTAGAAACATTTCCCGAGTAAGAAGAATCGTATAATCTACCAAAAGTAACCCTCAAAGATGTAGATGAATTGTCACACCCAGAAAGTAGGGGAATAACGAGTGAGAATATAGCAAGAATTTTTTTCTTCATAGAAGAAAGTATAATCACAAAAAAAGAATGTGAAAATCACCAAAAAAATCCACGCACAATTTTGAAACAATTTTTAAACGAAAAAACATAAAAAATTTTAGCAAATAAAAAGTTGATATTCCTCCGCTAATATCGATATTTGGCTCACTTTTTATTTTTTGAAAAACCCAAGCGAAAAAAATGCAAAAATTTTTATTGATTTTTTGAACTATTTAACGCAATATTTTGCACGTTGAGATTTATTGATTCATCAGCAACGAAAAATCTCTTCCTGTTTGTAACAGCTTCTGATGATTTTTGGAGGTATTCAAATGGATGAAAATAATGTCATCATTTCACTGCAACATGTGAGTAAAGTCTTTGATAAAAGCTTTACCGCTGTAGACGATGTCAGCTTAGACATCAAAAAAGGCGAATTCGTCACCTTGCTTGGTCCTTCTGGATGTGGCAAAACCACAACCCTAAGGATGATTGCCGGATTTGACATTCCGACTTCTGGCAAAATCTTGCTTAATGGAAAGGACATTACTAATCTCCCTCCCTACCAAAGACCAGTCAACACCGTTTTCCAACATTACGCCCTTTTCCCGAATTTGGACGTCTATGATAACGTTGCCTTTGGTTTAAAACTAAAAAAGATCCCATACGAAGTAACAGATCGTAAGGGCAATAAGAAAATAAAATACAAACATCTATCTGCCAAAGAAATCGATGAAAAGGTCGCAAAAGCCTTACAAATCGTTGACCTTGATGAAATGGAAGATAGAGATATATCTAACCTTTCTGGTGGCCAACAACAACGTGTTGCCATTGCTAGAGCCATCGTAAATGAACCTGAAGTTCTTCTTCTTGATGAACCATTAAGCGCTCTCGATCATAAGATGAGAGTTGATATGCAGCTTGAATTAAAAGACATGCATAAGAAACTTGGGATCACCTTTATCTATGTCACCCACGATCAAGAAGAAGCTCTTTCGATGTCGGATAAGGTCGTTGTCATGAAAGATGGCACCATCCAACAAATGGGCACGCCTGAACAAATATACAATGAGCCTACAAGCGCATATGTCGCAGACTTCATTGGCGAATCAAACATCTTCTCTGGCACAATGGCAGGAGAAAAGAAAGTCCGTTTCCTTTCCGCCATCTGGGATTGTGTCGATGACTTCCCGCTCAATCAAAAAGTGGACGTTGTCATCCGTCCAGAAGATGTCGTGCTTGATGAATCAGGAAAAGGCGTTGTCGATGCCATAATTCTTTCTAGCGTTTTCAAAGGAGAAGACTATTCCTACGAACTTAAGGTAGGCAAGACCGAAATCACATGTCGCGAACACAAGGCAAGACTCGTTGGTTCCAAAGTTTCTATTTCCGTTGATAAAGAAAACCTCCAAATCATGGAAAAACAACTTACAGAAAACGTCTATGATGACGCATATATCAACAAAGACAACCAAGTCGTCATCTCTGATGTTGCCTTTGATTGCGATATTACCAAACTCATTAAAGGTTCCTCTTTAACAGAAGACGGATACCTTCTTGATCCTAAGAACAACCGTAAATATGACTTCAATGATGCGGATGTTGTTGCTTCCTTTGGCCTTGATGCCATCGAAATTAGCGACAACCTCGAAGAAGGAAATATCCAAGGCGATATCGTTGAAGCTGTTTGGATTGGCGATCACTACCGTTGTATCATAAGAAACGAAAACGAAGATGACTTCGTTTGCGATACACCATACGCTTGGAACGTTGGAGATAAAGTCTCAATCAAAGTTCCATCCGAAAAGATTTCTTTGAAATTAAAGAAAGGGTTAGACAACTATGTTGTCGAATAAAGAGAGGGTAGAGCCAGGAAAGAAGAAAAACACTTTCTTCCGTTTGAAACGTAAATACCTTTGCATACCCTATGCCGTTTTCTTGGCCATATTCGTCGTTATTCCAATTCTCTTAATTGTTTGGTATGCCTTTACGGATGAAGCAGGAATGCCTTCCTTTAATGCGGCTATTTCCTTCTTCTCAACCCCAAGTAAGCTTAGCGTTCTTCTTGTTTCGCTCTTCTTAGGAATTCAAACGACTTTGATTTGTCTTCTTCTTGGATATCCTGCTGCAGCAATCTTAGCTAATAAGAAACTCAACAAGAATGGTGTCTTGGTTGTCTTATTCATCATGCCTATGTGGATCAACTTTGTTATCCGTACAGGTGCGACACGTGATTTGCTCGATTGGATGGGCATAAGTGGAGGCAAGTATCCTTGGACTGCAACCTTGATTGGCATGGTCTATAACTACCTACCATTCACCATTTTGCCTCTATATACGACAATGCTTAAGCTAGATCACTCTCAAATGGAGGCGGCCGCAGACTTAGGCTGCTCCCCAGTTAAGGTCTTCTATAAGAACGTCCTTCCTCAATCAGTCCCTGGAATTGTCTCTGCAGCCGAAATGGTCTTCATGCCAGTCATGTCTTCATACGTTATTTCCGATACTCTTTCAGAAGGAAAAATCACCTTATTTGGTAACTCAATCTATTTGAATTTCACCAATAGCCAATGGAACACTGGTTCCTTTATGGCCATCATCATGCTTGTGATTATCGCAATAACTAGCTTAATCACCCGTCGCTTTGATAAATCTGACGCGGCACAAAGAAGAGGAGGTGGATTATGGTAGACACAGAAAAGAAAGCTTTTATCAAGAAAATTCTTGCTCAAAGCTATATTTGGATCTTACTTCTTGTGATGTACGCTCCAATCCTTGTCTTAATCGTATTCTCTTTCACTGATACTGATGTTTTAGGTCAATGGAATGGCTTCACATTCTCTTTGTATGGCAAACTATTCCAAAATGCCGAAATCATGAAAGCAGTGGGAAATACCCTCATTATCGCCCTTGTTTCTAGTGTGATTGCTACCTTACTTGGGACACTTGGCGCAGTTGGTGTTTACGAATCAAAGAAACACGCTAAAAGAACAATGGAATTTGCTAACCAAATCCCTGTTGTTACTCCTGAAATCGTTATTGCTTTGTCGTTAACCGTCATGTTTGTTTTCTTCCGTGAACACTTATTTGCATCCTTCCAATTCTCATTCTGGACTCTTTTAGCAGGTCACTTAGTTCTAAGTACTCCATTTGTCTATTTAAACGTCAAACCAAAGCTTGAACAAATGGATCCAGCCTTATATGAAGCAGCCCTAGATTTAGGTTGCACCCCAACAAAAGCCCTCTTTAGAACAACTCTCCCGGAGATTGCTCCTGGCGTTGTTTCTGGCTTCTTAATTGCTATAACTCTTTCTCTTGACGACTTTATTGTCACCGCCTTTACCGCTGGACCTGGTCTATTAAGTGGGGCATCAAAGATCTCCACAATCTCAACCTATGTCCAAGGCGTTATCAAAAAACACCCATTGCCACCAGAGTTAAGGGCCTTATGCACATTGATCTTCTTAGTTGTATTAGTAGTTGTTTTCCTTCTCATCTTCGTTAACAAAGGCAGAGCGAATAGAGATGGAAAACACGCCAAAGCGAGGATGAAATTATGAACAACGTATTAGTTTTATCTCTTCTTTCGTATCTAGTCGCAGGAAATAACGTTCTTCCTGTTGCCTCTTCCATTCAAAACGATCTTTTAAAGGCAAGTACAACAAAGATAACTTTAAGTATATACAATGCTGAAGACTATATTGCCACTGGCGCAGATGATTCTTTAGATATCATCGCTGCTTTCCAAGAGAAAGTCCTTAAGGAAGATAACGTTGATATAACAATCGCTTACTCTACCTATGATACCAATGAAATCATGCTTTCAAACCTCCAAACCGGAGCAACAAACTACGATCTTATCTGTACTTCTGATTATATGGTTGAAAAGATGATGGCTAATAATCTTCTTGTTCCTTTCCTTGCTGGAGAGGAAAGAGAAAACCTTTATAGCCATGGATATGAGGCATGGAAAGATGATAACTATGCTTTATATTCTTCCTCTTACTTCGATAAACTCTATGGCAGTATCAAAGTAAAGACAAACGGAAAAGAAGAACCAGTCTCTGACTATATGCGTGGCTATATGTGGGGAACGCTTGGTATCATGTATAACCCTTCATTTAGCGTTTTTGCTGATCGTGGGTTAAGCGAAGAAGACGTTAAGAAAGATATGGCCACATATTCTTCCTTATGGGATTCTTCCTATCAAGGCACCTTCCAAATCAAGGACTCCATGCGTGATTCCTACGCTATTGCTTTGCTTGAAGCCTATAAAGAAGACTTCCAAACTCTTCTTGATAAATATCAAGCAGGAGAATTAAGTTCCGAAGAATATAACAAAGACATTAACATCATCTTCAATAACATCTCTCATATTGATGAATTTAATGAATTAATGAAGAGTTTAGGAAAGAATGAGCATCAATCTTCTTCTGATATCATCGATGGAATCGAAAGAAAACTTTCGACATTGAAAGATAATTCCTATGGTCTTGAAGTAGACTCAGGTAAAACCGACATCCAAACTGGCAAAAGAACGGGCATTAACCTAGCTTGGTCAGGAGACGCGGTATATGCGATTGATTCTGCTGAAGAATATGGAACATATCTTTATTACTCCGTTCCAACGATTGGTGCGAATATCTGGTTGGATGCTTGGGTCATTCCTAGCAGCGTTCAAAATCAAGAATACGCACAAAAGTTCATTGATTTCATCTCTGATCCAGAAATTGCCGCGGCAAATATGGACTATATTGGCTATACGTCAACTATTGCCGGCGATTCCATCCTAGAGCAAACCAGAGAATGGTATGACGTTAGAATGCCTCTCATCTATGAATACGACGAGGAGGAAGATGACTTCGTCTATGACGATGATGATGAACTTATTCTTAGAGAAGAATACAAATCATTAAGCGATGATGAATTCAGGGAGTTCTTTAGAACAGGCAAGGGCAAAATTGATGGTGAAGAATACTCCTCTTGGGAAGATTATTCCGAAAAGAATGATCTTGGTTGGAGTGCGGTTGATCTTTCTTACTACTTCAGTGGTTCATTAGAAGACTTCGAAGATTCCTTAGATACAATCTTCTATACTGATGAGTATGAAACGTATGAAGTGGATGGAAAGGAATTCACCACAGGTCGTTCCTTCTTTGCTCAGTATCCACCAAGTACGATTGTCGATTCGCTTATGGTCATGGAAGACTATGGCGATAATAATGAATATGTTCTTAGCATGTGGGAATCGGTTAAATCTGGCTCAGTTCCTACACCAGTAATCGTCATTCTGGTTATCGAAGGAGTAGTGCTTATCACCGTTTTAGGCTACTTCATCACGAAAAACCAAGTTTCTAAACGTTTAAGAAAGAAACGTAGAGAAGAAAAGAACGCTTAATAGTTGGCAGCTTATCTAATGGTAGGCTGCTTTTCTTTTATCGTAAGTTGTCGATTTATATGCTAAACTAAATTTGTAAAGGGGCAAATGATGAGAAAACAAATATCTAAAATCCTTGCTATAGCATCTCTTTTTGCTTTAGCAGGATGTAAAAATAACGATACTCTTCCTAGGGGAAGCGTGCTTCCTACTGAAGAAGCGAAGTCACAAATCCAGGCGATGAGCGAAAAAGTTTATAGCGATGATTTCGTTCTACCCACAAAAGGAACAATAAAGGTAAAGAACGAATTCAAGTACACCAATTCTAACCTTGAAACTTCTTTTGAGACTAGATTCAATCTTGAAAAAGGGTCTAGATATGTCTATTACAGCATGCCTAATAATGTCGCATGTATCTATGAAAAAGACGGAACTTATCATTATTACATCGAAAACTATCTAACAGAGGAGAAACAAACAGGAACATATTCTTCAGAAGAAGAATTTGAAACTGCCTTTACTAAATACGGCGAGATGAGTGGTTCTTTGGAGGCTAATCTTAAAACAACCATCACCTCACCATATACCACAATTTCTGCTGCATATGATGGTTTGACTAATACCGATAATATTACGGGATACAAAACTGTCTTTGAAAAATATGACGATTCTTCTTTTAAGTTCGATGCCTCATATAATCAATACGATCCAAACACTCAATCAAATTTCATAATGAGCACAACCATCGTAGTGGAGAGTTACCTTCTAAGGACGGTTACTGGCACCATCGAAGCCAAGAAAGATAATCAATCAGAGAAGATAATAAGCACGGCAACCTATTCTTGGGGAACTCTTGAATATATCTATCCAGGGGAATAGTTAGAAAACAACGGATTATTCATCTAGATTTCTTGAAAGAAAAATAAGTGGATGCTATAATCCTTAACGCTGCATCCGTAGCCAAGTGGTAAGGCCAGTGACTGCAACTCACTTACCGT
>CAVKFY010000004.1:0-2681 GCA_963655775.1 Alistipes communis
GTCACCATGTCTTATTACTGTCTGAAGGATTGGTACTACGTCCGAAAGGAAGACACGTGTTCCACCGGCAGGGCGGACATCACCTACACTCCAAGGGATGGCTCACACATGCCTATCGTTGTTGAACTCAAGGCGGACGACTCCGCGGAGAATGCGATAAAGCAGATCAAGTCGAGGGATTATGCGTCTCTGTTCAAGGGTTACAAAGGCAAGATTCTTCTCTTGGGAATATCCTACAACAGTAAGACATTGAAACACGACTCAAAGGTCGAGTTCATCGAATTATAAAAACACACGGCATCAGGAAACAAAACTGATGCCTTTTCTGATTTTACAATACAAAAAATCTTTTACACTGTATAAATCTTGTCTCTTTGGAATGACAACAATGTTAAGGTGTCAATATCAAGAATATCAAAAAACGATACCAAAACATAAAAAATATAAGCAAATGATGACAAGAACATGCAATGTCAAAATAAATACTGACAAAAATCTTTTCCATCCTTATTTCTGAATCGACAACTTATTACTAAAATAACAAAAACATTCGATTTTAACTGATAAAAATGGAATTTTATTGCTTTACTTAATTCAACCTAAATTCTAATAATTATGAAGAATTCAGGTGCGTTTTAGGTGGGTAAGACGCACCTCATTCTTCCAAATTGTCTAGAATGAGAAACTTATTACTATTACCTCAGTTAAAGGTTAGTTTATTCGAGGGGGCGTTTTCTTTATGAAGGAGAATGCCTTTTCTTTTAAAAGCTATGTTTATTTACGTGACCTTTATAAGAATAACAAGTCTCCTCTTCTGAAAATTGTTATTGCCTATAAGAATCCAGTTACCTCGAGAGGCATTTCGTCTTTATCTAAGATAATTGCCAGCAATAATAATGAATATAAAGAATTAGCGAAAGAATATCTCTTTTTCCGCTTGCTTGAAGCAAAAAGAGTGGAGGATGCTATAGAAGCATCTAAAACAATTGAAAATAATGATCTTGTTTCCTTTGTTCTAGAGACAATTTCTTTCTTTTCTAAGAATCCTACACATGAAGAAATAAAAGAAAGAAATCCTTATTTGTGTTTCCTTCTTTATTATTTTCCTTATGCGGATAACGAAGCTGATTTAGCGTATTCTTTTCCTAACGATAAATATGGCGAGGGATATTATCAGTATCTTCTTTTAAGAGAAGTATATGGCGTAAACAAGCTACGTAAATTCGTTTCATCATCTTTTAAAGGAGAAAAAGGAGTAAGAGGTTTTCTTTCTTCATTAGAAAGAGACGCATTGAATCTTCTCTTCACGAATCATAAC
Source organism: Alistipes communis (assembly GCA_963655775.1). Lineage (GTDB taxonomy): Bacteria > Bacillota_I > Bacilli_A > RFN20 > CAG-826 > UBA4951. Next base: position 1,319 of record CAVKFY010000004.1, read on the forward strand.
GTTGCTGTTTCTGATTTTCTTGAATATAAAAATATACATCCATTGTACCCAGATCTAAAGAAAGCTAAAGATAGGAAAAGTATTCTTGAGAGGCTTATTCAACTTGATGCAGTGGAAGTCTTAGATAACAAAATACGAATCCTCGAGGGAGGAATTTTTCTTTTAGGTTGTTATAATTGCGGCCCTCTTTGCTAGAGGAAGAATCTACTCTTTAACTCTTCTTTTTGCTAGTATATTGTCGTGGCAAATTATATAAAGAATCTTGAAAACGTGTCTAAAAAAATAATTCGTAGAGGGAAGGATTATTTTCTTGAGGGGAAAGTTAGAGATCTTCACCAAGAGAATGATAGATATTTAGCAAAAGTCGAAGGAAATGAAATATATGATGTTTCTTTCTCTATAAATAAGGACAAACTAGTTTCTTATTCTTGCACATGCCCATTTCCTGCTTTATGTAAACATGTTGTCGCATCTCTATATGCGTTAGAAGACATCGAAGATAAGAAAGATCCATATGAAGAATTCGCTAAGAAGATAAAGAGTTTACCTTTCAACAATTCTTTCGATGAATTCTATGGTTTGCCATATAAGATTAACGTTTTGGCAAATAAGTTAAGTAGAGATGAATATATTTGTTTGGTTTGTTTGTATTTAAAAGAAATGTCGTCTAATGAGGTTCTTTTTGGGAATGGGAATGTTCAATCAAGGTTTCTCCTTTTCTTTGAGAAAGGGAAGCTTTCATCAAATGAAATCGATTTGATAATTGAAAAAGTGTTTGAAATACTTGGCTCAGATTTAGAAGGAAGCCTTCGTTTCTTTTCTTCCTTTCTTAAGGGGGATGATACGTCTTTGCCTTTACAAAGATACGTTGTTAGAAAATATCCAAATAAGGATACTCAGTTAAATTATTGCCTCACTTGTCTTTCAGGGAAAAACTTTCCTAGGAATCCTATCCCATCATTTATTTCAATTATCGCCAGGATTTCCCCTAGATTATTGTTAGAGAAGGATTTACTAGAGGCGATAAATCATTATGAAAAAGAAGATTCCCCAGATGAGGTTGTCTTTCTTCTTCATCTATTGCTAAACAAGGGAAATCAAAATTCCTTTAAGAAAAAAGATTTTGATTATTTAAGTAAGGCAGGTCTTCTTTCTGAGGCAAGGAACATTGCTTTCGCTCTTCTTAAAAACAATGATGATTTCTCCTCCTATCTTACTTATAGAAGACTTTTTAACGATAAGGAATTCTATGGTGTTAGAAATCAAATTTCCTTTGCAATATCCTATAAGAAATATCTTAATTCCGTCTTGCTATTCGATGGGAAAGAATATTTCCCTGATCTTTACGAGAATTTCTCTTATA
>CAVKFY010000004.1:2691-26514 GCA_963655775.1 Alistipes communis
CTAGAGATTTAATAAAAGAAACAAAAACAATTCATATTCTTACGGAAACATCGCATAAATACATCGAAAATGAATTGAAGAAAAAGAACAGAAATAAAGACTATTTCTACGCTTTGTTATATCTAGATTATTTGAAAGATGATTCTTTATCTTATTATCTTTTTATGAATGAAGTCTTAGAAGATAAAGAAGACAAATTCTATAAAGGAATATGGCTATATCTTCTCATGAGGAATAATCTTTTAGGAAGAATCAATCGTTCTATTTATAAAGGGGAGAATTTATGTTTATAAGTAGGGCTAAAGATAAAGGAAAAAAACTCATTGAAGAATATCTTTCTTTTAATGGAGTGAAAGAAACCTTAGAAGATTTAAAAGAAGGTAAATATCAGATTCTTTTTCATTACGATGATGCTAAAGAAATTCTTATTTATGAAGCATTCTTTTCGGATTATTCATCCCAACTACCTAAGGAAACGTATATTAAATTACTGGTTTCTTCTAATGGCCTTCCTATAGAAAGTTCATTTTCCTCTGTTTCTAATAAGGAAATAGCTTTATACACTTACTTATATGAAATCGAAAGTAGATTAAGTAAAGATGACTTATTAAGAATATACGGCAAGGATTTCCTTCTTTTGGACGAAGTGCCTTCTTTCGATGAAAAAGAGAGCATAGAAAGAAACAAATTACGTGAAGAATTTCTTAGCATTCTAAATGAAAGAAATAGCAATGAAGTAGTTACGAATAAGCCAAAAGATGGCAAATGGGATTTGATTATTCGTCTTAGGGAAAAGAACGATGAATTCCTTCTTTCTTTGGAGTTATGGGATGGGAAAGAGAATAAATTGCCAATTCCATCTTTAGGTGAATTCTTTGATAGCTTTGTAGTTTCCAAACCTTTCGAATATCACGATAAATTCTATTCTCTTGATCGTTCTCTCTTCTCTGATAAAGGAGTAAGAACTATTAGTTTTCTTGCCTCGTTAGCAAGAAATTATTCTTCGCCGATTAAAAATGAAATGCCTCTTAGTGAAGATGATTTTGGTGATATCATCGAGATAACTTTAGGGGAAAATATATTCTTCAATGGCGAGCAATATTATGTGATGAAAGACGTCTCTAAGGCAGGTTTCTCCTTAAAGAAAAATACCATTGAACTCATTCCTCAAATCAACGTTGATGCACATTGTAGGTCTCTTTTATTAAAAAAAGGTTTGATTTATATCGATACGTTTTCAAGCGTAATCTCTTTTTATCGTTTTGCAAATCCGACCTCAAGAAAGATATTTGCCTTCTTTTTGGAACATGATATAAAAGATCCTTCGCTTGTATCGGATATATTTAGAAAAAACGTTAGCGTTTCCTCTTTAAAAGAAGAAGATGAAAATCAACGTTTTAGCATTGCTTTGTATGTTGATATCTCAGAAGAAGGTTCTCTTTCTTTTAGAAGTGAGTATTTATTATGTTCACGTAGCATTCCTAAGGAAGAAGCGATTCTAAATGTTTCCTTACGTGACCAAATTAATCTTTATTTGGTGGCTTTAAAAGAAGTTGGAGGCGTAGAAAACGGAATACAAGAAAACCAAAAAGAAGCACTTAAGTTCCTTCAAAGCGATCTTTCTTTATTAAAAAAGAGAGCAAAAATCTATCTTTCAAAGAAACTATCATCTAGCAAGGTAACACATATTGGGAAAATAAATCTTCATATTGAAAGACATGAAGATTGGCTTTCTCTTAAAGCAAAGTCAAAAACATTCTCTCCTGAACAACTTTCTTTGATTTTAAATGCTTATCATAAAAAGAAAACATTCGTTCTCTTGGGTGAGGATATTATTTTATTAGACGATCCAACCATTAAAGAATTAAACGATATAAAGCAAAAAGAAAAACTAGATGATTCTTTCTCTAAAGGCCATCTTCCTTTGTTTGAAGCCTTTAGACTCAATGAAGAATATTCATCAAATGGCGTGAAGGTAGATTTAGATGATTATCTGAAAGATGCCTTCCAATCGATTAAAAACTTTAAAGATAAAGAGGTGGATCTATCTAGGGAAATATCTTCTGTCTTAAGACCGTATCAAAGAAATGCAATATCCTGGCTGTCTTGCTTATATGAATATAAATTAGGGGGTATTCTAGCAGACGATATGGGCTTAGGGAAGACGTTGGAGACGATTGCCTTCCTTTCAAGTTTAAAAACAAACAAACCTTCGTTAGTTATTGCGCCAAAGAGCGTTATCTATAATTGGGAAAAGGAATTTAATCTTTGGGATAAGGAAACGAAAGTAATAGTTATCGATGGCAGCAAAGAAAAACGCAACGAACTACTTTCTGGAATAAAAGATGATGAAAAAGTTATTTATATTACCTCTTACGATTCTTTAAGAAACGATATTTCCCTGTATAAAGCCCATTCTTTTGATGTTTTGATTACCGATGAGGCTCAATTGATTAAGAATTATTCTGCGTTAAAATCAAAAGCGGTAAGAAATATAAAATCATCTTCTAGATTTGCTTTAACTGGTACGCCAATTGAGAATTCCATGGCGGATTTGTGGTCTATTTTTGATTTTTTGATGCCAAATTATCTAAATACTTATGGCATTTTCAAAACGCGTTACATTCTGGCTGGAAATCAAGAGGAAGCACGTCTTTCATTAAAGAGAAAAATAACTCCTTTCTTGCTTAGAAGAACAAAGAAGGAAGTACTTAAAGAACTGCCTCAAAAAGAAGTAGAAGTAGTTACAATCACCATGGACGATGAGTCCAAACTTCTTTACGAATCAACCCTAGATAAAGCAAAGAAAGAATTAGAGCACGTGAAAGATAAAACATCTCCAAATCACGATCGTTTCTCATCTTTTAATTTCTTGCCTATTCTTACCTCCTTACGAGAAATATGCGTTGATCCATCATCGTTTTTCGAAGGGGTTAAAACGACATCTGCAAAAATGTCTTATGTTTTGGAATACGCCTCAAAGAGCATTTCAAATGGTCATAAGCTCTTGATCTTTTCTTCGTTTACCAAAGTGTTGGATTCATTAGGAAATCTTTTGAAAGAAAATGGCATTGCTTCATATTACATTAATGGGGGAGTAAGTGCTAAAAATCGTTTGGAATTATCGAATAAATTCAATAAAGAAAACGATGTTTCAGTAATGCTAGTTTCCCTAAAAGCTGGTGGTACAGGACTTAATCTTGCCGGAGCGGATGTTGTTATTCATCTTGATCCTTGGTGGAATCTTGCTTCTGAAGAACAAGCGACCGATAGAGCTTACCGCATTGGCCAGAAACGCCCAGTTACCGTTCTTAAACTTATTTGTCACCAATCGATTGAAGAGAAAGTTTTGCTCCTACAAAAATACAAAAAAGACCTTTATGAGCAAGTTATTGCCTCAGGAGAAAACGTTATATCTTCACTCACTGAAGAGGATATTGCTTTCTTACTTTCATAATGGTGTTTTATATATTGCCAAGAATGGTAAAATAATATAGTTTCAAAGAAACTATTTTAAGTATGGTAGAAAGAATTAAAGGTAAAAAGAAGCAAAAAAGTAAGAAGAAATCTTACATTATTTCTTTTGGTTTGGTTCTTGTTTTAACTGTTGCTACTTTATTCATTTCTTTCTATAGTGCTGGTGAAGGCGATTTTGTTTCTGGCGTTAAACAAATTTGGAGTGCTTTAACAACGTGTTCTCCGATATATTTAGCAATCATTGCCTTAATTATGTTTCTTACGTATTTTATCGAAGCGTTGGTTATGGTGGTTTTTTGCCGTTTATATACAAGGCATTACTATTTTCACCAAGGCTTAGCTAATTCGATGATCGGTGCTTTTTATAACGATGTTACTCCTGGTGCTTCAGGCGGACAAGTCATGCAAGTTTATACCCTAAAGAAACAAGGCATAGAAGTTTCTAACGCTGCATCGATCATGGTTATGTGGTTTATCATCTACCAAATGGCTTTGATTTCTTTTGATGTTATTGCCATTGCTTTTGAATGGAACCAAATTATGTCCATTGGCTCCTTTAAGATTCCGAATGTTAATTTATTTGGCTGGGATGGTACAGTTACAATTCTTCCTCTGATTATTGCGGGTTTTGCCCTTAATTTAGGCATTATTTTGATTTTGTTCCTCATGTCTTATTCTCATCATTTCCATAACTTCATCATGCATTATGTGGTGGGTTTACTGGGGAAAATTAGAATTCTTAAAAATCCAGATAAGACTCGTGAGAACCTTCGTGTTCAAGTTGAAAACTTTAAGATTGAGCTTAGACGTCTTCAAGCAAACATTCCTGTTACTATTTTTATCTACATTTGTTTGATGCTTGTTTTGATTTTGCGTTTCTCAATTCCTTATTTCTCAGGCTTAGCCTTAGGAGCGTTTGGTCCAAATGAAGGCTTTGATATCAAGATGTTTTTTGACTGCACTTTTAGAAGTGCCTTCCATCAAATGATAACGGGACTTATGCCTCTTCCAGGAAGTGCAGGCGTTTCTGAACTTTTCTTTAATATTATGTTCTCGGGATTCTATGTTGAAACTCAAGCGGTGGTGAATGGATCGCTAGTTATTACTAGATCCGCATCATCGAATATCGTTGCTTCGCAAATTCTTTGGCGTGTTGCAACATATCACTTAGTTCTTATTATCTCTGGTTTCGTTGCTTCGCTTTATCATTCAAGAAATCGTGAAAGATATACCTATCCAAATAGACAGACATTCGTTAATCTTCAACTTGATACGTATGAGGAAAGAAAACGTTCTGCAGACACTCTCTTTGAAACAAAGCAACTTTCTAAAGCATCGATCCGTAAAAAGGTTCTTTCTAATGTTTTAGCCAAAGATTTTGGGCAAGAGACAGGGGATGACTATATTGTTACAACCTTGCCTTCTAAGAAAGGGAAATGAATATGAGACCGATTATTTTCTCTGACACGTTTCCACCTGAGATCAATGGCGTTTCAACCTCGGCTGGAACTCTATATCAAGCTTTCAAAATGCACAATGAGCAAATCATGGTTTGCACGACCAATTTCTATGCCAATGAGATGAATCTTGAAGGAGACATTCTTCGTTTGCCAGGCATTCATATGAGAATATATGACTATCGTTTGGCTTGGCTATATTCCCCTAAAGGAATGAAGATTCTTTCTGAATTTAAACCAGATGTTGTACATATCCAAACCGATGGTGGAGTTGGGCAATTCGGTTTCTTGCTTGCTAAGAAATTGAATATTCCGATTGTCTATACCTTTCATACCGCCTTAGAAGACTACACTTATTACGCTACAAAAGGCTATTTTGACCGTATCGCTAAAGGAGTAGTTCGTTCTTACGTTCGTTATAAATCTTCCGAAGCAACGGAATTTATCACCCCATCAATCAAAACCAAAGAATACATGCGTTCTATTGGTGTTGATTCCTATATCAACGTTATTCCTACCGGTATTGATTTTTCGAAATTTGCCAAAAATAATGTTGATTTGGAGAAAGTAAAACAAATTAAGAAAGATAATGGAATCGATGAGAATACGTTTGTTATTCTTTCTTTAGGAAGAGTTGCAAAAGAAAAAAGCATCGATGTTTGCTTAAGGGGATATGCCAAATATCTATCTAGCAAACCTAAAACAAAAACGGTTTTTGTTGTTGTGGGAGGAGGACCGGCACTTGGAGAATTAACTGATTTGGTTAATGGATTAGGAATCAAGGACCACGTTAAATTCTTAGGACCAGTCAAACCTACAGACACTCCTCTTTATTATCAACTAGGTGACTTATTCGTAAGTGCTTCGATTACAGAAACCCAAGGTTTAACTTTCATGGAAGCAATGGCTTCTAGCGTTCTTTTGCTTGCTAGGTATGACGATACGCTTCTAGGGACAATTAAAGATGAGAAGAACGGTTTCTTCTTCTTAGACGAAAATGACATGGCAAAGAAAATAGAAAAGATAATTGGCATGTCAAATAAAGATAAAGAAATGGTTAAGAAAGAGGCCATTTTAGGACTAGAAGACTATTCTCTTGATAAATTCTATGAACGTGTCAAGAAAGTCTATGAAAGAGCCATCAAGAAGAACTGGTAAGTAAAATGAAAACTGTTACTTCCATAAAAGAAAATACAAAAAAGAAAACCTTTGATGTCTTTTTTGGCTTAGAAAAGTTTTCTCTTTCGATTGATTCATTCACCGATCATTATCTATACGTAGGCAAGGAAATAGATGATAAGGAATTCCTTGAAATCAAAAGAAGTGCGGAGAATGAAGAAATATATAAATATGCGTTAAAATTAGCCATAAGTGGCTCCTATAGCACATTTGAGGTCAAAGAAAAACTTAGAAAGAAGACCTCTAATTACGCATGTATTATTGCTAAGCTAAAAGAAAGAGGCTTGCTTAATGATGAGGAATACGCCACAGAATATAAAGAAGAAAAAGAGAAACAACTTTATGGCGAGAATAGAATTAAAGATGATCTTCTACATAAAAAGATGATTTCTTCTGAAATTGTCATGAATCTAGAATTCCTTAATGAAGAAGAAAATGCTAGAAAACTTCTTCAAAGTTATGAGAAAAGGCTTTCTTCGTTACCTATACAGGAAAAGAAAAGGAAAACGATTGATATCTTATTAAGAAGAGGTTTCTCAAGAAATATCGCATGTAATCTGGCATCATCTATGAAAGAGGATAAAGAAAAAAGTCAGTTACGTTTAGAAAAAGAATTTGAGCAATTAAAAAAGAGATATCAAAATAAATACGAGGGATATTCCTTAAAAAGCCACATATATCAGACTTTGATAAGGAAAGGATACGATCAAGAATCAATTAAAGAAATTATGGAGGATGAAATATATGATGATTAAAGAATTAGCAGATGGGATGCATATCAAAGACCAATATTTGATAACTAATGCCGCAAAATGTGTTACCACGGCAGGAAGAAATTATCTTAACCTTACCTTGCAAGATTCTTCTGGAACAATCGAAGGAAAGAAATGGGACATCCTTGATGGAGACTTAGAAACGTTTGTTGTTGGCAATATCGTTTTAATCGAAGGAGACGTCCTTAACTATCGTGAGCATTTACAAATGAAAGTTCTTTCTGGTGAGAAGATGTCTCAAGATGATATAGACGCTAGCAAATTCGTTCCCACTGCTCCAGTGAGCCAAAAAGAATTAGAAGAAAAGCTTCATGGCTACGTTGATTCCTTAGATGAGAGTGATCTTAAGAAGCTTACTAAATACCTTATAAGAAAATTCTACGATAAATATGTAATTTATCCTGCGGCAGTAAAGAATCACCATAATTATGTTTCCGGTCTTTTACATCATTCTGTTTCCATGGCAAGAATGGCGGATGAAGTTTGCAAACTATATCCAGAAATTAATAGGGATTTTGTTGTTGCAGGTGCTCTTATCCATGATTTGGGGAAGACGTTAGAACTTTCTGGCCCTGTTGCAACGAAATATACTGATGAAGGTAAATTGCTTGGCCATATCTCAATTATGGCTGGAGAGATTAGAATGGCTGCAGAAAAACTAAATATCAGCGGTGAAACCCCTCTTCTTCTTGAACATATGATTCTTTCTCATCATAGCAAGCCAGAATTTGGTTCGCCAATTCCTCCTTTGACTAGGGAAGCCTTTGTTCTTGCTTCTATTGATGATTTCGATGCCAAGATGAATATTATTACAAAAGCAGTAGAAACAGTTAAAGAAGGGGAATGGACGGAAAAGATTTTTGCAATGGACAACCGTGCTTTCTATCTTCCTAAATACGAACAAAACAAATAGAAATTACACAAAACAAAAATCCCGAAGGCTAATTCTTCGGGATTTTCTTTACTTAAGTTTTTCAGCGATTTGTTCAGCAAGCAAAGGGAGATTCATCTTTGAAGTGTCTTGTGGCTTCATTTCGATTTGGAATCCTGCGTCATGTCCTTGATATCTAGGAATTACGTGAACGTGGAAATGAGGGACGCTTTGACCGGCGACTTCACCAACGTTGGTTAGAACATTGATTCCTGAAGCGCCAAATAACATCATTTCAGCTTGGCCGATTCTTTGAACAACGTCCATGACTTTGTGAAGTAACTCTTGTGGACAATCAAGCATATTTGAGTAATGTTTCTTTGGCATTACTAAGGTGTGACCTTTGGTTGTTTGAGAAATGTCTAAGATTGCGAGAACGTCATCGTCTTCATAGACTTTTGTTGATGGAATCTCACCATCAATGATTTTGCAAAATACATCTTTCATTTATATATACCTTCTTTCGAAAGAAAAGGAGCAGATACAATCTGCTCCTATATTATAGGCTATCTTTATTCAAAGAGGTCAGGGAATTGACTCTTGAAGTATTCATAGACGTAATCGTCATGATACATAACGGCCATTTGTTGAACGTAATATGCTTTTGCATCACTCTTCCAAGTATCGATGCTAGAAAGGCTGTAAGCAACTTTACGAGCAATTCTTTCACCTTCTAAGACGGTGTTAGAACGGCTGTTGTAATAGAAGTCATTACCTGAAGTAGCAAACTTAGATGATTTAGTTGCTTCCTTGACTAAGACGATGTAGTAGTTCGTGCCATCTTCAACGAGATAAGGATATTTGTTATCTTCCGAATAAGCGGCAGGAGTTAAGAAGTAATTGCCTTCTATATAACGGCCATATGTTCCATCTCCACCTTTATAGGTATGAGCACCAGTCTTTTCGATTAAGTCTTTGTTATCGACTTCGTTAGCGACGGCTGCTTTAAAGATACGGGTATTCAAAGATGATGGTAAGGAGGAAAGCCCACCAGAAGTGTACCAACCTCTTGTTGTATGTCCTTCAGCAATCAAAGTGTTTTGCTTGATATGGAAGCCGGTTTCTTTGCTATATGATCCAGAATTGGTGAAATCGCTATAGACACTGTTGGCATTGCTATCATCACGGGAAGTTTGATTTAAGATGGTGGCATATTTTTCACAAGTTGTACCAAAGGAAGATTCCTTGTAGTAGCCAACTTCTTTGCCTGCAACCTTGATAGAGGAGTGACTCCAGCCTGCTGCTGTATAGATAGCAAGGGCCATTTTGCCTTCATCTGAGGTTGGGGTGAGGGAATTTAATTCATCATTAGCACCTTTATAAAGAGCGCTTAAGAAATCAAATCCATATGTGCCCATCAAACCTTTTTCGATAACTTGAGCACAATATTGACGCATGAGTTTTAAGACCGCATCAGTATATTGAGCATTGCTAGAAAGATTGATGTATTCAACTTCACGAGCGGCAGTTAAGTTAATTTGCGCTGTGTTTTGGGTATACATGTATTCTGTCGTAAGTTCGTTACGATAGATATCAGGAAGAAGGCTTAATTCGATATATTCGGAATAAGTTCCCCAAATATCTTTGAAATACTTGTTGATGAATACGTTATTTAATCCATCGGCATCACCAGGGTTTTCTTCATCAATATACATATCACCTTGGACTTGAACGAATTCATCGTTGTAATTGCTTCCTAAGGTGTAATAGGCCTTTAATTGGGTGTCATAGAACTTCTCTTCATTAAAGAGATTTCTCTCTTGATAAGAGGAGTTTGTGATGTATCCAAGGAAGGTGGAGTAAATACGATAAAGGATATCCTTATATATATTTACTGTACGAGCTCTGGAAGAAACGTAGTCGATCGCGCCATCTGTTCCTTTAACTTGAAGGGCTTTGTGGGCATTGACATAATTGTCAATTTCGGTTGTAGAGCTTGTTTGAGCGAGATATACAGAGACAACATCCTTTAATCCCTTGGTTTCGCCTTCACTAAAGAAGGAACCGAAGAGGGATTTGGAATAGAGATAGAGGATATTGTTTAAGACCTTTTCGGAATTTGTGTTGCCGCTTGTTATAAGAGCATCATAAATGTCTTGAATGGTATTTGCATCAATATCGTCATTGATATTAAGGATTTGTTGATTGCCTTGATCGGCTGGAAGAGATGCTTCGATTTTATCGCAAGAAGCGAGCATCGTCATGGAGCAAAGAAGGGCTCCTAAGGATAATAAACGTTTCTTAGTCATTGTTAGATGTAGCGTAGTAGCACGCTCCTCCTTTTTGCCAGAGTTTGCTTTGGCTCTTGCTTGGCATACCGTATTCAATAGCGGCAGCTTCGGTAATGAGCTTAGAAGCAACGCCTAATTTGCCATTGGCTTTATCTTCATCGGTATAGCCGATTGTTCTCTCTTCATTTTGAGCAACAAGTTCTTCAGCGTATTCTTTCCAGTTATCGGACCATGTCTTGTGGGCGGTGTCAGAAGTGGATTTACGTTTGATCTTGATGTAATTCTTGATGGAGGTTGCAATCTCTTCATCCTTGAATTGGATATTGCCATTCTCTACTAAATATTGGAATAAATAAGAAGAGATGTTATCGGAGAAGGATGACTTGATGGCGCTTGTGATCCAACCAGCACGGGTTGCATAGTCAGAATTGTCGTGGACGTTATAGTTAACGTAGGTCGACATCTTTGTTTTATTTGTGCCGTATGTTGGATAGTTGTTGCTATCTGGTGTATAGATGCTGTAGTAGTCAGAAAGACTTGGGGAATCCTTAGTGTAGGTGATGCTGCCATTAGATTCAGTGCCAACATCTGCTAAGGTATTTTCCTTAACTGTCTTTGTTGTTGAATCATATGATGTTCCATATAAGGATAAAGCGGAACGTTTGATAGTGATGAAGTGGATACCTTGATAAGAGGAAGCGCCCGCGCGTACAGCTAAGACGATTTCGCCAGCAGAGTCTGTTAAGACGTTGTGCTTATATTGTGGGAGGACGTCTTGAGTGTTGACTTGGAAGCCAGGAAGACTACCGAATTGAGAAGTATATGTGCCTTCTGTGCTTTCGGCTGCTTTTAAGGTGTGGTTAGTTCCATCATAGAACTTATCCATTTCTTCTTGAGCAACGCTTAATGTTTCATCATTTGCCCATGTAGCGCGATATGTGCCAGCCTTTGTTCCGGCATAGTACTTTGTGGCGTTATAAGCGATGGCGTTTGGAGTGATGACACAAACGTTATGCTTGTTGAAATATTTGTTGTAGATAACGTTACGAGGATAATAGACTTCGTTTCCTTCGTTAACTTTGCCTTTTGCATCGGAATCATCGCTTTCGATCTTTCCGGCATCAGCAAGAGCCATAACAGCACCGAATGGGATTGTTCCAACACCTTCGTCCTTGAAATAGTCATAAACAGTCTTTTCTGTTCCGTCTTCGCTCCAAACTGTTAAGTTGGTATCGACTGAAGTTGCGTCTGTTGCATCTTGTTTTAAGCCTGGCATGATACGATAAGAGTTTGCCGCACCATAAGCATTCTTTGTTGAATCGTTGTTTCTGTTGTTATAGAGAGATTCGAATGCATAGACGCCATAGATGAATTCGTGCACTAATTCAGAGTTTTGGCTCTTTGTCATTGGTCCTTCGCCAGATTTGGAATATTCACCGAATGAGGATTTTGATCCATCATCATCGGAATAGCTGGATAAGGAATCGAATGAACTTCTATCTTCTTCGGTAACGCCTGCTAAGGTTCCGCTTGTGGTGGTTGCACCAGCTAAGCCTTTTAAGACTGTGGTAAGTTTTGTAACTTCTCCACCTTCGCCAGTGGCTGTTGGCTCGCTGATCTTATCTTGGGAATAGTTCTTGCTAGAACCAGAGTTTAACTTTACCAAGATATGACGGATTTCATATGGCATTTGGTTTAAAAGCCAGCCATCTTGAACGTCACCAAAGGCGGCATCTTTGAAATCGAACATCTTTTGTTCTTTTCCGTCGAGATAATATTTTCCATCACGGAGAACTTCATAGCCGTTAACACCTTTGTCGGAGCTAAGGTTGAAATTTTCGTAAACATCACTTTCGAAAAGCTCTTTTTCTTTCTCGTAAAGGTGTTTGGACCAAAGTTCTGTGGCGTTATCAACGCTGTTAGAATCTAAGATTGATTCAAACTCTTGCTCATAGGAAGTGCCGTTATTTGTGGCATTTGTTTGAGCGGTTAATTTGTCTTTTAAGACTTCTTGGGTTGCTTCCGATTCAAGAGAGGCTAATTTGCTCTTGCCGGTCGTTTGATAATAATGACGAATTAAAGCTTCATAGATCTTGTCAAACTCAGAACTTAAAGAAGAGCTGTTTTGACGGTAATTCTTTAATAGGTCTTCAGTTGTGTAGCTTGTACGATATCCGTTAGCATCGGTGTAAGTGAAGATTGCACCATCTTTACTTTCTGTTGCTTTATCGCAGCTTGTTAGCCCCATGATGGCGGCTAGAGCGGCTACAAAACCGAGGGCACATTTTTTATTTTTCATAGTGTGGACTCGTTCCTCCTTCTACAAACATGCGTGACTAGTTTATTCTCATAAGAGAATTGTTGCAAGCAATTTCACGCGTACACGTAAGAGAAAGTTTGAATTTTGATTGTTTGTTGATGATTGCATAGTGACGAAAAAGAATATTTATGATTTATAATTTGTAACTTTTCATCTAGTCAATAAAAAATAAAATAACTTATCTATTCTTCAAAAATCTATAGTTCATAATATATAGATATATAATATGAAAGCCACTAAATATCACGTGTTGTGAAAGAAAAAAAGAAAAAATATAACAATCATTATTCCGAATTAAAATTGTTATTATTGAATAATAATCGAAGTCAATAAAAACAATAAAAATATTTTTTCTTATCGTTTCATTTGCACGCACGCATACGTGAGAATTAAAATACATTGCAATTTGTGGAGGGAAGATATGTCTTCATTAGTGATAAAAAACTTGCATGCATCGGTTAAAGATGTCGAGATACTTAAGGGCGTGAACCTTGAAATAAAAGATGGCGAAACGTTAGCTTTGCTTGGCCCAAATGGCCATGGTAAATCTACTCTTTTAGCAGTAATTATGGGTAATCCACGTTACCAAGTTACAGAGGGTGAAATTACCTATGAGGGGAAGGACGTTTTAGCAATGAGCCCCGATCAAAGAAGCAAGATAGGTCTTTTCCTTGCCATGCAATATCCAGCGGAAATTCCAGGATTGAATTCTGCGGATTTCTATAAGGCCGCAATGAACGCCCATAGAGAAAAACCTATGAGTCTTTTCCAATTCTATAACGCCTTACAAACAGCTTACAAAGACATGGATATTCCTTTCGAAATGAGTAAGAGAAATCTCAATGAAGGATTCTCAGGCGGAGAGAAGAAACGTAATGAAATCCTCCAAATGGAATTACTTGAACCAAAGATTGCCATGCTTGATGAAATTGACTCAGGTCTTGATGTTGATGCGATGAATGTTGTCGCAGAAACCATCAAAAAACAACAAGCAAAAGGAACTGCCTTCTTGATGATTTCTCACTATGCTAGACTCTTAGAAATGGTCAAACCGACAAGGACTGCCATTCTTATCAATGGCCGTATTGTTCTTGAAGGAGGACCTGAACTATTTGAGAAAGTTGATAAGCAAGGATATGAATGGCTTAAAGGCGAACTCAACATCAATATTGAAAAAGAAGTTGGCGCACCAATGAACGAAGTATCTATTGGCGCATGTGCAACAAGAGTAGGAACTTCCGAAAATGGAAAATAAGAACAAAAACTCCCTTTTCGTTGATAATTTGCCAGAGGAACTTCTAATTGAGGTCGAAGCGGATAGCCAGTATTTGTTAAATATTGCTTCATTCGAATCTCTTCCTCCAAAAACGAAAATAGTAATAAACGTAGGTACAAACTCCTCTTTTGTCGGAGCAATGGCAGATTTTACCTCTTCATCAAGCACGCTTGATTTAACGATCAATCTTCTTGGAGAAGGAGCCATAGCAGAATGGCATTTGGCTGCTCTTTCTTTTGGGAAAGCAAAGAAGATATATGAAACATCGGTTAATCACAAAGTCGGTCACACCGAAGCTTTGATGAGTAACTATGGAATTACTAGAGAATCTTCAAGAATGACATTCACTGGTGTTTCTAGCATCGAAGAAGGAGCGGATAAATCCAAAACACGCCAAGAAGCAAAAATCATCGTTTTTGATCATGACGCGGATGGAATTGCCTCGCCAATCCTTAAGATTTCCGATAATGACGTTCTAGCATCTCACGCTGCGGTTGTAGGAAGATTAAACGAAGAACATCTTTTCTACCTTGAGTCTCGTGGTCTTTCCGAAGAAGAAGCAAAACGTTTAATCGCGCTTGGCTATTTAAAGCCAATCGAGAATTATTTCTTAGATAAAGAAACGATAGCAAAAATAGATTCCATTATCGAAGGAGGAATCTAACATGTTCGATTCAAAAGAAATTCGTAAAGATTTTCCAATGTTTCGTAACGAGGTTAAGATGCAAGGAAAGAAACTCGTCTTTCTTGATAATGCGTCTACGACCTTTAAGCCAGACTGCGTGCTTAACGCGATAAGTAACTATTATCAAAACGAAACATCAAATTCCCATAGAGGAGATTACGACCTTTGCTATAAAGTCGACCAAACCGTTTTGAATACAAGAAAAAAAGTCGCAAAATTCATTAATGCCAAATCGGAAAATGAAATTGTTTTTACCTCTGGTGCGACCTCGTCTTTAAATCTTGTTGCCTATGGCTATGGAGCCTCCCATCTTCAAGAGGGAGATGAAATCTTAATCGATGAAGGAGAACATGCGTCTAATGTTTTGCCTTGGTATGTTGTTGCAAAGCAAACGGGAGCAACAGTTAAGTTCGTCGAATTAGATAAAGAGGGCAAGGTTAGCATTGAAAATCTTAAAAAAGGCTTAACAAGTAAAACAAAAATCGTTTCGCTTGCTCATGTTAGCAATGTTCTTGGATTTGTCTTGCCAATTAAAGAAATGGCAAAAATCATCCATGAAAATGGCTCCGTTTTCTCAGTTGATGGAGCTCAAAGCGTTCCACATATGAAAATTGATGTGCAAGATCTTGATTGCGATTTCCTTTCCTTCTCTGGGCATAAGATGCTTGGTCCAACGGGAATTGGAGTGATGTATGGCAAATATGATTTGTTAAAAGAAATGGATCCATATCTAGTTGGCGGAGGGATGAATGATAAATTTAACGCTTGCGGACTATTTACTTACTTATTGCCTCCAGCACGTTTCGAAGCGGGAACAATAAATATCGAAGGCATATATGGTTTAGGTGCCGCAATCGATTACCTAGAAAATCTAGGAATGGATGAAATAAATGCCCACGAAAAAGAATTAAAACGTTATGCGATCGAGAAAATTAAAGAAACAAATAATGCGATTATCTATAACGAAAACAGTGAATCTGGAATTGTGACATTCAATATCAAGGATGTCTTTGCTCAAGATGCAGCGACCTTCTTAAACAGCAAGGGAATTGCTTGTAGAAGTGGTCAACATTGTGCAAAAGCCCTTAATCAATTCCTTGGAACTCCCGCCACAGTCAGAGCGAGTTTCTATATTTACACGACCAAAGAAGATATTGATGCGTTAGCAGATGCTATCAAGCACGGAAAGGATTTCTTAGATGCCTACTTTTGAATTAAGCCCAATGATGATGAGAGAAATCATCATGGATCATTACTCTTCCCCACGTCATAAAGGCGTGCCAGAAAATGAAGAAAACTACGAAAAACTCCACGCTTCTAGTGATAATTGCATCGATGATTTTGATTTATACCTCCTTGCTAGCGAAGGAAAAATCAAAGACGCTAGATGGGAAGGAGTGGCTTGCACTATCTCTAGTGCCTCAACCGATATCATGTGTGATCGCATTATTGACGAAGACTATGAACACGCCTTATACACAATCAAACAATTCATCAATATGATTGAAGAAAAAGAATATGACGATTCCGTTTTAGATGAAGCGCTTGTTTTCATGAATACTGGTAAGCAAGCTGCAAGAATTCATTGTGCGACAATGGCTTGGACAAGTATGAGAGAGATGCTTGAAAAAGACGAGAAAGAAGGAAAATAATATGGCAGATAATAAAGATACCTCCTTTCTTGAAGGAGAATACAAATACGATTTTAAAACCAAGGCGGATTCTATTTTTACCACTGGTAAAGGCTTAAATGAAGATGTCGTTAGAATGATTTCTAAGATCAAGAATGAGCCTGAATGGATGCTAGAATATCGCTTAAAGGGATTAGAGGCTTTCAAGAAGTCGCCTATGCCTTCCTTTGGACCAGATCTTTCCTTTTTGGATTTTGATTCTTTTACATATTACACACGTTATGCTCAAGGAGATAAAGGCAACTGGAATGAGGTTCCAGGCGCCATTAAAGATACCTTTAAGAAATTAGGCATTCCTGAAGCAGAGCAAAAATTCCTTTCAGGCGTTACGACTCAATATGAATCTGAAGTCGTTTATCATAACATGCTTGATGAGGTACAAAAGAAAGGCGTTATCTTCCTTTCTACGGATATGGGTCTTCAGTTATTCCCTGATTTATTCAAAGAATATTTTGGGAAGGTTGTTCCTATTGGCGATAACAAATTTGCTGCTCTTAACGCAGCCGTTTGGTCTGGTGGATCCTTTATTTATGTTCCAAAAGGAGTTCATCTAGATAAGCCTCTCCAATCTTATTTCCGTATCAACAATGAAAAATCTGGACAGTTTGAGCGTTCTTTAATCATTTGTGATGAAGGATCTTCGATTAATTATGTCGAAGGTTGCACAGCGCCAATCTATTCCAAAGAATCTTTGCATGCGGCTGTAGTAGAAATCATCGTTTTGAAAGATGCAAGATGCCGTTATACGACTGTTCAAAACTGGTCAAATAACATTGTTAACATGGTTACGCAAAGAGCCCTTGTTATGGAAAATGGCCTTATGGAATGGGTTGATGGGAACATCGGCTCAATGAGAAACATGAAGTATCCTGCTTGTATTTTGCAAGGGGATGGAGCGAAAGGAAATGTTATCTCTATTGCAGTTGGCGGCAAGAATCAATTCCAAGATAACGGCTCAAGAATGATTCATATTGGTAAGAATACTTCCTCAAATGTCATCTCTAAATCCATTTGTAAGAATGGTGGAGTTGCTAATTTCCGCGGAACAGTAAGAATCATGCCAAGTGCAGAAAACGCTCATTCACATGTTGAATGTGATACGTTAATTATCGGCAACAAGTCTCATTCAGATACATTCCCAAAGAATGAGATTCGTAATTCCACAAGCTTTATTGAACATGAAGCAACGGTTTCAAAAATTTCCGAAGATGAGCTTTTCTATTTGGAGTCTAGAGGAATCTCTGAAGAAGATGCGACACAAATGATCATTATGGGATTTATTGAACCATTTGCTAAGGAATTACCGATGGAATACGCCATCGAGCTTAATAGACTTATCGCCTTAGATATGTCTGATTCAATTGGATAGAGATATGGATTTTGATGTAATTGTTATTGGTGGAGGACATGCAGGGGTTGAAGCCTCTTTGGCTGCAGCTCATCTAGGGTTAAAGACTCTTTTGTGTACCCTAAATAAGAAGATGATTGCCAATACTCCATGTAATCCTCATATTGGAGGATCGGCCAAAGGAATCGTTGTTAGAGAAATTGATTCTTTAGGCGGAATGATGGGAAAATTTGCTGATCATCATCCTTTGCAAATCAAGATGCTAAACACTGGTAAAGGCCCTGGCGTCCAATGCCTTAGAGCACAAGTAGATAAGTATGCCTATCCAGCCTATGTTCAATCCGTAATGGAGGAAACAGAGAATCTCACAATCAGAGAATGTCAGGTTGTAGGTCTTCTTCATGATGAGAATAAAGTTTTTGGCGTTATTTTAGAAGATGGCGAAGAAATAAGATCAAAGGCGACAATCATTACGACTGGTACCTACATGGAATCTACGATTATCTCAGGAAAAGATGTTATTCCAGGTGGACCAGATGGAGAAAAAGCCTCCCATGGTCTTGCTCCATCGTTAAAAGAAATGGGGATAGATTTATTCCGTTTAAAAACTGGAACTCCACCAAGAATTGATAAGAAAACGATTGATTTCAGCAATGCTCTTATTCAGCCAGGAATGGAAGGAGAGCTCGCCTTCTCTTATGAAACAAAGGAATTTACTCCTTTAGAGGAACAACTTCCTTGTTGGTTGATTTACACTTCGAAAGAGACTAAGCAACTTGTTTTGGATAATCTAGAAGAATCCGCTTTATTTAACGGTACCATCGTTGCAGCGGGTCCAAGATATTGCCCAGCCATTGAATCGAAGATGGTGCGTTTCAAAGATAAAGAACGTCATCAATTATTTTTAGAGCCAGAATTTGCCGAAGGGGATTCGATATATCTCCAAGGCTTTTCAACTGGCTTCCCTCATTCTTTCCAAGAGAAAATGGTCCACTCTTTACCGGGATTAGAGAATGCCAAGATTCTTAAATATTCCTATGAAATTGAGTATGAGGCAATTAAACCTTTGCAATTCGACTACACCTTACAAATAAAGAAGTACGAAGGACTTTATGGCGCAGGGCAAATCTGCGGCACGTCAGGTTATGAAGAAGCGGCTGCTCTTGGCTTAATGGCAGGGATAAACGCTTCAATGAAAATACTTGGGAAAGAGCCTCTTACCCTTAGACGCGATGAAGCCTATATTGGCGTTATGATCGATGATTTAGTTACAAAAGGAACTGAAGAACCATATCGTCTTCTTTCTTCTAGAGCTGAATACCGTCTTCTTTTAAGACATGATAACGCAGATTTGCGCTTAACCAAACATGGACATGATGTGGGCCTAATAAGTGATGAGCGTTATTCCTCTTTCTTAGAGAAATATAAGAAGATAGATGAAGCAATAGAAGTTCTTTCTAAAACCAACGTTTCTGACAAAGAAACAATCAATCAATACTTATTAGAGAATGGTTATACGGATACGAATGTTGGGCATAAAGGAATCGAGTTATTAAAACGTCCAAACCTTCATTATAAGAAGATTGCATCATGTATGCCTGAATTGTCTTCTTTTGAATTTGATGATGCTTCAATCCTTTCTTTAGAGACTAAGGTTAAATATGCTGGCTATATCCAACAAGAAGTAAAAGACGCGGAAAAAACCATGAAGTTGGAGAATATTCATCTTCCAAAAGATCTTGATTATATGCATATCGATGAACTTGCCATGGAAGCACGTGAAAAACTTTCAAAAGTAAATCCAATAACTTTAGGCCAAGCTTCAAGAATATCTGGAGTAAATCCTGCTGATATTTCGATATTGATCATCACTTTAAAGAAAAGAGGCGTCATATGAACTACGAAGAGATGTGTAACCTATTAAAAGATAGGGGTATTACGCTAGATAATACGAAAATTCAAAAATTAGATGAGTATCTTCACCTTCTTATTGAATGGAATGAGCGTTTCAATCTAACTTCGATAAAGAGCGAAGGAGATATCATCGAGAAACATTTCTATGATTGTTTATTAGCTGCGGATCCTTCTTTATTAATAGAAGGAAAGAGCGTTGCAGATTTAGGATCTGGTGCAGGTTTCCCGGGACTAGTTTGGGCAATATGTTTCCCTGAGGCAAGCTTCACACTCATTGAAGCGACCAAAAAGAAATGCACTTTCTTAGAAGAAATCGCTCGTGTTTTAAACCTAACAAACGTAATTGTTATGAATGCTAGAGTAGAAGAACTCCCTTCTACATTAAGAGAATCATTTGATGTGATAACCGCAAGAGCGGTCTCTGAGCTTAGAGTTCTCCTAGAACTTGGAACTCCATTCTTAAAGGTGGGAGGTATATTCCTTGCGATGAAAGGGTCGCATGGAGAAGATGAATTAAAAGATTCTTCCAAAGCGTTAAAAACTCTTAATCTTAAGGTTAAAGACATTAGGCATTCATCCTTACCTAACTCCGATGGAGAAAGAATTAATATTCTTCTAGAAAAAGAGAAGAAGACAGAAAAACGTTATCCTCGTAAATACGCGGATATTCTAAAAAAACCATTATAGAAACTTTAAGCTAACAAGCGATGAGAACAATCAATTGTTAGCCTTTTTCTTTCTAACGTAATCAAACGTTGTAGGAACAACATATAAGGCGATAGATCCCGCTAAACCAACAAAGAATAGAGGGAATCCAACTCTATAAGAGGTAAGTCCAACCCATTTTAATGTTGCTTTATATGTTCCCTTATTTATATGGAAAGATAATAAACCATCAACATTTTCTCCTTTGAGAGTGTAGTTATTATCTCCTTCGAGAATAAGCTCATATCCATCAAAGAAGAATTGAGGAAATTGAACGTAAGAAGAGGAACTTGCAACTGTTATATCAAATGTTGCATTAGGAGAATTCAAAGATGTGATTTCTACCTTTCCTTCTCCTTCTAGGAATACTGGATCAAGATAATCTTCCATTCCCCATTGGTAAGAAACACCATATCCTGTATACATTTCCTTACGTATCTCTTTATATAAGGAATTAGGATATTGGCTTTTGTATTCGGAATCGCGGAAGACAAGCGGGGTGTATTCGTTTTGACAACCTTGTCCTCTTGCTCCTTTGATGGATTCAGATGTTGGTTCGCCATTTCCTCCTTGATTTGATTGAAGGCAGAAACGTTTATCGACAACGCCCATGCAAGAAAGGAAGGAAATCGCAAAAACCATTGCCAAAGCCCCTTGAACATATAGTTTTTGCCTAAATGGTTTGGCTATATATCCAAGAACGATAATGAATAAGAAGAAGACGATTCCCCATGCTCTCCAAGCAAATTGTCCATTGAGGAATATCTTTGGCAAGATTTCCCAAAATGAAGCGCAGAATATTAGCATAAAGCCTAAAGCTAAGCATACCAATGCCGCATAAATTTCAGGAGACTTAACTTCATCAAGAAGATCTCTTTTTGCTAAAGACAATGTGAAATCTTCTTTCTTGGCAAAACTGATAATTAAAAGAGAGAAGGCAAATAATGGACAAATTACAATCATTTCTGGTCTTCTTGTGCAGGCGATAGGAAGGAAAGAAGAGACTATTGCAAGTATTGTTCCTAGATATCTTTTCTTTTTCTTTGTAAAGAAAGCTAAGAAAAATACTGCCAAAGAACCAAAGATACCGAAATAAAGATAATCTAATCCCCACGAAAGAGAAGACTCGTTATAGGTGTTGGTGAAGCGGTACTGGTTTGGTGCGATATCATCGACCCAGTTAGGACGGAGGAAACCACTAAATAACCAATTCTCTTTCATTGAATCAATTATATGCTTAACGTTAGTCCACATTAGCTTGTCATCGCTTACGCAATAAAGACCTGAATTTGTGTAATGTAACATCGGAAAAACATAGAAAGAAACTAAGAAAAATATAAGAACGACTGTTGAACAGGCATAGATTAACGCACGTCTATTTGTGAATAATCCTATGAATCCTTTGTATTGGGCGAAAAGATATATTAAGGCAGCAATAATCCCAAGTAATGCGGTGTATGGGTGAGATAAGATCAAACAAGCAACACCAAATATGCAACATAAGAATGCTTGTGGGCGATAGTCTTTATGACCAATTTCATAAATTCCTAAGAAAAGTAGAGGATAGAAACTCAAGGAGATCGCTTCAGGATATGCCCCACGATATAGGATGCAGTTTATGCGATATGGTGCAAAAATGAGAATGATTGATAACATCAAGCCACATACATCATTCTTGCAAAGCCTTTTTCCTAACATATACATCCAAGAACCCATAAGGAAGGTTGTACCAATAATGACGATTTTCCAAGATAAAGCGAAGGAAATGAAAGGAAATATCACGTGTATTAAAGCGACTAGTGAATGGCTTAATGGAGCATACATCAAATATGTGCCAACCCCAAGATTTCCCATCAAAGTATGCGATGGACTAATTCCAAAAAAGCCATTTTTCCAACCCTCAGCTAAATCGTATGGCCAAAGCATATGCCAATATGTATCTGTGCCACTAGAAAGATCAGAACCATATTGAAAGAAACAAATAAATGGTAAAAACGAAGCAACCAAAATCACAAAATAAGGGAGAATTGAGGAGGATATTTGGATAATCTTCTTTTTCTTTGGGCTTATATTATCTTGGTTTATCGCTAACTCGAACATGCGATAATTTTATGTTAAACATAAGTTCTTTCAAGAAGAATGTATTTAGAACATGGCAATTATTGCTGCAGATGTAATCATCAACGCTTGGAAGAGGAATACAGAAATGATTGATCCGTATATACGATTATTAAGTTTCCTGTTTATGAAGTTACCTAATGGAATAACTAGGACATACATCAGAATCACATTCTGCATCTGACCGATGAATCCTGAATATGATTGAACTGCTAAGTAGAATAAAACGAAAAGGAGTAATCCCACGTATTGAATTAAGCTATATAGGATAATAGTTTTCTTTTTCGCCTTGCCTTTCTTTCACATATCGTTTTCAATGTTCGAAATGTAGTAGCCAATACTCATCAAGATGCCCGCAAAGAATAATTAGAACAAACGAATATTCATTGGTAAAAGGTTATACATCGTCATCTTCAAAACAAACAAACAATATAGAGGCATCCCCTAAGAAGAGAAGAATGCATTCTATAATGTTCTTTTCTTGAAATCTGGCTTTGGAAATGATCCGTTTACTCCTTTTTCCTTCTTAATAAGATAGAGAATAAGCATTGCTATACCATATCCTGCGATGCAACACATATAAGGAATATTCATTATTGGTGAGCCAAATGGCATGACTATACAAAGACAACAAATTAATAAGCCAATCGAAAGGCCTGGCAACCATAAAATAAGCTTGCTAATTAGAAATTTCTTTTCATTATCAATTACAGGAATTTCTTTTAATTCTAATGCAAGTTTAGCCTTCTCCCCGATAGAGAGCCCAAAGAAAAGGAGGACAATTCCTAGCAAAGACAGCCCCCAGGAAATGTAGGTAAAAGAAACAAGATTTGGTGAATAAGAAGAAGAGGAGCCGGTGATTGATTTAATCGAAGAAGATAAATAGGAAGCAAACTTAACCGAATAAATCTGGTAGGAATACAGAATCCCAGAAGCAACGCCAACGGTGATTTTTGATTCTAAAGAATTTGTTTCAGTAAAATCTATTGTTCTTTTTTTTCTTGAGTTTCCTTGCCCTGAATAATCAAAAGTCATAACCGACATATTATTGGTAAGGAAGACGTTACTCATTGCTCTCCATTTGGCTCTATCACAAGAGTAGCCTTGGCAAATAAGCGCAATATATTTGACATCCTTCTTTTCGTGATATGTTGCAGAAAGGGTTACTTCGTCATTTTTATATGTTGATTTGAATAATAATTCCTTTCCTCCAAACGAAGGAATACTCATAACAATCAGTAAGATCAATGAAGTGATAAAGGAAAATAAAGACGAAAATAGGATAATTAGTTTTTCTTTTTTCACAGAATTGTTTCTTTCTATTGAAACTATAGTAACATTTTTTGCTTTAAAACAAGAGAACATATATCTTTGAGGTTTTATGAATCGACATGAATTTCTCACGTATTATCTATCTTGAAAAGTTATCAAGTGGCGTGATAAAAATAGATAAAATATGCCTTTGTCATATAATACGAGCAAGTAGAAAAAGGAGGCGGTAACATGGCGATTTATTTGAATAAAGACAATATGAAGTTTATTAGATATTTGAATAATAGTATTTATGTGGATAAGTCGAATTTGATCGGCGTTTGTAACAAGTTATTAAACTCAGAAAATTCCTATATGTGCGTGACCCGCCCGAGAAGATTCGGCAAGACCCTGGCTCTTTCCATGCTCAACGCCTACTATTCGAAAGGCTGCGACTCAAAGGAGCT
>CAVKFY010000005.1:0-2480 GCA_963655775.1 Alistipes communis
TCACGAATAAATGATTGATAGCTTTGAACAAAGGCTTTTACGTTATCTGTACCCAAAAACATCATCTATTGCCACCAAAACTCTTTTGCTTTTTTTCTTCAAATACGTAAGCATAGTTCTTATTAATGAGGTTACGTCAGTTAGTCTTTCTTCACCAGAAATTGAAAATGTTAATTCCTTAAAAGAAAACAAAAACTCAGGCTTCAAGAATAATTTTTCAATTTTCCTTCAGAATAAAGTTTCGAGGCAATTTGTTCTAACATATCAGTGAACGGGTTTAAATCTATCGTTAGCCAATCTTTTTTATTGTCAGAATATTCCTTAATTTCAGAAAGAAGAACGGCTTTTTCAGAGCCTCTTGGACCACCAATTAAAAACACCTTACTATGCGGTTATTCTGAAGAAAATACCGTTGTTATTTCTTCGAATTCACTCTTTCTCGAAATGAAACATTTTGTTTGCTCGCCGAATGTTATGTTGAATGGACTATTGTATATGTTTATAGCCATGAATTTCTGCTTTTCACATTAGAACAGCAACGTTTTATTTTTTGTTGTCATTTGTTGTCATTTTTCATTTTCCTGATTTAAAAATACTGGCTTTTTATGGTGGAAAATACGATTTTTTGATTTTTTAGATAACAAAAAAGCCTAGTAATTATGCCAGGCTTATATTCATATATGGTGCGATCGAGGGGATTTGAACTCCTAACAACAAGCTTCGGGGGCTTGGACTCTATCCAATTGAGCTACGACCGCAAAGAAGATAATTGGTGCACTGGATGGGACTTGAACCCATACCCGTTTCCAGACTGGTTTCTGAGGCCAGAGCGTATACCAATTCCGCCACCAGTGCATGCTTGATAACTATACTATTAGATTAACGTTTTGTCGATTTTTCATTCATCTAAAAACGCATAGATTCGTTTCCAAATTTCTTTATCTTCGTTGGTTGCTTTTATTAAATCCATCTCAATATTTTCAGTCACATTAGTTGATAGAATTCCTTCTTTAAGTATCTTCTCAACATATTTATCAGAAGATATGTTTTTATAAACTGAATGGCCTCTGTTTTCTTTGATGATATATTCTATTTTAACGTCTTTGTTGAGATTGCTTTTTAATGATTCATAGCCTTGTTTAATGGTGACATCTTTATCTTCTTTACCTTGAATATAAAGGAATTTAGCATTGGAATTATTCATTGCTGACGAGGATTTTAAACATCCATATTTGGGAGTCATTGTTTTTAGAACAAGATACATTATCGGTTTGAATACGTGGAGTCTATTTGGCAATTTGCTAATTACAACATCTAAAGGATCATTGAAACCAGCGATATCTACGACCTTTTCGACTTTGTATTCCTTTTTAGAAGATATAGCCGCACCATATCCACCCCAAGAATGGCCTACAGAATACCGTTTTAATCCTTTTGCTTTCTCATCATGTTCTAACCATTTAAAGAAATATTCCTGATCTATTGCACTATGTTCTAAGGAATAGATTTTATTTCCTTCGCTTTCCATACATCCAGTATTGTCATAGGCATAAACTAAATATCCAGCTTTTGCCAAAAGACAAATAGAACGAACATACGAGGCTCTGCCATCGCCTAAGCCATGAAAAAATATAATAAGCGCTTTTGGTTTAACGCCTTTTTTATAATATCTAGAACCAGATAAAATCCACCCTTTATCTGTTGGAAAAGAAAAACGTTCTTCTTCAATACCGAAATCTCTGGCTCTAGCATATGGAAGGGTTGGAGCGCCATCAAAACGTCTTCCATAGACTTTATTTAAGGCGCGACGAAAGGCGAAAAACAAGATCATTTACGTTTACCAATGAGAAGTTCTTTTAAAGCGGTGAAATATTTATGATTTGCTAATGCGACGATAGTTAGCGTGTATTTATCAGATATTTCACCCATAGATGCGCATCTAATTGGGGTATCCATAAGGCTGCCCAATTGATTATTCATGACTTCCTCATCTTTAAACTCTTCAGCAAAGTGTTTTTTAAAGAGCTTAATGCAGGTTTTTCCTATCTTTGTGTCAGCGATATCACCAAATGTTGAATTCAAGGTGATCTTCGTTCCTTTGTTTGGGAGGTCATTAATGTAATCTCTTCCTAAAAGATAAGCGAATTCATCATCAACCAGAGAGAAAGGGCGTTTTGCACTGATTGAATAGTAGTTTGGTAGTTTAAAGATTTCAGATACAGGCTTAAATGGGCTATTAACGTGGACGGTCGCACTTAAAAGAATATCTTCAGAGGATGATCCAACTTCAATTAAATAGTCTCCATCTTCGACAATAAAAGCATTCTTTTCTCTCGACCAAACGGCTAAATCATCATATTGAATTGTTAATTTAACGTTCTTAGAGGCGCCCGCTTTTAGAGCAACTTTTCCGAAGGCTTTTAAAGCGCGTTTTTCGTGATATAAATTAGACGAGATTGGCGAAGCGTATACTTCTACAA
>CAVKFY010000005.1:2490-4394 GCA_963655775.1 Alistipes communis
TCGAGATTCTTTAAGGACAAAGAGATATCAGAGTACTCATATTTTGTATAGGAAATTCCATAACCAAAGGGATATTGAGTCTTCTTATCTGCAGTTAAATAATAACGATATCCAACAAAAATTGATTCTTTATATAAAGAGAAATCATTATTTCCAGGATAGAAGGTAGAAGAAGGAGCATCAAGATATCTAATTGGCCAACTTTCAGCCAATTTTCCTGATGGATTCACGTTGCCTAGAATAATGTTAGACAAGGCTTCGGATCCGCCTTCGCCATAAAGATAAGTAATTAAAAGACCTTTTGCTCTTGCAAGCGAAGATAATTCAACAGGAGAACCGGAGCAAAGAACAACAATGATGTTATCGTTTAACGCGGAAATATTCTCAAACAAACGATATTGTTCATTTGGCAAACGCAGACTTTCCTTATCATAGCCTTCGCTTTCATCGCTTTCGGGAACACCAAGGAAAAGAATAACTTTCTTATGTGTTGAGGCTAAATCGCAAGCGTCGAAATTCATGGCTGTTTGAGCATCTTCACTAATCTTTCCAAGAGAATAACCAGGCTCATACGGAACTGGTTTTTCACGGCCATTATTTATGACTTCAAGGAAGGATAGATTCTTCATCGATTCGACATGAGAGGAACCCCCAGCTTGAATTCTAGGTTTCTCTGCAAAGGCTCCGATAACACAAACATCATCATAATTATCTAGTGGCAATATCCCATCATTTTGAGCCAAAACAATAGATTTCTCCGCCATCTTAACTGCTAATTTATGGTTTTCTTCGCATTTTGCTTCTTCTTTTGTGGCACTCGAGCATCTTTCGGTTAGTTTGACAATTCTAGATGTAGAATCTTTTACATCTGCAATAGATAATTGATGACGTTTAACCGCCTTTAATAATACTTTGTTACGGTCTTTTGAGTTATAACAAGGCATCTCTAAATCCAAGCCGTTTTTATGAGATTCTATGACTTTTTCAACGGCGCCCCAATCGGAAACTACAACGCCATCGTAATTCCAATCTCCTTTAAGGACATCTTTTAAAAGATATTTATTTGCACACCCATATTCACCATTAATTCTGTTATATGATGCCATAACCATCCAAGGATTCGATTCCTTGATAGCAATCTCAAACGGTTTCAAATAGATTTCATGAAGCGCTCTTTCGTCAACTTCAGCAGTATATGTAAAACGTCTCGTTTCTTGTTCATTTAGAGCGTAGTGTTTTAAACAAGTTCCTACACCTTTATTTTGACAGCCATTAATAAAAGCGGCAGCCATTTTCCCCGATAAAAGAGGGTCTTCGGATAAATATTCAAAGTTTCTTCCACCAAGAGGGTTACGTTTAATATTTACTCCTGGAGCAAGTATGATATTTGTTCCATGAGCCTTGCATTCGTTAGCTATTGCTTCGCCAAATTCGCTCATCAAAGACGGATCCCAAGAACAGGCGTTAAGCGCTGCAGAAGGAAAACAAGTTGCTTTATAAGTTTTATTTGCAACTTCATTAGGATTCTTAGGAGTTTCATTTTTATAGAGAGGTCTTCTTAAACCTGCAGGGCCATCGTTCATCGTTAAAGATGGCACACCATATTTAGCAATGCCATGAGTATCCCAACTACCATTTCCAGATAGCAAAGTAATCCTTTTCTTTAAAGGAATATTAACCGAACGATTTCCGTTATCTCTTTTCTCCATAAGGCACCTCTTAAAATATATAAATATTTTACTTATATTTTCATTTTAACGAAACAATAGGATAGAAAAAATAATAAGAAAAAACAAATTTATAGGGGTTTTGTGAGTGGTTTTTGGAATTTAATCGTGTCTAGTTTCGTCTTTGTAACACTCGCAAAAACG
Organism: Alistipes communis; assembly: GCA_963655775.1. Classification (GTDB taxonomy): domain Bacteria; phylum Bacillota_I; class Bacilli_A; order RFN20; family CAG-826; genus UBA4951. The sequence goes on from CAVKFY010000005.1 coordinate 4,362, forward strand.
TGCGGCAAAAGATTCGTCCTCGTTTCCTAACTC
>CAVKFY010000005.1:4404-8732 GCA_963655775.1 Alistipes communis
GAACCGATCTTATTTGCTCTAAATGAGGCAAGGCCTTCTCTCCTTTCTTCAGATACAAATTCTGTTAAAGATGAAGGCAACAAAACTGTGTTTTGCCATATTGAACACGGGGAGCAATTCATAAGATGAGAAATAAGAACACTTGCAACACCAAAATGGCAAAAGAATGCAATTACTTTGTGATTAGAATCGATAACATCATAATTAAAACCATTTCTTTGATAGCCATTTTCCTTAAGAACTCGATCAAAGTTTTCTATGACTTTGTCGTATTCTTCTTTGGCGGTTGTTCCCTCTTCTTGGAAGAGCTTTGATTTATGCCAATCATCCGTGTATAAAATCTTTTCTTCTTCCACGACTCGAGGTAGCAAGTCCCATGAACCGCCCATTCTATTGCCTTTGTCTTCTCTTCTGACCAACCCTCTAAATTCAACTAACCACGGGCATAATTCATAAGGAACGTTTGGATAGGATAAGTAAGATGCTTCAAAAGTTTTCTTTGCTCTTCCTAAGGTTGAGACATAAAAACGAGAAATCTCAGGATAATGTTTTTTAAGATAAAGAGATAGAAGATTTGCTTCACGAAATCCTTTGGGTGTCAAAGAATCTATTGAATAGTCTGGCTCGGCATGGCGAATGATTAATATTTTCATAAATGTTCCTCGTTTTAATTTTTAGGAATATAGCTTTTTGCAATCTTCCAAAACTCTCTATTTTCAACAAAAGAAGTCTTTTCTTCCCCGTTATCAAAGAGCATTTTCGCATGTTCTAATGTAACATCGCTACGTTTAATTCTAGGCATACCGACGCTTTCTAAGGCCATGGTTATCAACTTATTAAAATCATCAGAAGAATATTCTAATTCAATTTCTTTTTCTATTTTTCCTTGGGTGATATTTTCAAGAAAATAAGTAAGTTTTTCATTCTCAAAAACCAAAAATGCATTGTAAAAGTCCCTTGCAATTAAACCTCTTGGCATCGAAAAATATATCGAAAATCGTTTAACGTTATTCATCTTCTTCTACTGGAATTTCTTTAAATTCCCCTTTCATTATTGATAATAAATATAACGAAATATCATCACTAGTAACGTTAAATATCTCTTGGATGTTTCTTTGATAAGTATGTAATTGTTCCCAATATGCTGGATCATCTATATCAGAACTCTTGTAATCAACAATATTAATATGACCGTTCTTTATAAACATTAAATCTATAAATCCAGTCGTACGATACTTTTTATCAAAATAACCATATTCTTGAAAAATTTGATCGGAAGACATGGCTTTTTTCATCAAAGAAAGATTGATAACCTTTTCAATTATTTTCCTTTCTTTCTCGTCTTTGATATAAGAAAGGTCAGGATCGTTGAAATCAAATAATTCCAAAAGTCTATGCATATGAGTTCCATATTCAAAAACTTCTTCTAGGGTATTTTCATCATCAACTAACACTATTTTTGACGCACGTTTTCTTTCTTTCTTCTCAAAGGCAATTTCTTCATTATTCAAACGTTCTCCACTAGGAATATCTAGCTTCGGCATCTTAGCCTTGCCAGTTTCTTCTTTAAATCCTACTTTCGAACGTATGAATCTGTCTTCAAATTCGTCGGTCTTATAAGAAACATAAGTTAAATAATCCATGCCATCGTAGACGAAAGCAAAGGCGGGCAAAAGAAGCTCAGCAAAATGTTCATCGTTTTGTTTGGATTTTGTAGGAATGAAATAAGCGTAAGTTTTATTTAGTATGGCATTAGAAAAATCATCGAGAGTTTTAGTTAACGTTTCACGAGAATAACCTTCGATATCTTCTTCTCCTTCTTCCGTTTTTTCTCCTTCAACATCTTTTTCATATTCAGGGTCATCTACTTTTATTCCATTTAAGAAGTCTAAGTATTCATCAAAAGAAGATGGATTTACTTTTGTATGTAAGAAATCAAAAAGTCTTGTAAGGAAATCCAGATTTAGTGAATCCGTTTTGAATTTATTCATGTAGTGATTCATCAAAACTTTTTTGATTTCATCTATGGAATTAGTAAGAGAGTTTCTTATCGCCGAAAAATAAAACTCATTAACCATTTTTTCATAGAGTTCTGCATTTTCCTTTAAAAGGGATGGATCCAAAGGTAATTTAAGATTTTTAGTCTCTTCAACCAATGAGAGATAATTGTTAAATAAATCTTTAGGTAAAACGCCATCTTTGACCATTTCCTCAAGATATCCTTCATGGAATACTTGATAATTTGGGCAACAATCTAGCATCCCGTATAAAGTTTCCGCTTTGAGATCTTGTTCTTGAGTTTTATAGGAATCGCCAACGATGTAAATGGTGTTTTCCGCTCTAGTTAAAGCAACGTAGAACAAGCGAACGTGCTCATCTCTTTCCGTGCCATTTTCACTCGGAGAAGACTCGGCAAGAATATAAGGCAAGGAATATATGGATTCTTGTTCCTTATCCAAAGGAAGATCAAGATTAGTAAGTTGAAGGCCAAACCTTTCATCGAAAATGTAATCTGGTTTGCTTAGATTGCTACCAGCAGAAAGCGAATTGAAAGAATAAGGCATGTAGACGATTTTTCTTTCTAATCCTTTTGAGGCATGGATTGTCATCATATCCACTGCATCTTTGCTTTGGAAAATAGAGTCTGCAGATAAATCTAATGAATATTTGTTAATGTTATCTAAAAGATTAAGGAAGTCTTTTAGGCCTTCTCCTGCCGCCTCAGAGGATAAAACTAAAGCGTGTATCGATTCGATCTTCGAAATGTTATCATCCACGTTTCCGATAAGATAAAGTTTCTCGATAACATGGAACTCATTAATCAAATTAAGGAATATTTCGTTAAAAGATGAATCCCTGTTGTTACCTATAAAATCAGCTAGTTCAGTCCATAATGGATCGTTTTTTATTGCTAATAAGTCATCCTTACCATCGGGATCTTTAAAAGAAATTAGATCGTAGATTCTTTGATCGTCGTATTGGTAGGCATAGCTTCTAGATATCGAGGCAAAAAGGTGTTTAATCTCATTAACATTAGATAAATCGTTTTCAAGCATTTTGCCAATCAATTTCAAAAGGGACTGAAGATAGATTACTGCGTTTATTTCTTTGAGGTTACTCGCAAGAATGTTATTTAATGGAATATCAGCTTCATTAAAGAGTTTTTGATATAGTTCAAAGCCTTTCTTTGTCCTCATCAAGATGGCAAAATCTCTTAATTCACAAGGACGTGTTCCTTGAATGTCGCGGTCATAAACTAGATGTTTATTTGCTATTTTCTCTTTGATGTCTTTGATAATGGCGAGCGCTTCCCATTTTTGGAAATAAGTTTTTTGTCTGCCATAATTTGCATTCCAATCATCCTTGATTCCACTGCTAGAAATAATTCTATACACGCCAAAATCGTTATAAGGAAGGCGATAGAGATTTACATCTTTATCGTATTGAAGTTGCTCCATCTCATCTAGATATGTGATTGATCCATGAGCAAGAGTCATATAGCAATCGAAAATGTAGTTAATATCATGCAGTAAGCCTGGGCCAGAACGATAATTCTTATTCATTGGAATTACTTTATGAGAAGGATCCCCGTCGTTATATTTTTCTTGTCTTGCTCTAAACAAAGCAACATTCGAATTTCTAAACGCATAAATGGATTGTTTGGCATCACCAACGCAGAAAAGGTGAGAACGTTCTCCATTGCTCTTTTCTTTTAAAAGAGACTCGATGAAATATTCTTGGAAATCATTCGTATCCTGATATTCATCGACCATGATATATTTGAAACGCTCTCTTATTTCTTTTGCTACATCAGAGAATTCATCTTCAGTTAACAACCTTAAAGATAGGGTATTGATATCTGCAAAAGTAAAGAAATTACTCATTCTCTTGTAATCAAATAAGCGTTTATCAAGTTCTTTGGTAATTTCTAAAATGAGGCTAACATCGTCTTTGAAAGAAAGATAGAAGTTGAATTCATCTTCTACATCGGAATGAAGAAGATATGTATCGTATAAAGCATCTCCACCAATAAGAAGAGATTTTAATTCTTTTAACGCTAAATCCTTGTTCCTTTTAGGAAATAGGTCCGCATTTTTAGCTTTAAAATCCTGAGCAAATTTAATGAAATCCCAGCCTTCTAAATCAAAGATGGGGATAATTAGTTTATATATTGCTGCAACATCTTCATTTGGAGACATATCAAGATTTCTAACATCTAAAAGGAAGTTCTCTTTTTGTGAAAAGAATGTTTTTAATTCTCCTAAATGTTTCTCTGGTTCGTTAATTAAAGAAGGGAAATTAACTTGAAAGAAAACCTTATATAAACC
>CAVKFY010000005.1:8742-33527 GCA_963655775.1 Alistipes communis
TTAAGACAATTGTCAAAAAAGGCTCTTGTAAAATAACGTTCGTTATATTCGTTAAGAAGCTCTTTGCGTTTTGAAGGAACAATCTTATCTAAGGCTTCAGAAAAACTAAGAATGTTCTTTCTTAAGAAATCATCATTCTTCATGGAATGTTTGAATAATACATTCTTTATTCTTTCCTTCTTTTCTTGGTTTTGATAATACTCATTTAAGATATCGTTAAGAAGTTCGTTTTTCTTCGAATCTATCACTGATTCATTTGCAACGACGACATGGTCTGCAATACCAAGTCTTGACGCATATTTATTTACTAAGTATGAAGAGAAAGAATCGAATGTTTGGATATGGGCAGAATATACTTCGTTGGCTCTAGGATATTTATCTCCTTTAAGATCTTTGATAATTCTTTCTTTCATTTCATGGGCAGCATTATCCGTGAAAGTAAGAATTAAGAGTTCTGATGGTTCAATTTGTTTGCTTTCTAAAAGAGAGCAAACACGTCTAGATAATGTTTTTGTTTTGCCACTTCCTGCGCCTGCGCTAATAAGGACATCGATGTCCATAGGGGCTTCTATTGCTAAACTTTGTTCTTTGTTAAACGCCATAATCATTCCCCTTTCAACAAGCCATAATGCTGATTAATTGCTTTTTTATACGAAACATAATCACTTGGCGAGTGGTAGCAAATATCCTTGAATTGGCAATATTTACAAGCAAAATCATCTAAAGAATTACTCGATAGATCTCCCATGTGGGTTGGTTTAATCGGGAAATGGGAATTGGTTATCTCTGTTAACGCTCTTACCATTCCTACAATAGAGTCCATTATCAAATCATTAAAGTTATATTTTGGAAGTTTGCTATTCTTAATAATGTTTTGATCACATTCTGGCTCTTCATCGATAAAGGTTGTTTTTTTGAAAAGATATTTGCCACCATAATTTAGAATCTTGTTCTTTTCGTTAACGCTGGTGTAATCGAAAGAAAGGAAATAGTCCTTACTATCAAGAGCAACGCCAACTAACTTCGTATAATCGGTTACAGAATTTTCGCTTAAAACATCTGCTGGCTTTGAAGAAAAGAAGGCTTTTGTAGAATTGGCATACACTTTTTGAATACCAAAGCCACCAAAGCTAGCATTGCCAATTAAGGCCTTTACCTTAGCGTTATCTGGATTTTCTAAGTCAAGTTTGCTAAGGGCGTAATAATATAGAGGTAGTTGAACAGAAGAGCCAAGAATCGTATTAGTAAGAATGAAAGATTCTTGTCCAGATTTATAATCGATTATCGTGTAATATTCCTTATCAGAATTAGGATCTTTTGTGCGAACTATTTTATCTATCTTTCCTTTAAATGGATATGTCTTTCCATCTTTCACTAAATTGAAATAAATCGAAATTTCAGCGTCATTTCCCACGTCTTTTAATAACATCTCTTCATTATGTTTTCTTAGAATAGGAATAATCCTTTCTAAACGATGATGTAATAAATCAAGCAAAACATCATCATATGGAGTGTATTCAAAACCGCTATTTTTGAAAGATTCTAAGAAAGTGTTTTTTGCCTTATTCCATTCTTTTTCAAAGTCATATTCCTTACGCATTAAATTCTCACACATCTTATGAATCAAGGTGCCAATGTAGCGAGAATGTGGATCATCGTTTGTGGATGGAATCGTTTCATTTAACAAATACTGGAAAGGGCATTTGATGTAGTTCTCTAGGTTTGTTAAAGAATAGACTTTATTTTCCTCAAAGAGTTTTGCATCAATTCCTTTAAAAGAATGGTCGTAAGTTCTTATGTTTTCATATGGCTTGTAATAGAAGGCTTTGTCTAGTTGATTAGAAACATAGAGTTCTTTTGCCTTGGTCGTAAAGAAACCGGTGTTGTCATTTGCAAAGAGCTCTATATCATTCTTCCAGCCAAGCTCTTCGATGAATTCTGAATCAAAAAGCTTTTCGCTTAAATGCTGTCTTACACGAGATAAAATGCTGATATGGTTATATTCCAAATAATTAAGTTTGAGTCTTCTATCCAAGGATGTTTTAACGTATGAAGGATTAACGCCTAACTCTAAAAGTTCTTTGTCTGGCAAAACATCTTTATCACTTTCGATATGATAAAAAACATCGTGTTTAAAGTTTGTTACATAGTTATCGCCATCTTGATCGAGGGCAAAATCATTCGACGCACTTACTCCAATATTGGTGCTACTCTCCCCATAGGCCGTTGTAGATAAAATCTCTAAAAGATTTGCATAGGCAAAAGAGAAAGATGGCAAGGACGATAATTTATATTTATCAATCAGTCCTTTAAGTAGCTCCAATCCATAGTCTTCGTTTTCCTCTTCCTTAAAGGCAAAAGATTTGTTTTCAAAGATATCTTTTACCTTATTCTTTACACTAGGCAAAGAAATAAGACTTCTCTTAGAAGAAACAAGAGTTGGAACGTCAAACAAATCCGCACAGAAATTGATGAAATAACGATCAGATTCATCGCTATAAACTATATGAATTTTGTCTTTATCTTCCGGATGTAAAACCAATCTTTTTCTTATCTGAGAATAAAGATAGAAATATTGAGCAAATTTATTTTGAAAATATATGATTCTAGGATGAGTTTCGTTAATCTTAGAAATTTCTAAATCAGCTAAAGTGATATCTTTGAATTCAATCCCTTTTCTTTTGGCTAAGGAATGCAATTCGAAATCTTCTTCTCCTTCTAGGAAGAGAATGTTGCTACGTTTAATTTCGATTAAGCCATATTCGTCAAAAGAGAAATAATCCTTAGGAATGGAATCAAATAGTTCTTTTATCTTCTTGTTTTTAGAATGATCTCCAACAAGAAAAATATGAACATATTTCTTAGCTGAAGAATAATCGATTCCTTGGCTAATCAAAAATGGAATTGGGTCTACTTTGAAAGTAAAAGAAACCATCTCTATAAAAGAGTTTTTATCGATGATTTTAATATTCAAAGATGGACGTTTTCTCTTCAAGGCGAAAAGGATGGGAAAATATTCTCTTCTTGTAACGATGGTATAACGTTTTCCTTCCTCTAAAAGCATCTTTTTCCCTCAATTTATATAACAAAGCAATTATAACATGAGAGAAAGATAGGAAATGTCACTTGTTTAGTTTTTAATGAATCTGACTGTAATTTTATCTTCACTTTGTTTGGAGACGAAGAAATTGTATTCAAGTTCGCTTCCATCATCAAAGAGAGTTCCATTAGGGAAGCAATCTGCCATTTTATCTTTGGAGAATCCGTTATATTCACAACCAAATTCGCTTAAACCCATAAGCGCTTCAGTCGTGCCTAAATTGGAACATTTCTGATTCTTTTGAGTTGCCTTGAATAGATTAGCATTTCCTGAAGCAGGAATAAGAGATATCTCCTTAAAATTGCTACCTGAAGTTATTGAACCGTTTAAGATTGAACACGAATAAGAGTTCGTATTGCTTGTGCTTTGGAAGGCATAGTCTTTAACAAGAATGTTTTTGTTATTGACCTCTGTGCTTGATGATAAGATATCATCCGTATATTGATAAATGGTGTTAGTTAAACTGTTAGTTCCTGGAACGTAGGTTGAGCCAACTCTGTTATAAAGTCTCTCATCAACGTGATAAATTTGAAGACCTGAATAAGAGTATGTTCCGCCTGTTCCATATCCAGAAGCCCACTCTTTATAGCCTTTGGAATCCTGTTCATATAAGCCAGTTGGGGTGTAATATGACATGATTAAGTATTCATCATATGGGGTGCCATTCCAAGGGTCAGTTGTTGTATTCCTTAAAATTATGCAGTCTCCACTTGAGGCAAAATCAGAGATTTCTAATTCAAAATCATCTAATAGACCATCGATTACCTTTGGTCTAACCCAGCCAAGAAGATATTTAGCGTAAGAAGAATGGTCACCAATGTTTAGTTCCATCATATCTGCCCCACCTGTTGGATATGACGCACCGTTGTAATCATAAAAATCATTGATTCCTAGCATATGTCCAGTTTCATGAACGAGGGTATGCGCATCAATATTTGGAGAATAATAACCAGTTCTAAGTTGTTTGATGTTGCTGCAGAAATATCTTTTTGGAGTCGGGATTTCTTTGTCGGCTTTAGTTTCTTCAATGCTTGAAGTGAAGTTCCACCAAATTGAGCTACCTTGCCCTGGGCCTATTTGATATTGTCTATTTGCCTTATAGATGATTTCGATTCCATCTAAGAAACCGTCATTATCGTAATCAAAAGAAGAACGTTCATTTTCAAGATTGCTGTTATTAGCAAAAACATAATCCACTGCTTCTTTAACGATTTTTTCAACAAAAGAGTCATTTTTGCTAAATTCTGTTTGTGCGGCCTCTTCTGTATATGAACATTTATATGTATTAACAATTTCTCCTGAAATATGAAGTTTTCCATAGGAAGATTGTTCATAATATGAAGCAAGAGACTCCCATCCTGTTTCTTCTTTTTTGCCAAAATAGCCTTTTTCGATGGCATTAAGTTCCTCATCATTAAAAGATGGACCACCAGAAAAAGTAAAAGGTATAACTAGTAATTTAACATTGCCAGTTGATGGCATTTTCCCTTCGCCTAATGAACCAGCGTATTTTGCATTTTGAAGAGCGTATTTTTTAGCGTTTGATTCGCTAACTTGGCTATATCCCCTCTCTTCTGTTGCAGTTTGAGGATTTCCCTCAGATAAGGTTAAGTTCTTTTCAAAAGAATACGTGCCTTTTTTAGCAGTAAATTTGTATTCTCCAGAGTCTAGTAATAAATCGTAAAGAGAAAAGATTTCATTGCCTTTTTTGAGACTAAAAGAGCTCAATGAAGAGAACGTTGTTTTCTTGCCATTGAAATAAACATTTGGAGAAAACGCCTCCATGAAGGCTCTTCCAACAATTGCCGTTTCCGAAGCAAAAGATACATAAATTCCTTCGGAAGGAACGTTGGAATCTATCGAATCATCTTCACTGGACAATGAAAAAGAACTTTCAACATTTGAAGAAGATGAATTGTCTTTTTTTGTTCCATCAACACAAGAAACAAGCAAAAAAGCAGATAAGCACAAAATTGTTGATATAGTTTTTTTCTTCATAACAACCCTCTCCTAGAGACTTGCTAATGATACTATAGAAAGAGTATTTATGTAATAAATATGATTATGCAAACAATGGCAAAGTCATTGTTAGTTTGATTAGCACGAAGAGCAATGGAATTCCAACAAGGGATAAAATCGTTGAAAGGAAGATGGAGTCGGAGGCAACATACGCTTCTTTATTTGCGTTAACGCAATACACTCCGACCACCGCTCCAACTGGCGCAGCATTTCCAATAACCAAAGCGGCAAGTTGTAACTCGCTAAAATGCATCCAACCAGTTAGCTGAATTAGAATACAAAGTCCTAATATGCAAAGAGGAACAATAATCGCTCTGAGAGCAGAAATGAACCAAGCTAAGCCATTTTTAATCGTATCAAGGAATTTTGCTTCGCCTAATGTAACACCAATCGTTAACATGCAAAGAGGGGTAGCCATATTATTTCCAAACTGGAAGATTTTATATAATGCAGGAACCGTCTTATCAATTCTTAAGAAACCGTATGAGGCATCTCCAACAGTTACTTGCCACATGTAGTTTTGCGTAGCCCAAATGATTAAGCCAACAAACATGCAAATCATGATTGGGTTAACAAAGATTTTTCTCATTGTTCCACCAAAATTTTCTTTGGTGATTTTTTCTCCAGTGATTGTTACGTAAGAATATAAGTAAGTGAAAATTCTAAAAGCAATAGACATTAAGGAAGTAGGAATAAGAATTCCACTATCTGTCCCGTATGTTGCAGCAAGAATAGGCATCGAGAAAAAAGTTAATTGTCCTATGGCCATTAGGATCGCATATATCTTTCTTTTTTCTTTACGTTGCCTGATGAAAATGAGATTTCCAATTAACAAGAAGATAACGTAGAAAACCATATCGAAGACAAAGATAAGTAAGTTTGCAACAAAATCTTCTTGATTAAAGTCGGACATGAATGCGCAAAAAGCCATGCAAGGAATGGCAACTTTCATAACAACAGTGTTAAGAATTCCTCTTCCGTGCTTGCCGATAAATTCAAGCCTTCTAAGAATGAATCCGATGATGATGAAAACGATCGAAGCTATTATTGCGCCTAAGAAGTTTTGATCGCTTATGACAGACAAAACTATATCCATAAGGACACGCCTCCAAAAACCGTTTATGGATTATAGTTCTACTCGGCTTATAAATAAAGCCGTTAATTGAATATTTGTATCTTATGTATACATCTCTTTTAAAAATATGAAGTAAAAATTCAAAAAACGCTAAATCACCTATAAATCAAGGGTATTTTTAGCGTTTAATGTTGTTAAGCGATGTTTTTATCTTCCGCCAGGACCACCTTGGCCACCTGGACGGTCTCCTCCTTGGCCTCCACCACCCTGGCCACCGGATGATGTCCCATAGGTGCTAAGCCCTTTAGATGCAGCTAATGAAATACTTGAAGTTCCGGAAGAAGCCTTGCTTCCAACATATACTCCATTCTTATATACAGCATTTGTTGTAGGATTCAAATATAAGGAATAAGTTGTTCCAGAGGTTATGCTAGCTGATCCAACAATAACGTTAAGTTTAGAATAGCTCTTTGGAAGAATTACGCTCCATTCATTGCTTCCATCATCGACAGAAACAATAGCTCCTTCAGAATAAGAAGATAAGTTAAATGAAAGAACGTTAATGTAATTTGTGTTTGGTGTTTGAACCATACCTTGTTGTCCGAAGGCAAGAATCGTTCCACCAGTATAGGTAAAGGTTCCATCGAAATCTAAGGAAGAATCACCACCAGATGTCGGGCCAAAGACATAGAGATTTCCTCCATCCATTGTGACATTAGAATTGCTATCGATTCCATCTCCATTGGCGTTAACTAGAACTGTGCTATATTCATGGAAATTCATTGAAATTGAATAGCCATCAGTATCGCTTGTGGCGTTGATTCCATCATCTTCGCTAACAATATATGTATAGCCATCATAGAAATTAATATTTCCACCTTGAATACCTTCGTAAGAATGGAAGATTCTAATCACAAAATCAGAAGTGTTTTCGGTTCTTGATTCTTGGCCGATATTGAGCGCTTGATCGGAATTAATAGCTTGATCGAGAGTGTAGAAAGTATAGTCTGCAGCAAGAATATCTATCGATGTATCAGAAGCAACGCAATCATCGGTCGTATATAAGTAATGCGTTCCACCAGAAATTTTGATCGCTCCATCACTCTTCACACCTTTACATTTTTGTTCAAGGTAATAACGTGTTGAGTATTTATTTAAATCATCGCTGGCAATTTTCTTATAAGAGGATCCACTCTTCACATATCTAGAATCTTCATAAAGTGTTCCATCAGTATCCTTAGAAGATTCGTAGAGTACAAATACGCCCTCTGTTTCAATATGCGTTGTTGAGTTTGTGATTGTAATTGTTCCTTCAGAATCAATGCCATCTCCATTGGTTTTTGAAGCAAGAACGGAGTTGGTGATGCTAACATTTCCAACATCCGTTACGTTTCCATCATCATCCGTATCGGAACCAGTATGGATGGCGTCTTTTGAAGAAATCAAAGATAGTTTTGCGTTTGTTGCGCTAAAACCAAGCTTGGCTTTAATGGCATGAGAATTACTTGCAGTAACAAGAATGTGGGTATCAGTTATAGAGACGCCTTTTGCATCTTGAATTGCAACGCCAGAATCGATTTCATCTGTCGCAAGTCCATTTCCTGCAACATAGAGATAGCCTTCTCCTTCGATTGATAATGGGACTTTTTTAACAAGGATTGCTGCTTCAAGGGTGTTTGCTTCTGAATCAGCAAAATAGTTTTTTGTTCCTGAAGCAACGTATATAGTGACCTTACTTGCTTTTTGAATCTCTAATGGTGAATCGCTTAAAGAAGTTAGGTTAACGCCATTAAGAATGAGTTTGATTTCATCAGATGTTTTGATAACTATTCTTGCATTGGCATTGGTTCCAGAAAGAATGTATGTTCCTCCATTTTTGATGGTATTTGTACTTCCAGTTTCATAAGAGGAAACATCAATTTGTTCTCCTTCTGAGAACGTCTCTGCAGTTTGCGAGGCAAAATCGCTTTCGATATCTGGATATTCTTCCTCTTCAAAAGAAAATTGTTCATTTGTATAGTTTCCGCTAACGGAGGATGCTGTATCTGAATTTGTTACGGAATTTAATCCGCTTGCAGATGAATTTGAGCTACTTCCATCATTATTTGCACATGAGGCAAGGAAGGCAATGCTCAAGGCTGTTAAGGCAATTATGTTTTTCTTCATATTGTTTATCTCCTTCATGGCTATATCCTAAAAATGGAACCTTAACGGAGCCTTAAATGAATTAGAGATTTTTCAAAGAAAGAACAAAAGATACTTCATTGCCTTCTTTATTTGATTTTGCTTCAATCTCGCTATGGTGTTCGTTTACTATGGCTTTAGCAATTGAAAGGCCTATTCCATAGCCTCCTTCCGCACGATTTCTTGATTCGTTAAAGGTATAGAATCTATCGAAACAGTGAGATAGTTTTTCTTTATTTAGGGATGCAACACTATTAGAAAAGATAATTGTTGTCTTTTTCTTTTCTTCTTTTAAGGAAATGTTGATATAACCATTTTCATTAACATATTTGCAAGCGTTGTCTAGCAATATTCCGAATAGTTTTAGAATGAGCTCTTCGTTTCCTTTATATGTCGATGTTTCAGGAACATCTAGATTTAAAGAAACGTTTTTCTTCATGCATAAGGAAAGATAACTTTCACTTGCTTCAGATAAATCATTAGCAATATCAAAATCTTCCATTTTTGATGTGCCTGATAACTCTTCAATCTTATTTAATGAAACCATCTCATTTATTAAACCCTTCATTCTATTAGATTGTTCGATGCTAGATTCAACCCATTGATTTTCTGGATATGTTACAGAAAGTACGTCCAAATTAGCCATAATGATGGCAAGAGGGGTTTTTAATTCATGTGAAGCGTTTGTAAGAAATTTTCTTTCTGAGTCATAAAGTCTTTCATAAGGTTTTGTAACTGGGCGAGAGAAAATAAAACTAGAAACCGAGATTATTAAAAATGCGCCAAAAGAAACGCTAGAGGAAACAATAAGGGTATTACGGAAACTTTCTATCTCACTCCTAGCATCAATAAACGCAGCCTTATTCCCCTCTTTTGCAAAATACAAATATCCAGCATATCCATCAGATGAGCTCGAAGAAAAAGCCTTATCGGCAAGAGATTTAAACTCATCTTCCGAATAAGGAAAAGCCATCGTATCGGAGTAGGTATAGGTACCATCATTGTTTGTAACAATAAAATAATGAGGGGTAACCTCTTTCCTATTCTCTCCATGTGGATCGTTTTTGTTTTCCAATCTAAGAACGGAGTTACATCTTTCAGTTAAGCGATTCGTTGTAGTCGCATAGTTGGTTACATTCAAAATGAGAATAATAAGAAAAAGCGAAGCGAAAGTTATTCCGCTTACTAAAAGAAAGAACTTTCTTCTGAGTTTCTTAAACATTCTTTATCTCCATCTTATAGCCGATTCCTCTTACTGAAGTAATCCTTACCTTTGATCCTATTGATTCTAATTTCTTTCTGATGTTTGAAAGATATACCCAAACAGAAGACACATCCGCATAAGAATCAAAAGACCATGCTTCAGAAAGAATTTCTTCTGCGTTATATCGTTTATCTGGTTTATGGAAAAATAATTCCAAAATCTGAAATTCCTTACTAGAAAGCCCCTCTTTTTTGTTGTTGCAGCAAATTGTATATGCCGAAGTGTCTAAAATTAAATCCTCAAACGTTAGGTTAGAATTGGATACTTGATCTTTCCTTCTAATGATTGCCTTTAAACGAGCTAGAAGTTCTTTTGCAGAGAAAGGCTTAGGAAGATAATCATCTCCACCAAGTTCAAAGCCTTTTAACTTATCATCTATTTCTCCTTTAGCGGAAAGGAAGATGACAGGAGTTTTATTTCCGCCTTCTCTTATTTTCTTAAGAAAAGAATATCCATCAAGTTTTGGCATCATTACGTCTAATAGAATGCAGTCGAAATGATTGCCGATAACGTAGGAAAGCGCCTCTTCACCATCAAAGGCCGTTTCAACGGTATAGCAGTTTGCTTCAAGAATGGTTTTAAGCGCTTTAACAAAGTCTTTTTCGTCATCAACTAGTAATAGATGCATACTTGTTTCCTCAAACTAATTATAATGAGAAACCTTAAACGAACATTAAAGCTATTAAGTTTTAAAAATGGAGCGAGATTCGCTCCATTAGTTATTCTTCTTCGTCTTCTTTATCGTCTAGATTAATGTTTATAACGTTATCCCTTTCTTTGATTCTTAACACTTTATCCATCGCACTAGAAAATATTGCATAAAGAGGTATTGCAAAGAAGACCACCCATCCTGGATGCCAGGCGTTAAAGACAAAGCCAAGTATCATATATGCAATAACGCTTATAAAGACAATCGCTCCCTCAAAAGAGACAAATGTTTTCTTTCTGATTGTTTCAAAGATACAAGCAGCAAGAGGAACAAGCAAGAAACCAATCCAGCCAATTGGCCAAACAAGAGGATATGGCCAAACTCCGTCGAATAAACATCCTAAAGTAACATATAAGACAGTAACAATGAATAATAATGAGCCAACGACACAGCCTTCAACGATTCTAGATACTTCACCTTTTTTATGGAATTTAACATCCTTACCACCATCTTTTATGTTTATCTTTCCGCCTTTGATACAAATTTCATCTCCGTCGTTATCTTGGATAAGAAGGCCATCTTTTGTAAGATGAATCTTATCTCCATCAGCACTATGAAGATGGATTCCATCTTTATAATTGGTTTCATTCTCCTCTTCTGACTTTTCTTCTTCGGGCTTGCTTTCTTCTTCATCATTCTTTTCTTCATCAGCCCTATCTTTTACTTGTTCTTCGACGATTGTTTCTACTCCATCATCTGTCTTAAGAAGTTCATCTAAAGATATTCCATATAACTTTGCTAAACAAATAAGATTATCTGTGTCAGGGGAAGCTTCGGCTCTTTCCCATTTAGATACAGCTTGGCGGGATAGACCCAATTTGTTTGCTAACTCTTCTTGAGATAGTCCATTTTTCTTTCTTAAGTTAACTAAGCGGTTTGCAATTTCGATGTTCATAATTCTTTTTCTCCTATCGATGGCTTTAAGATTAAAGTTGCGTCTCTCTTTGAACAAGAAAGTCTGCTTTTCATTTTAGCAACTATCGGTTGCATGTCAGTATTTATCATTCTTTTATATGCCAAAAATAAGCATCTTCATGACTTATCGAGGCAAATATGCATTTTCCATTAAGATATATGGCAGGATCTTGAAAGCCGTTTATTTTATCGCCCCAATCATCCTTTACTTCATCAATGAAAATCTTTTTTAAATCATCATCTAGTCTTAAATACATATCAATACTGTCTATTCCATTCTTTAATTCATATAAAGATTCAAATTTAAATTTCAAAAAATACCTATCAAAACCCATGGATTTAAATATTTTATCGTGTTTCCAAAAATAGTTTGTTAGTTCTTTTTCTATGTTAAGATGGCATGCATAGCAATCATTTATTCTCTTTTTGATGTCGGCAATGGTTTCTTTTTGATTATTCAGAAAATATTGTCTTTCTTTTAATTTGTTGCCTTTCATTTCAAGGACTATTTCATGAAGAAAAACGCGAAATGATTGTCCAATAAAATTGAAGTTCTTGTATAGCTTTTCTATTTCTTTTCTAGTAGCCAATTTATCTTGAACGAAAGAGACGTATCCAGGATCATCTAGAGCAAAACGATCGGAAATCAAATTAGTTAAAATGCTAATTGTGTCTCCATCTTTAACTCTTTCGAAAATCGTTTTATAAAGCATATAAGAATTATATAGCACTGGGAAATGGCTAACAAACTTCGTCTATCCTAAGAGCCATTCTTTTAAACTGATGACTTCGATTCCTTCTTCGGTGTAGTACTTATGTATGGAGTCTTTAACAATAATCA
This sequence comes from Alistipes communis, assembly GCA_963655775.1. Lineage (GTDB taxonomy): Bacteria > Bacillota_I > Bacilli_A > RFN20 > CAG-826 > UBA4951. Next base: position 20,850 of record CAVKFY010000005.1, read on the forward strand.
TCTTTCTAAAACTGTCTTTGATATTTATTAATGATTTCTTTTCTTGAGTAAGTTTTTCTAAAGTTTCCATTGAATAAGCGGACTGTATGTATATTTTTTCGCCAATTCTATTGCAGACAAAATCGGTTTCTAATTGTTTTGATACATATACTCTTTTTTCGTTTGGTTCATTTACTTCAACCACACCAACGTCTACGTTATATCCTCTTATGATCAATTCGTTATAAATGATATTCTCCATGATATGAGTAGGTTAAGATTGTCTGAAATTAATCAAAGCATTTCTTAAACCTATATCGGTGAAATAATATTTTGAATTAGTTCCAATGTATTTCCTTCCCTTGATGTCATATCTTTTTGCTTCAGATAATAGGAAAGCGTTCTTTGTATATTCGATATGATTCATAATCGTATCATGGCCATAAACGATATTCTCTTGGCTTTTAAAGGTTTTTTCTAATTTGGTTGAATTTGTGTAGGAACCAATTGAACTAGATAAAACTTCTAATAATTTTTGAAACGAATCTATATCCTTAATGCCATTTCTATCCGTTATGTCTTTGATGTAGATTTCAGAAAAAAGATTTTTCAAATATTGCTCTTTTTCACTCTCACTTTTTATATTCAAAAGATAAGGCATTCCACCATAATATTGGTAGTCTAAATAAGCCTCATCAAAAGGCTTATTTATAGCTTCATAAAATTCTTTGAATGATAAGGGATGAATATGAATCTGATCGCCCCTGCCTCTGAACTCGGTTATAACATCGCTAGATAACATCTTAGAATTGCTTCCAGTAACATAGGTGTCATAGTTTTCATGTGATAAAAAACCATTTAAGGTCATTACAAATTTATCTAGTAACTGAATTTCATCTAGTAACAAATAATATTTCTTTTCATTGTTAGTTAAATCTCTAATATAGAGGATAAATTTCTTAGAGTTTACAAGGTAATTCTTTCTGGAGTCGTAAATCAAAGTGGGCTCCTCAGGCAGATATTTATCTAATTTCATCACGTCTTCCGTATTATCGAAGGCAAAAGATATAATCTGAGATTTATCAATTCCTTCATTTAATAAATGTTTTTTAAATAAGATGTTCAACAAATAAGATTTGCCCGATCTTCTCAGACCAGTAATTACCTTTACTAGCCCATTATTTTCTTTATCAATTAGTTGATTTAAATATAGATCTCTTTTTATTTCCATATTCCTATCTACTTTTTTTGCAAGTTTTTGTAGTTTTGGTAGTTTGATACATAGAGTATTTGAGATTAAAGTACAAAAAAAAGACGAACCACTTAAGATTCGTCTGACATTTCGATTGGTGGATCATGTCGGGATCGAACCGATGACCTCCTCCATGCCATGGAGGCGCTCTCCCAGCTGAGCTAATGACCCAGTAACACTCTTTCAAGTGCGTTATTAAGGATAATTATTCAAACTTGCCTTGTCAATAAAAATGTCTATTCAGGCTTAATTTCTTTCCTCGCTTTGTATAAAAGCTACCTTGTAAAGACGCAAGATGGCTTGTGAATTAGAATTTTGATGCTTCAACGTAGAGAATGATATTGCCATTCTCTGCCGTATAGACAAAATAAGATAATGTGAAATAGGAATAATCAGTGCGGTAATAACAATAGAGTTTCTCTAAATCACTTGGATTACTCTTACTATATACGGCTTTGCTTGGATTGAAAGACATTGCTCTTGTTAACGAGTTCTTCCCGATGCTTGGAATAAGTGCGTCATCTTCATCATCGTCGTTTGTAACTTTTTCCCAAAGGCTTGAAGTAAATTCGCTTGGCACCAAATCGTTTTTGATCATCGTTTTGGCATCTTCTTTGGTAATTGAATTTCCTAAATCAACGGTAAGTTTCTCGCCAATGACTTTCTTACCAGGACTAATCAAGTCTTCTCTTGTAAAACCAGAATATCCCTTGTTTGTCAAAAGTTCCTCAACCTTATCTATAGATTTCTTGTAAGTCCATTTGCCAACAATTTTTATTGTGCAAGATGTCGAATGCTGAACACCGTCCTTATCAACATAAGAGGCAGTTATTATTGCGGAATCTCCGTCTTTAACGTTAGCACTTGTCGTAACAACTCCATTATTATTAACATTGATATTCCCTGTCGTATCGCTAGAAGAATAACTTACTTCATATGGGATCATATTCTTTTCTAGTGTTAAGGTAAGTCTTCCATCTTCCCCCATCTCATAGCTATCTTTAGAGAATTTGAATGTCGGAGTGTGTGCCTCTCCACTACCTTTAGAGAAGGCAATCTTTGTTAGGCCAACCTCTGATGATGGGGTATTAATTATCGTTGCTTTCACTTGTCCTGTTGGATCTTCATAAATATCTCCCCAAGACTCTGGAACTTTATACCAACCAGCATTATATAAGGCATCTTTGTAGGCTTCGTTAACTTTGTATCTAGTTACATAGTCTGTTTGATTTTCTTGCTTAGAATCATAAGCAAGAAGAGTAACTCCGATAGTAACTTGAGAATCGGCATAGTCTTTAGCAAGACTGGCGATTGTTTCTTCAGAGTAAGTTCCACTATATTGAACGCTTAAAAGAGCAAGGTAATAGTTATAACAGGCATCATAGTCTTTTTGAGTTTTTACTTCGTATTTGATGTCCTTGGTTAATGAGAAAGAAGGAATATCCAAGCTAGGAATATCTACATTTGTGACATCTAGTGAATCTTCTAATCCTTTGCTAATTCCATTTTCTGGCCAAAATGAAGTAAAAATTCTAGTTGGTTTCGTTTCTTGGAAATAGATCATAAATCCAGTGTTGTTATCATCATCGTCACGTAAGATATACGAACTAAAACTTAACGTTTCTTCCCAGCAGAAAAGCTCACTTCTTGTATCTTCTATATAAGAATAGTAATCAAACTTTTCATCATAGTCTTCCGTATAAATATAGTGAACACCATGTTTTTCGTATGCTTTGTATTTCCCGCCTTTCTTGACGCTAAATTCTGGAATAGAGACTTTGCAAGATTCTTCGACTGGCTTTGTAATTTCTGATGGCCAAGAACTATATTCATCAATCTTTGGTGTGAAGTAGACATAGACGTTATTGCCGTTGAAATAACGAATCAAAATATCGATTGTTATTCCGTTATCAAAAGTTTTGCTAAGGAAATATGCATCGTTTTCTTGGCTTGCTTTTTGATCTAAAACATAGCCATTCTTAGTAAGAACATCCGCATATTCTTTAGATAAATCCTTTGTATAGTAGTCATACATGTAGAGTTGATTCTCGCTTACACTGGTGATGGTATATTTTTCACCTAAAGCAATATAAGGCAATGTCGTTGTCGTGACATAATCGATAACGGTATTATCATCCTCAGACCAAGTTTTATCTTCTCTACTTGAAGAAGAAAAATAGTTATAGCAAACAAGGCAGTTATAAGAATAATCTTCCCCAGAAACGAAATAATACATCATCTCATATCCAGCTTTTCGATCATCGGAATTCTTTGTGAGTTCAACGTATTGAGTGCTGCTTTGTGTTTGAGCTTTGTTTCCATTATATGAAGAAATAGTTGTCCAGCCATTTTCTTCTAAAAGCTTATAGTAGTCTTTTAAGGTAAACGAGGTTGATTCATCAAAAATAACTAAACAATTTTGCTTACTTGATGAATCATATTGTTGTTGAAAGGTTACCTTTCCTGTAAATAAGCCTTCAGGATACGGCAAGACTGAACCACAATAAGTTTTCATCAAAAGTTTTTGTTTATCTGTCCAACTGCCATTAGAGGAAGAACTTACACTAGAAGAATCTGAAGACGAAATACTAGATGATATTTCCGAAGAAACTCCTTTAGAATCATCTTTATTCGCACAACTTGATAAGGCGCCGACAAGAGACAACAAGGTAACAAACAATATTTTCTTCTTCATAAGTTTCTCCTTTGCTAATAAGCAAAAACAAACATTGTTATATATCATGAAGTGAAAAATTCAATGAAAATTACTGCTTTTTGTTACTAATAAGCAGAACGGTTAAAACTTAGTTTTGTTTGTATAGTTCTTTTAATAACTTAACACCACATAAAGATGCAGGCGTATTTTTTCCTTACGTTTGGCTTTTAATGCTTAAACAAAAAGTCTGACACGTTGCATCAGACACTCAAATATTTATGGCGCGCTTGAGGGGATTCGAACTCCTGACCTTTCCCTTAGGAGGGGAACGCTCTATCCAGCTGAGCTACAAGCGCATCCTAGTAATGTTAACATCAAAATGAGTATTTCTTCTATTCCTTTATGAGGACTTTCTCGATTTTGGCGATATAAAGATCATGGAAATCTTTCTTAGGATAACAATCAGAAACCACGTTTTTGTCGATGAAACACTCTTCTTTCATTGTTTGTTGGTAAAGTTTGCGGCATACAAAAACCATATTCGCTTCATTGATATAAGAATATTCATCTAAGCTTGTAGATGAAAATCCAACCCTAGCAATTTTATCTTCGTCTCTACCAGAGTGAGAACCTAAATATCCGAGTTCTTTTTTATATTTCTTATCGAAGAAACATAAAGTAAAGCAATCTTCTTTATCTAATAGAATTTTGCTAAATCTTTGTGGTCTAACATATATTGTGACCACTGGCATCCCGCACCCATGTCCCCATAAAGATCCGATATTACCCCACGAAATTGTCATGGCGTTTACTTTGTCCCCCGATTTACCAGTTACAAGCTCTGGCCATCCTTCAGAAAAAATCTCTGTAGGATTGAATTTCAATTCATTAAATGCAATTTCTTTCATGTTTACTCCTTTTGGTACAAAAAACAAGATTCTTCGTGTGAGTTAATTATACCTACAGCTTGTAGGAAAGAATAAATGATTGTTGAACCAACAAATTTCATTCCTCTTTTCTTTAAGTCTTTTGATATTGAATCTGATAAAGAGTTTGTTGTCTTATTGTTTTCAAAGATGATTTTCTTATCCCAGAACGTATACAAAAAATTCTTAAATGAAGAATATTCATCTTTTATAGCAAGGAAGACTTTTGCGTTATTTATTGCCGCCTTCATCTTTAATCTATTTCTTATTAAGCCTTCATTTTGTAGTAATAATTCAATGTCGCTATCAGTGAATTTTGTGATCTTTTCTGCGTCAAAATCCAAAAAGCACCTACGAAACTCATCTCTTTTGTTTAAGACGCATTCCCAAGATAAGCCTGCTTGGAAAGATTCTAATAAAAGCATCTCAAAGAGATAATGATCATCTAAATTGAGTATTCCCCACTCCTCATCGTGATATTTGACATATTTAGAATTATTGAGATTGCACCAATGACATCTATTCATGATGATATGGTAAGCAGCGCATAAGAAACAAACAAGCCCTCGATTTAAGATATGTTTATTCTTTTTTTCTTACTATTTTCTCTAGCAAGAGCAAGCATTAGCTTTATTCTATTTTCTTGGTTTACCTTACTAGCAGATGAATCGTAATCGATTGGAGTTATATTGGTTTCAGGATACAAAGATTTAAGCTTGTTCATGACTCCTTTGCCACATACGTGGTTAGGAAGACAACCAAATGGCTGAGCACAAACAATATTTGGATATCCTTCTTTGATGAGTTCTTTCATCTCAGCAGAAAGTAGCCATCCTTCACCCATTTTTGCACCATGTTTGATGATGCCTAATGATTCTTTCCTTGTTTCTTTAAACGGTTTCATTGGCGTGAAGGAAGAATATTTCTTAATTGATTTGATCATCAAAGATTCATAATGAGTGATAAATTTTAATAAGAAGGTGTTATATATCTTCTTCGATAATTTTGTTCCGTAGTAACGATGATCGTATTCTCCGTTAGCAAAGCAATATAATAAAAATCCAAAAACGCCTGGGACACAGACTTCTGCTCCCTCATCGATTAAGAATTGTTCTAGATTGTTATTGCCAATCGAGGAATATTTAACGTAAATCTCACCGACAATACCTACTTTTGGTTTGTTTGTTATTTCGATTGGCAAAGAAGAAAAATCCTTAACAATCATCTTAAGATTCTTTCTTATTTGTCTTAGTGAAGAGCCTCTGCCATTTCGAAGTTCGTTTCTTAGATATGAGTTCCATTTAGTTACAAGGCTATCTGAAGAACCTTTTTCTATTTCATAAGAACGTGTTTTGTTATGTAGATACATTATGGTATCCCCATAAGTAATGGCTGCTAGAAGATTCATCAAGAAAGGTAAAGTTATATCAATGCCTTCACTCTTTTTTAAATCGCCAAGGTTCAATGTAATCACAGGCACAAAGCCAAAGCCAGCGTTTTCTAGGGCTCTTCTAAGAAGAGGAACGTAGTTTGTGGCCCTACATCCTCCACCAGTTTGAGTAAGAATTAATGCGAGGTGATGAACATCTTCTTCATGTTTTAACGCATCAATAAATTGTCCAATAACACATGTGGCGGGATAACATGTATCGTTATGAACGTATTTAAGTCCTTCACGAACAAGAATGGTTTCTTTGTTTTGAAGAACTTTGGTTTTGAAACCCATCTTTTCAATGGCGCCAGCAAGAATATCCATATGAGAATCAAGGAAAGAAGGAACGAGAATTGTATGGGTTTTCTTCATTTCTGGAGTAAATTTAGGATAATCAAGAATGTATTCTTTATTTTCCATTTTCTTCTCTCTCCTTTCCTTCTAAGGCTGCAAGCAACGAACGTATTCTTATTTTAACTGCACCTTGGTTTGTGATTTCATCGATCTTTATTTGCGTATATATTTTGCCATTTGATTCTAGGAGTTTCTTTGTTTCATCGGTTGTTATTGCGTCCAGCCCGCAGCCAAAAGAAACTAATTGAATTAAATTAACGTCTTTGTTGTCTGAAGCAAACTTTGCTGCAGAATAAAGTCTAGCGTGGTATGTCCATTGATTGAGGACGTTTGTAGCAAATTTCTTGTTTAGATGAGAAATACTATCTTCGGTAATAACTGCAGAATTAAAACCAATGATAAGTTTATCAATTCCGTGGTTAACCTCTGGATCGACGTGATACGGCCTTCCAGCAAGAACGAAGATTCTATGTCCATCTTTTCTTGCTTTCTCGATAATTATTTGTCCTTGTTCACGGATGTAGGAAAGATATGAAACATATTCCGCATACGCTTTATCAGAAGCAATCTTGATTTCTTTTTTAGAGAATCCGCCAATACGATAATTAAGAATCTCTAAGATTTTCTTTTCAAATTGTTTCTTGTCATATAAAGCAAGATAATCACGAATGAAAGTAACATCTTTTAATCGTTCGACGTTATTGATGATTGTTTCTGGATAGTAGGCAACAATTGGGCAGTTATAGTTATTCTGGGATATGCCTTCATCAATGTTGTAAGACATTGCTGGATAGAAAATTAGGTCAAAGCCATCATCTAGAAGTTTTTCGATATGGCCATGAACTAATTTTGCTGGATAACAAGCCGTATCGGATGGAATTGTATGTTGCCCTTTATGATATAACGACGGATTTGAAAAACCTGAGTTATGTACCTCAAATCCCAACGAGGTAAAGAATGCGTGCCAGAAAGGCAAAAGTTCGTAATTATTAAGAACTAAAGGAAGAGCAATCTTGCCTCTCCTTCCCTCAATTGGTTTGTATGACATCAATTTATCTTGAATGATTTTATACAAATTGAATTCATCAGATTGGTTTTGTTTTGTTATTGGTTTTTCACATTTGTTACCAGAAATGAAACGTTTGCCATTATTAAAGACGTTCATTGTAAGCGCGCAATGATTATTGCAGCCGTTACAGTTAAATGATGTGGATTTGAATTCGAAGTTATTTATTTCATCTAATGAGATTAAAGATGATTTTTCGAGTTTTAATTCTTTTGCTTGTAAGGCTGCGCCATATGCACCAGCTAAACCTGCAATATTAGGTCTAGTTACGTTGAGATTGAGTTCTTTTTCAAAGGCTCTTAAGACTGCTTCGTTATAGAAGGTACCGCCTTGGACAACAATGTTCTTTCCTAGCTCTGATGGATCTGCAACTCTAATGACCTTATAGATGGCGTTCTTAACAACCGACATTGAAAGACCGGCGGAGATATTATCAATAGTCGCACCATCTTTTTGGGCTTGCTTAACGCTTGAGTTCATAAAGACCGTGCATCTAGAACCTAAATCTACTGGCTTTTTAGCAAGAAGGCCTAATTTAGAAAATTCTTCGATGTTATATCCCAAAGCATTTGAAAACGTTTGTAAGAATGATCCACATCCTGAAGAGCATGCTTCATTTAAGAAAATGTTAGAGATAACTCCGTTTTCAATTTTGAAACATTTAATATCTTGTCCACCGATATCAATGATGAAATCAACGTCTTTGTTGAAATGCTCAGCCGCTTTGAAATGTGCCATTGTTTCAACGATTCCATAATCAAGTGAGAAAGCATTCTTAATCAAATCCTCACCATATCCAGTTGAACATGTCCCTAGAATATTGGCATTAGGATTAATTGTATAAATCTCTTTTAGTATGCCTTGAAAAACATTTAACGGTTTTCCTAAATTAGGAAGGTATTTTGTATATCTGATGTTATTATCTTCGTCAATTAATACCACTTTTAGTGTGGTTGAACCAGAGTCTACGCCTAAATAAAGTTTGCCATTGTAATTCTCTAAAGGAAGAGTGCCCACTTTAGCTTTCGCATGTCTTTCCCTAAATTCTTCTAACTCTTCTTCATTATTGAATAAAGGCTCGTTATATGCATAATTTCCAGAGGCTTTTGCTACCTCACATTTTTGAATTATTTCATCCAAAGAATGTTTCTTGGAGGAACTAAGTGCTGCACCAAGAGAAACGTAAAATAACGAATTTTCAGGGTAAATCCCCCTTAATTTTAATGATTCATCAAATGATTTCCTTAATTCAGGAATGAAAGTAAGAGGACCGCCAAGATAGACAATGTTGCCTTTAATCTCTCTTCCTTGGGCTAGTCCACCAATGGTTTGGTTAACAACTGATTTAAAGATTGATCTGGCCACGTCTTCTTTTGAGGCTCCTTGGTTTAAAAGGGCTTGAATATCAGTTTTAGCAAAGACACCACATCTAGAGGCAATCGTATATGTTTTACTCGCTTTTGACGAAAGAGCATTCATATCGTCAATGGAAACATTCAATAATGTTGCCATCTGATCAATGAAAGCACCAGTCCCTCCAGCGCATGTTCCATTCATTCTTACTTCAAGACCGCCTTTTAGGAATAGTATTTTTGCATCTTCTCCACCAAGTTCAATGATACAATCCGTATCTTTTAGATATGTATTGGCTGCAACCTTTGTCGCATATACTTCTTGAATAAAATCAACGCCAATAGATGAGGCAATACCCATGCCTGCAGATCCAGACATGCCAAAATATATTTCTTCTTCCCCTATGATATTTTCTTTCTTAAGGTCTTCTAAAACTTTATGCAAATTTTCTCTTATATGTGAATAATGGCGAGTATAAGAAGATTGGATTAATTTGCCTTCTTTATCCATGACAACACATTTGATTGTCGTTGAACCTATGTCTATCCCAATACGATAATTTTGTTCCATAAACCTTAATATTATAAAGAAATTGTGATGTTTTTTATAGAAAGTTATGCTTGCTAATTAACTACTTTGAAGGTGTCGAATAGAATTCTGTATAGACGTTGCTTGTCTCGATAAGAATTGAGTTTTGGTTGAGTGCGAGGATGACTTCATCACAGATTTTATATACTGTCTCAACTTTGATATCTTCTAAGATACAAGCGATGGTATCTTCAGTTGTAATGTTTCCTTTTTCGTCTTTCCAATATCCTGTTGCTTTGTATATTGTGCAGCCATCCGTATACTTAACGCAGATTTCAGTAACCTTTTCTAAGCATGTTTCAAGAGGAATTTCCGCTTTGTAGGTGTCTTTATCGTTCGTGCCAATGTATAAAGTGTATTTAGTAACATCACTATTATTGTTGCTTGAAACACTATCACCAATCTTAAAGCCTAAAAGGACGCATGTTGCGACTAAGTTAAGTCCTACGATGATGCTAATAATGATTTTGAATAGTTTGTTTTTCTTTTGTGTTTGTTCCATTTTTCTACCTCATCATTACATTTATGTAATGCGTTAATTATTGTAACTTCCATTCCAAAGAAAAACGACTATCTTTCTTTGATAGCCGTTTCATTAAGAAATTACAATTTTAAAGTTTTACATTTTCCTATATGCTTTTGGAATATTCATGAAATTTCTCTATGAACTTATATTTTGAATTTATAAAATGAATATACGATAAATATCCTTGCGCCCTTTGATAGTTCTTCTCATCGAACACATCTAAGGAAAAGACGTCCAGATTATCTTCTAAATCCAACATTTTGCATAATGCGGATGTCGGATTTTCCATACAGATTTTTATATAAGAAGGATAATCCATTTCCTTGTTATGAGTGATTTTTGATAATGGCTCTTTGATGTACTTGACAAAGTAGTCTTGTTTACCAATCTTGATAAAGCGTTTTTCAATATTATCAATTGTCCATTTACTGTCTTCAATTACATCATGTAGAAGGCAAACCTCTTGCACTCCTTCAAATGGAATTCCAAGTTCGTAAAGTCTGGATGTATTTGGAAGAGCATCAGCAAACGCATTTACCAATGAGCAATATCTTGAATAACATCTATGTGGATGGTAAAAATAGTCTTCTCCATTTACTCTTTTTTGTCCAGCATGTGCTTCTTTTGCGATTTCCGTGCTAAGTCTAATTGTTGATGTTTCGTTATTGCTTTTAACACACCTATTAATGAGTTTCATGTTTTCATTCTCCTTGTCTATGGTGTTATTCTAAAATCAAAGACAAAGAACGTGGTCAAATCGAATTTGACATTTATAGAAAAGAAAAATCTTCACAGCCGTTATTGAACAGCAATTCATTTACCTCATAGACATCGTATATTTGATTTTCAATCGCATATCTAATTACTAAAGCGAATTTATTCGCCGAGGATAATGTAAAACCTGCCTTCTTTAAAAGATATTTACATTCATGATTGTCTAGATGCATGCCTAAGGCGATTTTTACGCGTGTTTTTAATGATGGAGAAGATTTGCCAGAAATTATCGAAGACCAAAGTTGTCTTGAGATCAGCACTTTGTTATATATTTCTGATGGGTTCTTTATTCCGTGTTTATTCATAAGAAAATAAAGATACTCAGCAAAAGATTGTGATTTTTCTTCACTCTTCTGATGTTCTTGGATGAATTCTTCTAAAGTCATGTTTTTCTCTTTGCCTATTTATGCTTCTTTGTTTTGCTTATATATTTCGATTAAGTCATCTATTGCCATTTCAGGAGCCATTATATGAAACATTAAATAATTAGCCTTCATTCTTTCGTAAGAAGCTTGCTTATAAATTTGTTTGCTACTCTCACCTTTGTAGTAATGCCAATATCTATAAATGTAGCCAATCCAATAAATTTGATCCTTTGTCGCAGTATTTCCTGCCTTTTGTAAGGCGCCTTTTAATTCGTCTTCTAGTTCTTCCAAAAGATATTCTTCTCCCATCCATTGCATGCGGTTATATGATGAATCCAAATCTTCAGCCACTTTTGAGGACATAAAACATTTTACGAATGATTCGCTATCGTAGCCTTTCATAACCGATAATTCAAACAGTCTTCCTTGAATATCGCAAAGTTTACTTTCAATGAGGTTCATATTAATTTTCTCCCTTTAACGCAGAGTCTAATATTTCATCGAAAAATAATCCTTTACGGCGGTAATTTTTGCAGATTTCATTAGCCATATTTATGCCCTTGATTCGATTTTCTTCGCTTACGGTCTTTAAGCATTTGCGTTCAAGACATGAAAGATGAACTATTTTTTCTATTTTTACTTCATCACAGCCTTTTTGAGTTAGCATCACATATTGCCTGCCCAATTGGAGGGCGGATAAACCACCTACAAGAGCTTGGTCTGTTATTAATCCTTGAAAAAAATTATCGATAACATAAAACATTCTATCGTTTGTAATATTCCCTATCGCCAAATCATTGCCTGCAATGTAATTTTCATATTTTTTATACATTGCCGTTCCTTTTATTTGATTCATGCGCCCGCGATGGTATGCGACTAACATCGCCCATTCGATATTTGCAGATATTTCAATTGAACGCAGATTATCTTTGTTAACGGAAACAATATAAAATTCAGATTCAGGAAAATCACATATTAGAGTTAAAGCTTGCTCTGGCTCAGTGCCCATATAAAAACCTTTACCAAAATCACATTTGTCACGGCTTTTAGGTTCTATCTTACCTTTAATGCCAGATTTCGAGCCATGATACAGAATGGTTCTACCTTCTTCAGCATTAATGGTTTTTGCTATATTGTGCACTTTTTCTATAATGAATTCATAAAGAGGGACAGAGTTTTGGATACAAAAATCATATATTCTGTCTTGGGCAAGTTTGTTAGGCAAAGCATGTCCGTTTTCCCATCTATTTACCGTCGCAAAAGAGACTCCAAGTTCTTTTGACATTGCCATTTGACTATAATTCATATTTTCTCTAATACGTTTTAATAGTTCTTTCATACAGTTTCCTATATGACATTTTGATATAAGTTAATTATATACTATGTTATATAAATTCAATACTGTTT
>CAVKFY010000006.1:0-18416 GCA_963655775.1 Alistipes communis
TGAAGGCCATAGACATACGAGCTATTTTTATCATAAATCGTTTTAAATTTTGTATACGATCCTTCAGTGGTTCCTTCATCATTTAAATGCTTGAATGAGGAAAATACTGATGACGTCGGAGATCCGGACTGCACACCACTATCATTTATGGTATAGAGTGTAGTAATGCTTGATAAATTACTTCTTGAATATTCTGAAACACGAATGTCTCCAGTTCCTGAAGACACGTTTGCACCAGAAACTATATAACCCGTATTCTTTTCCGTAGGAATACCATTTTCTCCGTTAATAGGGAAGTATGTTGCCTTGGTTTTATATGTAGCGTCGCTAGTCGTTGTCGTGGTTTCATCGTATGTATAAGTTTCTTGATATTCAATCAAATTAAGCGGAGACAACGTAGATGAATCCACACTGATTTCTTCAATATTAAACTGCCAATAGCTGCCACCCCACATAGAAGAAGAGTTGATAGTTAAAGTAGTGTTGTTAGTTACAGACATATAGTAAGAACTACGTTTGAAATATTTGCTGCTGCTATCATATGTAAAAGCGTTGTTTTCATCAGTCGTCAAACCGCTGATATTTTTACTAGTACTCCAAAAACTAGGCGTATCATCACTTCCTAAATAATAAGTCTTACCATTAATTACAGTGTAGTAGTGATTATTGCCGTTTATATGCCAGTGAACTTCTGTATCTCCTCTACTGTTTTTTACAGTTAAGGAGGGTGAGGAGGTTGATTCAGTGTTCAAATACAAACCATACCCATTACCATTGTCAGTAATCTTATAATACTTTGCATATTCTAAATGCCAGCCTTCTTCATTCGAAAACTGCAAGCAAAAAGAATCACTCACATATGTTTTTAATGTTTCATCGTAAGACCACGCTGAAGCCGAACTCTTATCAGTCGTAGTCTCAAGAGTTCCCGAATTATTCACTAAATAATATGTCGTATCAATGCTTGTTGTAATAAGGTTACCACTATCGTTTAGCCTAAATCTCGTCGCATTAACGGCATCAGTGGTATTCGAAATCGAACCATCGGAAACGACCAAATAGTTATTATTAGATGAATCGGAAATTTGATAAGTAACATTTTTCGTTGCAGTTGTTGTCGTTGTTAAAGTTTTATTAGACTCTGGAGCTATTTCATTTTCGCCATAAAGATAAATATACGAAGCGTTTGAAGTGCCATAAGATCTTTTGGCGAAGCAATATGATGCTGAAGTCTTATCGTCTTTTTGCTTTTCGATTTCAGAATAATAATAGTTGTAGCTTGTACGAGAAGAACTATAACTACGTTCATCATCTTTATAATCGGAGTAAACATCTTCAACAACATTGCCATTTATATCTATTTTTACCGTCCTTTTTGTTGGATGCTTAACGTTTTCTGAAGCTTTCCACAACGTTAATAGTTCGTTATACATCGCATTCATATCAAGCGACCCACCATTGCCAGCTTCAGATCCACTATCTCCTTCAGTTCCATTAGATTCATCCACTGCTGAAACCTGTAAATTTGTTACTTTTTCAAATGCTGATGAACGATATTTCTCTTCACAAAAACCTACAGTCGTATAATCGGAAAGATTGTTCGTATGATCCCCATATGTAGATAAAGTTCCTGATGTAGGTAACTTAATCTTTGAATTTGATACGCCAACGTTTTCTAATGTTCCATTAACATACCCTGCGGCCATGCCAATAAGGTTGCTACTCTCAGAGCTTTTAACAGTTAAATTATCTAAATAGAAATTCTTTGCCGTTGGTTCCTTACCGCTTTCGTAGGATTCTCCTTCCTTTCCAAAAGTCCCAAAAAATCCCATAATATTACATCCAGAAACCGAACTAACAGATGATGGATGCTTATTGTATTCGCTAAAGTTATTGGAGATTGTAAGGTTTTTAACAACTGCCGCATGCGTTTGATTCTCACTATGCTCGCTATCATTTCCGTCTAGATGACCAATGAATGGATTATCCTTGCTGCCTATAGGTGGCAAAACCCATCCACTCATATCTAAATCCGTTTCAATTATGAAATAACACTCTTCCTTGAAATAGCCAATATATTGTAACCAAGCAAGGTTATATAGATGGATTGGTCGATTTATGACATAAGGTTTATCTTTGCTCCCATCGCCTCTAGCAAAATATGCGCCAGCCGTTCTTCCAACAAAAGCAGAATTCGTAATGTTGTTTTTGTTGGTAAACCAAGAAAAAGAAAAAGCACTTGTCGCCACTCCAGCGGCAATAATTACGCACGAAAGTAAGCCCGAAACGAGCTTATTTAGTAATTTTTTCCTAAATGGTTTCGCCCCCCCATCCGAAAGTCCTCCTTTCTTTAACGAAAACGACATTTGGTAACTGGCTATCCCTTAGGATCCTATAGTTTTGCGTCGCCGAATTACTCCGACTTTGCTTTTAGCAGTTAAATTTTACCGCAAAATAGAAAACTTACAATAGGGACAACTTTCATTGACTTCATTTACTTTCTTTTAGATAAAGAAAGAATTCAAACATTGTTATATAATCTAGCCTATGGAAAAAGCATTAAATTCATTTACAAAGTTAAAAGAAAACAAATTCTACCCATATATCATTGACTCCATTTATTTTTTTCTAGCCTTTGGAATTACCTTCTTAATATACCTTTTTATCTTTCAAAGTTTAGGTTTTTATCCGTTTAAGGAAGATGGCCTAACAAGTATGATGAGTGATCAAACCACTCAATACATCACCTATATGAGGGCTTATCAAGATATCTTGAAAAACGGAGGAAGTCTTACCTACACCCTCTCAAAGACTTTTGGCGGGGATTTCCAATCGCTTTTTGCATATTATCTTTCATCTCCGTTTAATTTATTGCTAGTTTTTGTTTCTTCAAAAGACATTCCCGCTTTCTTCATATTTATAGCAATCACAAAGATGTCTTTTGCATCTGCAAATACATATCTTTTAGCAAGATATATCACAAAGAAGAGAAGACCTATATATCTAGCTTTTTCTATAGCATACGGCTTAATCAGCTACGCCTTTGTCTTCATGTTCAACTTCATGTATCTAGATGCATTAATGATATTCCCATTGGTTTTCTTAGGTTTCAAGCAACTAAGAAATGAGAAATATTATTGGTTATACCCTCTTTCTTTGGCATATGCCTTACTTTGTAATTGGTATATTGGGGCAATGATTTGCGTTTTCCTAGTCATATATTTCATTTTTGATATGGTTTTTTCTAAGGGAAATACCCAAGAAAAATTGAAATATCTCTGTAGATTCGTCCTCTTTTCTCTTTTTGGCGGCCTTCTTTCTTCCTTTGTCTGGTTTAGTGCGTTTATGCATTTTAATGGGACAAAAGCTAGCATGGCCTTACCTGCATTTGAATCATATAATTGGGCTCTTTTCTTTGAAGGCTTACTAGAAAACAATTATCTTTCCTATAGTGCACTTACAAGAAATGAAGGATACATGAGCGCATTCGTATCCGTGGTTACTCTTCTTTTTGCCTTACTATATTTCACAAACAAAAAATATTCTTGGAGAGAAAAAACTACTGATGGAATATTGCTATTTATCTATTTCATATCCACCATCATTAGCACCTTTAACGCCCTCTTCCATGGAGGAAGGCTTCCTACTTTCTTTGCTACAAGATATTCCTTTATTATTGGATTTTATCTTTGCTATCTAGCCTTAAAAGAATCCTCTGAATTAGAAGATACGCCAATATGGGGTTTAGTAGTTCCAGGAGGAGTTTCTTTGATTCTTCTTCCTATTCTTACTCTTGTTAAGAAGAATGCTCTTGCTGGAGGAAATAAAGAGATATTTTATCCTCTATCGGTCGCATCATTATTGATCTTTATCTTTTCTTTTGTGATTGTAGGACTGTATCTTCTTTATATATTGGTTGCCAAAAAGAAAAACATCGTTTCACCAACCTATATTGGAAAAACGGTTGAAGTCGCATTACTGGTCTTAACATTAATATCTTCATACCGTGGAGGATATAACGTCATAAACAAAAACGTCGAAGAAAATAACTATCAAAGTTATAACGTTTATAATAAAGACGATGCCTTATCTCCTGTATTCGATAAAGTAAAAAACGATGACTCTTCTCTTTATAGGATGGAGGCAACCTTCAACCGTAATGGTTCAAGCAACGTCATAAACAACAACCCTCTTTTCTATTCCTACAATGGTTTGAATCATTTTTCCTCCACAGAGAAAGAAAACATTTCTTCTTATATGCGAAGAATCGGTTTCCATCGAAATGGCTTCTGGGAGTCTTATTGCACAGGTTCAACTGAGGCAATGAATTCTTTCTTAGGCGTTAAGTACTTGATTGATAAAAAAGATTTTAGCAAAGAAAAGCCTCAATTCCTCTATAATGATTCTTCTTTGAATCTTTTCCAAAAAGAAGACACGTTAACTCTAGATAGCAAAACGTATTCTTATTATAAGAATGAATATGCTCTTCCTTTAGGTTTTGTTGTTGATCCATCTGGATCCACATATGTAACCCAAGGAGAAAAGAAAGAAGGAATCGAAGAAACATATTGGTTCGATCATTTTGAATACCAAAACAAGATGTATCACGTAATGAATGAATCAATTCTCGATGAAAATGACAATCATAAAGACATATTCCATAAAATACCCGTAACCAATGAAATTCTTTCTGATGAAACAGAAGTCATTAAAGAAGATGTCTTTGGAAGAAAAACATACGGCTTAAAGAAAGGCTCAACAATTACTTATAATTTTGTTATCACTCCTGAATGCGAGAATAATAATCTCTACGTCTTTGAACAGTCAGAAAACCAAGACATTCATATGTATCTAGATGGTACTCTTATCCAAAATAACTACTGGTATTCTGGCATTCATTCTTTTAACGCCAAGGTAGGTTCTACCCATTCACTTGTCATAACCTATTCTAAAGATGAATATCGCGAACTAGAGATAAATCCAGAGATATATTATGAAGATTTAAGCATCCTCCAAGAATATCTAACGGAGATAAAGAAAGGCGGGTCTAATGATTTAAAGGCAACTTCTTCTTTAGCATCTACAACATACGAAGGAAGTTTTAACTTTCAAAAAGATGATGGAGAATTCCTTTTTAGTATTCCTAACGACAGTAACTTCTCTATCTATTTAGATGGCAAGAAACAAAATACTATGACCCGTTTTGATATCTTTACTGCCATATCTTTAAAAGGTGTCGAAAAAGGCACTCACACGATTAAACTCGTTTATAAAGACAAAGGACTATTAGCAGGAACGATAGTTTCTTCCATCTCCTTAGCAGGATTTGTTCCTTTAATTATCTTCTACCCTCATTTAGAGAAATTAATTTTCAAAAGAAAAGAAGAATCAGATTTAGAATCTAAATAAGCATCAAAAAGTTTCCGGTCTTTCTAACAAATCTTCTATATCGCAGCCAAGAACACGAGATAATTTATACAGGGTTTGAGCCTGTGCTTTGTCGATATCGTTCACACGTTGCTCGTAAAGCTGAATTGAACGTAGATTAACTCCTGAATATTTTGAAAGTTCAGACTGTGATATTCGCCTGCTTTCACGAATTTTGCGAAGTTTTGTCTCAGAAACGTATTCGTTATAACGTCTGTCTAAGGATTCATTAAAATGGCTTATATCCATTTCATGAAAAACAGGGTACATTGCTATAATTTCACTTAATGGAATACGTTCGAAAATATCCTTAAAACGTTTAGATGAAGCCCATTGGTATTGTGCTAAAGCCCATCCTGCCCAATATTCTGGGCTACGACTTAGTGAATATACAGGCGAAGGCAGTTCTTCTCCAGGACACATTTCATTAATGATATCCATTATAAGTTCTATACCAGATCTGCCAGAGATAACTGATGGATTGCCACGTTCAAACTGCCTAGTTAAATCTGATAGGCCAAAAATTTTAGCAAACTTATCGGGTTCAAATTTACAAACATTTATCGCATAATCAAACGCGTTTGCTAAATTATTAACGGCATCACTCAAGTACAATTCGTTGTATGCGGGGATCGTCATTTTCAATTTCCTCCCTTAAAATATCCATCACAAAGATGTCATCACGATAAGAACGACTTTTTCTAATTTCTTTTTGATAAGTCATTCTTGCTTCAGCATCTCTTGATGTGAATTTTGGATAGTAAATTTCTTTATTAGCAGGCTCTGCGTTAATGAATTTTATTTGTTCGAAAGCACGTTTAGAAATCAATACGATTTGCGCACCTAATTTACCCATTTTCAATGCTTGGTTAAGACTTCTAAGTGGCAAAGCATTGCTAACAAATGATTGAGCATAAGAAAAATAAGAATTATCCGCACGATAACCAATGACAACATCATATGATGCTAAATCGGTGGAATAATGCTTAATTATGTAATTTTTTGCATCAATGGCAATTTCATCTTGCAAAACAAATGTGCGGTTTTCAAGTAACAATGCGATCCAATTTAGAATGCTATGTTTTCCATCGAGGAGATTTAAAATCTTTAAGCTGTCTGTATCGAGTTCATATTCATTTACAAAACCGTTTTTATCTTCCTTGCACGCCCATTCCTTCGCCATTTCAAGTTCCTTGGTGCAATAAAATCCTTTTCCATAATCATTGTTCTTTTTTCCAAGAGAGTAATCGGGTGTTTTTATAATATGATCTGATCCGTGAAGAATTTTAATAACAGACATAAAGAAGTCTCCTTTCGTTTCTTATATTAAAACTATATCATTGCAATGATACAACTTCAACGAATGAAACCGCATCTAACTTTAACAACGTAAAAGAAAAAGCCCATTATGTCGCTTTAAATGACATTGGGCTTAATCGTTTAATAGTTAACTTCATTAAGAATCATCAAGTGAGTCTTATTTTGTCTCTTAAAGAAATCCATTAGGAAATATCCTACTTTCATAAGATATTCACCAACAAAGACACCTTTATCCTCTCCATCAAGATTAAGAAGATAACGTTTCTTTGAATCAAGTCCTTTAAGCTTCCAATAATCTAGATGCCAGGTAACATTGCTCTTCTCAAAGAAGATAGCCATTGCCTTGCTTTGATTTTGAGATACGGAAATAAGTGACATCTCATCTTTATCATGAGGATTTGCAAGATGATACAAGGTTCCATTCATTATCACTTCATTATGATACTTATGGAAGATTTCTGTTCCTCTTCCAAGGAGTTTGAATTCATCCTCTGTTAGCTTTGTTGGATTCATCTCATAACCATACGTACCAAATAATGCAACATTCATCTTTGTTTCATAACTAGTTTGAGGTGAGGCAGAAACATGTGATGAAATGCAAGAAAGAGGATATCCAAGTGAAGTGAAGAATTGAATGTTTGCTCTACTTGCGCCATCCGTTTCATCAGATGTCCAGATTTGTGGAACATAATACAAGGTTCCTAAATCAAATCTCGCTCCTCCAGCTGAGCATCCTTCGAAGAAAATATTTGGATATTTGATTCTAAGCTTTGTTAGTAGTTTGTAATATCCAAGCGTGATTCGATGATATATCTCCCCTTGTCTATCCGCAGGATAGAATGAGGAATAATGTTCAGCCATATTACGGTTATGATCCCACTTAACGTAGGTTATTGGAAATTCATCGAGAATTTTACACATCGAATCAAAGATTGTATCTATGACTTCATCATTCGAGAAATCAAGAATCAGTTGATGACGTTCAAGGGTTGAGAAATCTTTATTTTCGTTATATCCCAAGGCATATTCTGGATGAGCCCTAAATAAATCGGAGTCAGAACTAATCATCTCTGGTTCAAACCAGATGCCAAAACCAAGTCCGATTTCTTTTAAATGTGAGGCAAACTTATGAAGATCAACCTTATCTTCGTTAACAAACCAATCTCCCAAGGAAGAAGAATCGTTCTCACGTTTTCCAAACCATCCATCATCAAGAACAAACAAATCAATTCCAAGTTTCTTTGCTTGATCGGAATAAGCAATAAGCGAATCCGTATTGAAATCAAAGAGGGCTCCTTCCCAAGAATTAAAGATCAATGGGCGTTTTTCTTCTCTTCTATCGGTTTGAATATTTTCTTTGATGAGTCTATGAAAAGATTGAGACATCTTATCAATTCCCGAAGGAGAATAAGAAATAACTGCTTGAGGTGTTACAAAAACTTCGTTTCTTCCTAAATTGAAAGAGAAATCTTCATCATTAAGCCCATAAACGATATGGGTTGTTCCATACATCGTTTTTTCAATTCTTGCCTTCCAGTTTCCTGAATAAAGAAGATTGAAACCAATTACTTCTCCATCAGAATAATTATTTCTTTCTTTGGAAATAAAGAAGAAAGGATTTTCTTGATGGGAAGATTTGCCTCTATTTGAGCCAAATTCCTGAACTCCATCGTAAATCTCATTTATTTCTTCATTTCTTTCTCTTGCCCACGCCCCAGAATAATGATGTAAATAATAGTCTGAAGTAGGTAAATCTAGCTGCATAGACATTGCACGAAGTAGCCTTACCTTCTTCCCTTTGTTTTCAATCTTAAAAGACTTAGCAATGATATTTTTATCACGATATATTGAGATATATTCATAAAGATATAAGTTTGTTGTTATATCCTTAAGCACAATCTCTAAAGTATCGACATTATCTTTATTATAGATTCCTTCATTTTTAACAAGAGGAGAATCAAGTGAAGGAAGAGAATCAAGAGGCTTTATTCCATGATAAATCTTATGCTTAACATATTCAAAGTCAGTTAAATACGAGCCATTTTCATGTTGAATGATAATTGGTGCGTCTCTTTTATCTGCTTGCCCATGAGAAGAAATCTCTTGCAATGTTTCTGGATAGAAATAGGAAGGAGATGGAGTCATTATCGACATTTTCTTATCTAGATATGTATTATCTGGATAAACGATCCTTCCTTTCAAAATATCGCTTAAATCATTAAGCTTCTCACCAAAATATAGAGTCTCTAATCTCCCAAATCCATTTAAATGGATGATATATGAAATTTCTTTGTTAAAAAGATGGAAAACGTTTTCTTCGGAATTGAAATGAATCATGTTAATTCTCCTTCTTTAAAATGATAACAAATCTTCAATTAATAAGCACGAAAATAGAAGAAATGTTTTAATGCAAATTCGTTAGCATTTTTAACTAATAAATATGTATCTATCATTACTTTTTGTTACCTAATATCAGGTTATCTAATTTGATGTTTTCGAATAAAAATACTCTTACTCATCCTAACTTGTGTTATTCTTTGAACGATAAAAGGAAAATGAAATGAAAAAGAAGAAATTAATAGCATTAAGTTTTGGGACAATCTTCCTCCTTCCTTCGTGTACGCCTAATAATCCTCTTCATTCTAACTCATCTATAGAGAATTCTAGTAAAAGTGAATCATCCTCTTCACCAGATAACAAAGAATGGGATACGAATTATTCTGATAAGAATGTAAGCAAGAACGTTGAAGTAAATAAGAACATATCTCTAAAGGATTTGGACTATAACACTCCATCAACAGGTACTCAGCCTATCTTAGTTTTGCCAATCGTTTTCACCGATAAAACATTTACTGACAACGAGTTAAATGAAATTAAGATTTTAACCGGTGGGGAATCTAGTGAAACAAACTACTGGGAATCTTTGAAATCGTATTACAAAAAAACCTCTTATGGAAAACTAAATTTGGAATTTACCTATGCAGAACCCGTCTCAATGGGGATGGACGCGAAAAGTTTCTATAAGGAATATAGTACGGATGGTTCTTCTTACGCTCTTAAAAAAGGCGTTAAAGCCTACAAAGAGAAAAATGGGGCAGATTCAACGAAGAAATTTGATTTAGACGAAGACGGATATATCGATTCCGTAATTATGATCTATGCCGAAAAGGAAAATCCTTCCTACGATGAGAATGGAGAACTATTTTGGGCATACCGTTATTGGGATATATTTGTAGATGATGAGGTTACTATCAGCGGTCGTCCTGAAGCAAACGTAGGCTCTCCTGTTGGCAATTCCTATTTCTGGTCTTCGCTTAATTTCTTCTATGAAGCGACAGGAAGTAGAGAAAACCATACTGGCATAGACGCTCATACTCTCACTCATGAATTTGGCCATATGCTTGGCGCGGATGATTTTTATAATTCCGACGAAAATCCAAAAACCGAGCCATCTGGAGGAAAAATGATGATGGCAAATAACGTCTTAGATCATGACGCCTTCAATAAATTCCAATTTAATTGGGTTAGCCCAACCTATGTTTCTGGTTCAGCCGAAGTAACAATTCATTCCTTCGAAAGTACAGGAGAATTCATTCTTCTTTCCGATAAAGACGGATGGAATGAAACAGCCTTTGATGAATATGTTTTAGTCGAATTATTCACTCCAACGGGCTTAAACGAACTAGATTCCAAAACTCCTTATTCTCATTATTCTTCAACTGGCTACGATAAGGCAGGCGTTAGAATTTGGCACGTTGATAATCGCTTAGCAAAAATGGATATGAGCGGAAAAGCAGTTGCCTATTATTCCGATACTGAGATAAAAGAAGGCAACTTTGATGATGAGCATTATGCAGCAGTTGCTTGCACCAACTCCACCGAAAGAGATACTGAAGTTGCCAAAGGAAAAGGCTTTGATTCCTTAACTTTGATATCATCAAAGGGCAATACTTTTTCAAGGGGGCATTTCTCTAAAGACGAAGACTTATTCCATGAAGGAGATTCTTTCTCTTTATGTGAGTCTAACTCGAGCAAATTCAATAAATACTTCGCTAACTCTAATCATCTAAATAATGGCAACGACTTCCCATTTAAAATAGAAGTTTCTTCATTAACCGAGAACGAAGCAACCATCAAAATCACGGAGCATATCTAATATGAAAGAACTATTAAAAGACGATCAATATCTCTTACTCGGAGAAAACGATGAAATCCTTGCAGAAATCGACTTCCCTAAGATAGATGAAAAAACGATAGAAATAACTCACACCATCGTTTCTCCTTCTCTTCAAGGACAAGGAATAGCTAAGAATCTTGTCGAAAAAGTCCTAGAAGTTGCAAAAGAAAAAGGATACAAAGTAGTTGCATCCTGTTCTTATGCTAAGCATTATCTAGAGAAAAACGGTTTGTTATAAAAAAGGCAGCCAATTAACTGCCTTTTTCCTTTATTTCTCAAATGGTTTTAGGTTCTTAACGCAATCGCTTGGATGGATACGTTTCTCATCATTGTCTAAATCGATAAGGACGTATTTCATATTTCCCATGCCAAGTTCATGCATATAAGTAAGTTGGCGAAGGCCATGACGTGATTCGATTCTTTCGACTAAATCACGATGTTCTTCTTCCTTCATCGCATAGACAATGTCAATTGATGCAGTATCTATCGCACAAATATCTAGCGAAGCAAGAATACCAACGTTTGGTGTAACTACTGGTGCAGCCTCTACTCCCGTACAATCACAATCAACCGACATATTTCTTAAGACATTGATATAGGCAACATGTCCTTTGAAATGATCGATTGTTGCTTTTGTGGATTCGGTCATTCTCTCCATGAATTCTTCTTTTAGGATTCCCCATTGATCAGACGGGTTATCTTCTGGAGTATGAATCATCTTCTTTCCGATTCTTCCATCCGCACAGCCAATGCCAATATTCTTATTTGATCCACCAAATCCACCGCATGTATGGCCTTTGAAATGGGTAAGAACAAGCAATGAATCATAATTTAGTTCATGTGAACCAACACTCATTTCCTTAAAATACTTGCCACCAATAACAGGTAAAGTGGTAATTCCATCTTCATCCAAAATATCAACTGGAGCAAAATCCCATTCATTGATCAAAAGAGTTTTACGATGATCTTCTGTGGTATATCTATCTCCATCGTAATAAGTGTTTGTTTCAACAATTGTCGCGTCTTTTAATTCTTCTTGGAAAAGTTTCTTCACCCATGGGCGTGGAAGAATATTTGGTCCATGTGCTTCACCAGTATGTAGCTTAACTGCTACCTTGCCTTTAAGAGTAGAACAAATCTTTTTATAGGCTTTTTCTAGGCCTTTTTCGGATAAATCTCTTGTGAAATATACAATCGATTCATCTCCATTCCTTTCTTCATAAGGTATATATTTGCTATCCATATTTTCTCCTTTGTCAGTCTCGTATCTCATTATAGCAAGACGTTTTTATCATCTGGCATATAATCATCTAAATCAATCGGAACACCAGTCTTTATGGTTTTTTCCATGAGTTCTAATGACGGATATAGGCAGTTTGGCGAGGAAGGTGGAAGTTCTCTAAATTTGCCCCAATATTCGATATATTCGGCCTTCTTCTCGTCATCCGTTTCGTAATCAATTTCCTCGTTTGGCTCTTTTTTTCTCCTCAATCGTTGTTTTTTCCCTTGCATCTCTTATTTTATATACGCTTTATAACTAGTGACTTCAGGAACAACCTCACCATCAATTTGTAAGGCCGTTGGATTAGAGAAAGAAACTTCAATCACTTTTCCTTGAATAACTGAAACGGAATTTGTTGCTCTAACGTGCGTTCCTTTAAAAATCTTTGGGAACAAAAGAAGAGTTCCTAGTTTGTCTCTTCCATGAATTACTACGGATGTAAGAAGATTTGAGCCTCTTTGTTGGTTAGGCGCGACCATCATTCCTCCACCATAGTATTTGCCATTCATTGCAGCAGAGATATATGTCTTTTTAAAGGTATGTTCTTCTTTGCCATCAACTTTGACTTTGGCAATAGGCGCGACATATCCCTTCATCAATAAGCCAACCGTTATCTTGCCATAATCGATATTAGTTTTGCCTGCCATTTTAAGTTCTTCAGCTTTTTTGCAACATTCTCCATCAATTCCATAGCCAATGCCGTTAATGAAACGATATGTTTTTCCCTTAACTTCGACATATGGAAGATTAGATAGGAATTCATTAAGTTCAACTAAGCCTGTGTTAGGATCTTGTTTTCCTTTAACGTCATTAAAGAAATCGTTCCCTGTTCCATAAGGATATAAATAGAAGGAACAAGGTAATTCCTCATCAACTGACATCTTATTTATTTGATGATTCAAGGTACCATCTCCACCAACGATAATGACTCTATCTTTCGAGGTAAGAACCTTAATAAATCCAGTCCAATCATTATCGTTTAAAGGAAGACTTTTAAGTTCTTCGCCAAACTTTCCTTCAAGTTCTTTAGAAATCTCTGGTATTTTGTCTTTTAATTTTCCAGAATCGGCAAGTTCGTTGTAAAAGAGATAATTCATAATTCAATATTCCTTTCTAAATCCTCAAGAATTGCTTCACGTGCACGAGCAGATATTTCGCTAGCCCTCTTATCCTTATATTCGTTAGGATAAATAACATCGACTATATCAACGTCTACTCTCGTGTGTTTTAGCGGAGCGCGTTTCTTGATATCTTGAGTTTTTCTTAGGCAACATACCACAACAGGTACGTTTGCCCACATCGCTAATTTAAATGAACCAGCATGGAATTCAAGCAATGCTTCGTTTGTCTTATTTCTTGTCCCTTCTGGACAAATTCCCATCGCACATTGATGGGTATTAAGGTAATTAACGCCTTGTCTTATCGCTTTTACTCCCTCAAGAGGATTTTCACGGTTGATTGGAATAAATCCAGCATGCTGAACAAATGGACCAGCGATGGGGAATTTCAAATTCTCTGGTTTTGTAATCCAGGCCATAGGTTGGTTTTTTCTTTTCAAGGCTGCGATAAGAACCATCTGATCGAAGTTTGAAATATGATTACAAACCAAGACATAATCATGTCCTTCTGGCATCCTTTCAAATCCATGTCTTTCGTAAGAAACATTAATAAGTCGAAGAAAGGTAGAATCGGTAATTCGAATGATATGATAATAATATCTAGAGAAACTCGTTTTAGGAGAATCACACTTAAGGAATTTGCCCCAGATAATTAAAACTACTACCCATAAGGCAAAGAATAGAGGATAGCTCACTAAACAAATAAGTATCCCCGTCCAAAAGAAAGTCCAATTACTTGCAAGGCAAATAAAATAAGCCGAAACTCCCCCTACCCCTATAGATAACACCCAAAGGATGATTCCAAGACTGTTCATACACCTATGATTTTAACTTAGCAATATAACCATAATCAACAAATTAAAAGCATGAAATAGAACAACATAAAAAGGTTTCAAACGCAGTTTTCGATGATTTTTTGCACCTGAAATAACGTTTGCAATTTATGTTTTAAAAATCTTCAAGATAGATTTCAAAAATTACAGATGGAAAAGAATGGGTAAAATCCACTTCTTTTACCTTACCAATCAAGGATTTTCCTGCATCAAGAAGACGTGAGAATATCACTTCATCGCTTTCTGGAACGTATCCTACAAGCCCTAAAAAAGAACGTACCTCAACTTCTGTTGGATTATATTTGCTTTGATGGTAACGGAATTCTAACCGATCGCCACATTTAAGTTCCAAAAGAGGCCTACGATCGGTTAACGCATAAGTTCTCGATAATTTCCCATCAAAAAGAAGAATTTCTCTTTTTAATGGTTTCAATATGTTATCGATTTCACCATTATTTTCTTTAACGGCTATATCAAGTTTTTTGGCTACTACTTCATTCTTCATGCTTGGTTTCCTTTCTTCGGCAAAAAGGTCGCAAAACGCATTTCAAGCTCCGCTTTCAAGGTAGAATATTCTTCTTCATCTTTTGTATGTTCTTCGTGAAGTTCCTTTATCTTTTCTGGGCTTTCTAAGATAAAGCGATATGTGTAAGGCTTATTTTCAATGATGTCCTTAATCTCTTCATTAATTTTTTGGCGTTTTTCATCGATGTTTTCAATAACAATATCATCCGAGGCGAAATGTATATGCGCTAAGGCGTATAGTCTTCCTAATTCTTCAACATTATTGTTTTTATACGCCTCAAGTCCTTTTTCATAGATATCGCTGGATAATGGATCGTTTTGCCATTCTGGATGAATGTCTGGATGAATTAATTTCATTAGTTTTCTAAAAGTTTTTTGCAAATTTTTGGCTTGTTCAACACTTATTCTTACTCCAGAATCGAATAGTTCTTTTGCATCATCGACCTTGTCTCTAAGTTTGTTATATTCAAGGTATTCTTCGAAGTTAATCGAGCAATTATCTTCCAATTCCTCTAAGGTAGGAACATTTCCTCTATTCCATTCCCTTTGACAATAGGAAATCTTTCTTTTCAGGATGGCTACTTCGATTTTTAATTTCAACAAATTCGAAAGTTCATCGCCAAAAATAAAATAGTAACGTCTTTCAATATCTAAACATTCTTTTTCTAAATCGTATTTATATAAAAGAAGGGATTCAAACTCCGCATTATTCATCTTTAATCCTTTCTAGGAAATAATCATTTTTCGTTTCTAGTAGATACACAGGCACGTTTTGAATATCCGCTTTACGAAGGAAATCTTCAATCGAAGAATAATCTTTCCCTAAGAAATTCACACGTATTTTTCCTTCATCGAAGAAAGAAGAAATAACGTATGTCTTTCCTCCGTATGTAAGAAGATATTTAGCAGGTTCTTTTAGGAGAACAAATAAATCAAAGAAATTAGGATTTTCTTTATCTATCATCTCTAATTTGTCCATCAATTCTTCGATTCTTCTAAGGACAATGAAATTTCCCCAGAAGGGGTTATATTTGATTCGATAGATGATATAAAGTCTTCCACGTCTAAGTTCCGTTTTGGCTTTCTTGATATTTCCTTCTTTGATATCTATATCAGCAAGACGATAGGATAACTCAGGCAAAGGAGAGAATACGTTATCCTCATTCTTGACTCTTTCCCAAAGAGAACGGATTCTTCTTTCGTATTCTTCGAGATCTACTTCTACTCCCATGCCTTTACGGTACATATCGGCTATTTTCATTTCGCTTTCCAAATCGCCAAGTTTAGCCGATTCTTGGAAATAAAACATAGCTTTTTGGTAATCCGGTTTTCCGACTCTTCCATAGAAATATATGAAGCCAAGTCCACTAGCAATTTCTTTGTATCCCTCGTTATATGCGGCTAGATAATATTTCTCTGCCAAAGGATAATTCTCTTCTTCGTAATAAATGCCACCTAGATACGACATTGCCCTAGGATCTCTATCGATCTCCGAAAGATAACGAAGGGCTTCCTTTTGTTGAAATTTCTCCTCTTCAGTAAGAAATCTCTTATTGCTCTTTTCATCTAAAACATCAATTATTCGTCTTGCTTCATTGCTATCCATATAAAAATTATACTCCAATAGTAGAATTGCTATTAGGTATAATAATGGGGATTTATGTACGAAGAAGAAATCATCGACTACTTGGCTAAATATAACGGTTTCGAAAAAGACTACAAAAATCTTTTTCCAAACAAGGAAGAAACAATTCGTCTTTTGATGAAAGTTACTCTTCCTAATGATTTAGATGATTCTTTTTTCTTGATGCAAGATGAGTTCCTTAAAGGGATGAACTCACGTTTAGAGTTGGTAAATCCGAAGAAATTGAAATTTAAAAACAAGGTTGCCGCCTTTAAAGGAGACCCTTTATCGATTGAAGGAGATATTCTCCTAAATCCTCTTTTTTCTTCTTTCTATGATCCAAGCAAATTAATGGAAAGAAGTTTCAATGAAGACATTATCTTTCGTGGAGGATTGGAAATAAGAAGAGACATCTTAAAAGATATAGCAACTCAAAATCACGAGATGGAAAACGGAGAGATTCATATAGGCAAAGCCTACAATCTTCCTTTTAATGAGATAATCCATTTCTCTCTTCCTAACGATTTAACTAGCAAAGACAATATCTCTCTTCTTTCTAAAACATATCTTTCATCCCTAAAAGAAGCAGAGAAAAGAAAAGGCAAATACATCGTTATTCCTCTTACCGAAAACAAGCCAAATGAGAATGCCCTTTTCTACATTATCGCAATATCCTACGTAAAAACCACTTATTCTAAGAAAAAGTTCATTTTCGCTGGCAACGATGATAAGACGTTCTCTTCCTTCAAAGATGCCCTTATTTCCTAAGTAATTGTCTATTTTTTATGCTAAAATTCTTTGGCTATGATTTATCTAGACAATGCAGCAAATAGACCCGTCAGAAAAGAAGTCCTCGATGAACTAATAAAAATAGAGACTGAATACGAAGGAAATTCCAATTCTCTCCATGAAGCAGGTATTCTTGCTCATCAAAAATATCAAGAACTAGTAAAAGAAACGTTTAATCTTCTTAATCTAGATGAAAACGAATATGACTTGATATTTACTTCTTCTGCGACTGAATCAAATAATCTTGCAATCAAAGGGATATACGAAAGTTACCAAGGCTTTGGAAATACCTTCCTTTCTTCAGAATTCGAACATTCTTCAGTTAACGCGACTCTTGCTTATTTGAAAGATAAAGGCGCAAATATAGTCTTAGTTTCGACGAAAGAGGATGGAAAAATATCTCTAGAAGATTTAAAAAACAAGTTAAACGATGATTGTCTCTTATTAACTTTATCAATGGTTGAATCGGAAGTAGGGGCCTTACAACATTACAAAGAAGTCCAAGACGTTCTTAAAGACCATCAAACTCGTCTCCTTTTAGATGTAACCCAAGCCATAGGTAAATTCCCCCTAGATTTAAACGGCATCGATATGATTTCCTTTGGTGCGCATAAATTTGGAGGCTTAACTGGAACTGGCATTCTTATAAAGAAAAAAGACATTATTCTTACTCCTCTTTTCCATGGAGGAAAATCCGAAAGCCAGTATCATTCAGGAAGCATGCCTCTAGGACTATTTGCTTCATTTGTTAAGGCGTTATCTCTTGCAATATCCACACAAAAAGAAAATTATTCCTATGTAAAAGAATTATCTGATTATCTTCGTTCATCAATGCTAGAAATAGAAGGAATCTCCCTAAACTCATTTGAAGAAAATCCATACATTAACAACTTCTCTTTTAAAGGAGTTCCTGGAGGAAAGATTGTTAAGTATCTATCAGATAAAGGAATATGTATCTCCCAAAAGAGTGCTTGTAGCATCCCTCAAACCCCATCAAAGGTAATTAATGCCATATATCACGATAAACAAAGAGCCCTTTCTTCTTTTAGAATCTCTTTGTCAGAAAATAACACCAAAGAAGAAATTAGCATCTTATTAGATGCCATAAGGAGTTACCATGCCATCTAAGAAAGAAAGAATATTAACTAGAGAAGAAGCAATCGAAAGATCGCTTGATACGGAATTCAAATATACCATTTGGAGGAGGTTTATTGCCGCGCTTGGAAATTATCAGTTAGTCCAAGCAGGAGATAAAATCTGCGTTTGCATATCCGGAGGCAAAGATTCCATGCTTATGGGTTTGCTTTTCAAACACCTAAAG
>CAVKFY010000007.1:0-6437 GCA_963655775.1 Alistipes communis
TGGGTGGGGCACTTGCTATCACCTTAACAAAAGAACATTCCTTAAATGGTTTGATTCTTTGTGAACCCGCTTTAATTCCAAGCAATAAATTCGCATGGATGGCAAAGATATTGCGTTTCACTCCAATGAAGATTCAATGGGGTGGAGAACCTCCTCATTATCCAGACCACGCTGAAGAATATTGGAAAGGACAAAGTGGCTATTACCTTAAATCTGCCGCAGACTTGTTAACGGTTTCTAAGAGAGCAAAGAAACTTGTTCCTCATATTCTTTGCCCTGTTATGGTTACTTGGGCAGAGAAAGATGAATCTATTTCTAAGAAAGGTGTAGACCTAATTACGAATAACGCTCCATCAAACATTAAGACATTTAAGACCTATCCAAATAACACTCATCACTTGCCAAGCGAACCGGAAAAAGAGAATCTTGCCAAAGATATTGATGTGTTTATAAAGAAAACGATACCTGTTAAATAAGGTATCGTTTTTTTAAATATCGCTTGCAAAACCTAGTTATTTTAGAAATTTAAGCAAATATTTCGTTTATTGTTTTGATTAATAATTGCCACTAGCACGAAGCACATGAACGTATACGCAACAGATGATCGTAAGTAAGACAACTGCAGCAACAATTGATATGTAATATGTCCAGTTCTTCTTACCAAAATGGAAGCCACCGTTAACAAAGACAATACAGAAGTAATATGCTATTGCCCAGAAAACGATATACATCGCAAGAAGTGGAATGTAGGCAAGAAGGACACCTGATGCCATTGAAATAAGGATTCCGATCATTGCAGCAAATACGTGTGGAAAGAGGAATGTGAACTTGTTTGTTGGAACTCCCTTTCCAGCGAATTCTCCTGATGGATCTTTTTTCTTGAAGAGCAAATACCAAGCGACAAATCCACCTAATAAGGCATATAAGATGCCACAAACGGTACGCGCTTCATTGAAACCCACATAAGTATTAAAGGTTGTCCCCATTGCAAAGCAAGCAAAGTAATTTGTATCGATATAAGTCTCAACGAAGGATATAGAAGCAAAGGTTGAAGTTAAGCGACTTCCAGTTTCCCATCCATTGCTGAAGAAGGCAATTAAGAGGAATATGGTTTCGACTGCTCCTATCATAACCCCATGACCAAAGACTAAATAGAATATCGAATCAATCGTCTTTGTTCCTAAGGAAATGAAGAAAGAGGAGATGAAGTAATGGATTGATAAGGCAGCAATCATTACAACATAGAACAACGCTAGATATCCATAGTTATAGAAATATGGATGTTCTAAGAAATAAGGATCCATCGAACCGTTGCTAACTCCTTGCTTTATTGCCATGATGACGACACCAAGCCAATAAATAACGGTGATTGTAGCTAAGAGAATAACGAGATTAAGGATGAGATTAATTCTTCTAAGTTCATTCTTTTTCAATGGGATTTGATAGAAGAAGTCGGAGGCCTTATGGTTTGTTTGATATTTGAAACAAGCAAAAGGCAAGACAGTTGCAAATATCATTGCTGGTGCAAGCAATGAATATAAAGGAGGATATGCTGTGCTTAAGTTGACGCGACTTATAGCTTCAGTATCTGTATCACGATATACGTTTGGCATTAAACTTGAACTTGTAATCGTGATCCAAAAAGCTGATGCAATAAGAACAAAACCTATGATGTAGGCTGGCAAAAGTTCTTTTAATTGCCATTTAATGTAAGCTTTCTTATTCATGGATGTCTCCTTTCTTAGCGAGTAATAATTCAAGTGTGATTATTTCGCTTGAATCAAGTGGACATTGTTCAAGTAAACTTGGCGAGTAGAGCTTGTTGATGACCTCTTCTATGCCTTCTTTCTTAAGAAGAGTGATTGTCGTAATTGAACCAACTTTGTTCAAAGAGACGATTGTAAGGCCTTGTCCCTCAAGAACTTCAGGCTTAACAATTTCTTTAGAGATAAGTTGATATTTGACAAATTCTTTGCCCATGTCAGATTTTTCTGATTTATCGGAAAGCTTTCCTTTGTAAAGAATCATGATGGAATCTGCAATTCTTTGAACGGAAGTCATATTATGTGATGAAAGAACAATTGTTTTGTTTTCATCTGCTGTCATCTTTACGATTTCTTCTCCGATTAAGTCAAGAATGAGTGGATCAAGACCATCGAACGCTTCGTCTAGAAGAATGTTTTTGCATCTAACAGAGAATGCAATTAATAGGAACAATTGTCTTCTCATTCCTTTAGAGAAGGTAGAAATCTTTCTATCTTCTGGAAGAGACACTTTTGATAAGAGAGATTTGAATTTCTCCATATCTAAGTCATAGAAACAGCCATAGAATTTAGCGATTTCCATTGGTGTGTATCTTAATGGCGCATATGGCTCATCAGGCAATAGGAACAAATTTGCTTTGGCCTTTTCGTCTACGCTATCGACTCCATCGATAAGGATTTGTCCGGAATCTTTATCAAGTATGTCGGCAATTAAACGGAACACTGTAGATTTACCGGCGCCGTTTTCACCAACCAATGCAGTAACCCCATTTCCGAATGTTACGCTTAGGTTATTTACTGCATGGACAGGTTTTCCTTTTTTATCGAATGTTTTATCTAGATTCGTTATCTCGATCATTTTCTTCACCCTCCATCTGTTCGATGCACGCTTTTATTTCGCTCATCTTGTAGCCATCGGCCATGATAGTCTCAAGCCTTTTTTTGATCTCCGCTTGGTTTTTAAGCGCTTCGCTTCTGTCTAAGACGAAGAAACCGATCTTTGGGATGTTTTTCAAATAACCTTTTCTCACTAAATGTGTGTAGGCTTTTTCGACTGTGTTTGGATTAATGCGCTCACTAACTGCTAGTTCTCTTACACTTGGCATAACTTCACCAGCCGCAATTGCACCGCGATCAATTAACTTTGCGTAAAAATCAACAATTTCTAAATAAACGGGTTTGTTGTTTTTGAAATCAATCATATTCACCCTCCTTGTATGTTACTATTGTATTACAGAAATTATAGTACACCAAATAATATTTTTATTTTAATTTGAATTCGGCTAAAATTATTGGGTCAAAACGAAAGAAGTTGAACTATGGAAAATAAGAAAGAAAAATTCTTCGGCGTTTTAATGCCAATATTCTCTCTTCCATCAAATCACGGAGTCGGAACCTTAGGGAAATCATCTTATGATTTCGTTGATTTTTTAGGAAATGTTGGAGCAAAGGTATGGCAAATGTTGCCACTTAATGTTACAAGCTATGGCGATTCACCTTATCAATCTCCATCAAGCTTAGGATTAAACTATTACTTTATCGATTTAGATATCTTAAAAGAAGAAGGCCTTCTTAAGGATGAAGACATTCATGATTCCTTATTATATATAGATAATAATCACGTTAATTATGAAATGCTTTTCCATAACAGATTACCAATCTTAAAGAAAGCGTTTGCAAATTTCCCCAAGAAAAACCCATTGTTTTTAGATTTTGTTAAGGAAGGAAAATATAACGATTTTGCCTTCTACATGGTCTTAAAGGAACTTAATAACTACAGACCATTTTATGAATGGGACGAAAAGCAAAAGAATTATTCTCCAGAATTAGAAGAAGAAATAAAAAAGGAAAATGAAGATCTATATCTTTTCTACGTTTGGACTCAATTTGAATTCTTGAAACAATATAAGTCTCTTAAAGAATATGCAAATTCTAGAGGCATCTCCATCATGGGCGATATGCCAATATATGTTGCTTACGATTCTGTCGAAGCATATAAACATCCAGAATTATTTGCTTTCAACGAAGATCATTCGCCAAAGGTTGTTGCGGGTGTACCACCGGATGCGTTCTCTGATTTAGGCCAACTTTGGGGTAATCCTATTTATAATTGGGATTATCAAAAGAGCACAGGATATGCTTGGTTCAATCAACGTATCAAAGACAATTTAGAAATTTTCGATATTTTACGTATCGATCATTTTAGAGGATTCAGTGCATTCTACGAAATTCCATTTGGAAGAGAAGATGCGAGAGTCGGTCAGTGGCATGATGGCCCTGGATTTGATTTATTTAAAGACAAGACGAATTTGCCAATCATTGCTGAAAACTTAGGCGTTATCGATGATGGAGTTATCGATTTAATGGAAAGGACGACATATCCAGGAATGGAAGTTGTTCTCTTTACAATCAATAATGACAGTGAAGATGATAGTAACAAACCATGGAACGCACCATATAATGCCATAACTTATGTTGGTACGCATGACAATGAAACCGCAAAAGGAACTCTTGAAGGATATTCTGAAGAACAATTAGCTGTTACTAGAAAAGTGATAGAGAAATGTTCGGATTATCTAAAGATCGAATATAAAGGCGACACCTTAGATGATTTAGTGGATAACATCAATAGGCTTGCTCTTAATTACCCTTGCAAAGGAACGATCATTACAATGCAAGATCTTCTCCATTTAGGAAACGAAGCAAGAATAAATCATCCATCAACATTATCTAATTCAAACTGGACTTATCGTTTTAATGAAGAAGATTTCTCTGATAGAAATGCCAAAACCATCAGAGATCTTGTTTCTTCTAATCTCTAAAAACATAAAATAACGTTTTTAAAAATATAATAAGTTTTTTCATAAAATAAAGTTTTTCCTTTCTAATCCTGATCATGTAAATAACCTTGAGTAGAAAGATAAAGATAGGGAAGAACATAAAGTAAGCATCGTATTAATCACAATAATTGTGGTTAGCGATGCTTATTTACGTTTAACAAAATGAGAAATTATAAGTGCCAGTCAATCATTTTTGAGAAAATTTCTTCTACCTAATTTTCAGTGAAAATATTGCGAAAAATCATGCTATTTTCTTATTGACAATATGTCACTGAAATAGAAAAATCATTTGGGGGTAAGAAATGAAAACCTTTTATAGCAAGGAAAAAGTAACCGAGATACGTCAGGACATAATTCAAGCGACAGAGAAGCTTTATAAGAAGAACGGCTATGAGTACGTTAACTTATTAAGGGTCTCTAAGCTAACTCATCTATCAAGACCATCGATCTACAATTATTACCATTCAAAAGAAGAAATATTCTTAGACATTTTGCTTAGAGAATATAACAACTTCGGAGTTCAGATTCAGAAGCAGCTCTGCAAGAAAGAGTTAGACAAACCTAGTATTGCAGAAACGTTAGCTACAATAATCTTGAAGAACCTTTATTTACTGGAATTGATTTCTTCTTATGAGAATGCGATTGAGGAGAATTCATCGATCGAACATTTAAAGGAATATAGAGATTCTTGGGAAGATGGCTTTTATAAGTGTTTTATGAATGCCTTTTCTTTCCAATTTCCTAAATCAAGCAAAGATGACAGAGATCAATTTTTGAATCTATTCACCGCGTCCTTATATGGGATATATCCAATTATTTGTCCGTCCGAAGAAAGAGTATCTGCTCTTAAAGAAAGAGGAAGATATAAGGAAATTGATAGAAAAGAATTCGTTACTAAAACAATGAATTTATTATTAATGAATATTGATTGACATAAATGGTTACAAAAATAAGTCGCCCAAGTGCGACTTATTTTTTTATCTTTAAAACACATAAAATGACTATAGTATACAATGTAATAAAAACTACATAGATATATCAAAACATTGCAAAATGATAGAATAAAGTCCATAGTATTACATATGATTCACCAATCAATCTATGAAATGAGAAACAAAACTAGTAGGGATAGAATCCTTGCTGAAGTGCAAAAAAGAAAGAATTCATCGGCACAAATTAGCTGTTTAGACTTCTTTTTGGAATATGATATTTCGCTTATTGAGAAGATTTTAAACCTTAGCAAAAATGCAGAAAAATTCAAATCGTCGTTCAATGAATTGGATCCATATTCTCAAAAACTCATTTTAAGAAGTTCGGCACAATATGAGCTAGAGCTTATTTTTAAAGACCATTTCATTCCTTTAACCAAAAAAGGGATCATCCTTTCTTGGGTAAACGATAGGGATGATTCCAACTCATATTTCATCGACGCGTATAAAAATCTGCTTAATGGATCGTTGTCTTTGCCAAAAACGGTAAATGATTTAAAAAGAATATATGATTCTTACGTTTCTCCAAGAAACCTTGCTTTTCATCAGAAGAACATTAAGAAATTTCATATCTTTAGATCTGAAGATATTTCTCTCCATAACAGAACTAATTTTATCGAGAATTATCAACCAAACTTTGATGAATCAGAAATCATTAAGAATATGTCTAGTTCTCTTGAAATCTTAAATGGAAACTTAGACGTGTTTACGCAAAGTGCGTCTTTTTTCTTTTTTGTTTTCTATTCCATGCCTTTTTATAACGAAAATTTCTTTTTAGGTAAATACATCTTATCTCTTGATTTATTACTAGAAGGTCATGCTTTTTTAGGACTCTCAATAGGAAA
>CAVKFY010000008.1:0-7342 GCA_963655775.1 Alistipes communis
TTAAACTAGCTATTAACGGATTCGGCAGAATCGGCCGTCTCGCATTCCGTCGCGCTTATGAAAGCGGCGAATTTGAAGTTGTCGCAATCAACGACTTAGTTGATGCAAAAACTCTTGCTTATCTTTTAAAATACGATTCCACACATCGTTCCTGGCACAAGGATGACATCTCCGCTGATGAGACAAACATCATCTTCAAAGGACACAAGATCCCAGTTCTTGGAAAGAAAGATCCAAAAGAACTCGAATGGGGAAAATATGGCGTTGACATCGTCTTAGAGTGCACTGGACGTCTTAAGAGCCATGAAGACGGTGATGTCCATCTTCACAATGGTGCAAAGGGTGTTATCATCTCTGCTCCATCTTCATCCAAAGACATCCCAACCTATGTTTATGGTGTCAACACCGATAAACTCACAGCTGATCAAACCATCATCTCTGGTGCTTCTTGCACAACCAACTGCTTAGCCCCAGTTATGAAAGTTCTCAATGATACCTTCGGTGTCGTCGGTGGAACTATGACAACTGTCCACGCTTATACCAACGATCAAAGAATTCTTGACCTCGCTGGAAGCAATCTCCGTAGAGCCCGTGCTGCTGCCGCAAACATCGTTCCAACAACAACAGGCGCTGCAAAAGCTATTGGCAAAGTCATCCCAGAACTCAATGGTTGCTTAAACGGCAATGCTATCCGTGTTCCTGTTCAAGATGGTTCCCTTTGCGATTGCACAATCGAACTCAAAGATCCAAATGTCACAGTTGAAGCAATCAACGCTGCAATGAAGAAAGCCGCTGAAGGCGAACTCAAAGGCGTTCTTGGATATAACGAAGACGAAATCGTCTCCAGCGATATTCTTGGCAACACCTATGGTTCAATCTTCGATGCCACAATGACAATGATCGTTGAGACACCAGATGGACACAAATTTGTCAAAGTCGTTGCCTGGTATGACAACGAATACAGCTTCACCTCTCAATATGTCCGCCTTGCTGGCTTATATGGCCATATCCTTGGCGCAAAATAAGAGTTTAGCCAATCTGAAAATTAAGACTTCGAGGTAACTCGGAGTCTTTTTTTCTTATCTAAGTGTCCTTATAATCTTTACTTATGAAAAAGATACTCTTACTAATTCCAGCATTGTTACTAACTTCTTGCACGAAAGAAACAACTAGAGAAACCCTTTATAGGGAAGAATGGCTATTTGGAACGAATATGGGTGTCACTATTTCTGGAGCATCAAGCAAAGTGTTAGATGAACTTTTTGCTATGTTCGATGAATACGATGGACTAAGCAACGCCTACAACTTAAGAGTTGACGAGAACCTGGAGCCAATTATCAATATTGCATACATAAACTCCATAGAAAATGAAGGAAAAGATATTGAAGTAGATCCTAAACTCGCTAACCTTCTTTCTTTTGGTTTAGAGATGCAAGAGAAAACCTCCTATATAGAGAATGGCAAAAAAGAATATCTATTTAATCCTCTTGTTGGGAAACTATCTACCTTATGGAAGAGTTTCGTTGAATCAAAAAACGATCCCTTACCAAGCGAAGAATCGATTAAAACATTATTAGATGAAGTAAACTCGTCTTCTTTGACGGTAAATGGAAATATAGTTAGAAGAACAGGAAAGGCCACGATTGATGTTGGTGCTTTTGCGAAAGGATATGTTGTAAAACTAGCTCAGGATTATCTTAAGGAGAAAGGCGTTAAGGATTATTTCATCAATGGAGGGTCTTCTTCCATGGGGATTGGATCTTATAATAACGACTATCCATATAAAATAACCATGAAAAGTCTTGTGTCTCACGGATATAAAGAGGCGTATTTCTTTGCCCAAGATGCAGCAGTAGGTACATCAGGCAGTGATCAACAAGGAAGAAAATACGGTGGAAATATGTATTCTCATATCGTTGATCCAAGAAATGGAAGTGCGGTAGCAAACTACGATACCGTTTGTATAAAAAACGATGATGCAGGTATTGCAGACGTTTTAAGCACGCTTGTTTTTGTTGGAGGAGAAGAAGTGGCTAAGTCTCTTCAAGATAAATTCTCCTTCGAATATATGATTTTTGATGGGGAAAATGTGATTTCTTCTTCGAATATGGGATTTGTCACTGAGAAATGAGCAAGGTAAAGTTATTTTTTAAAAAACATTTAGGTGACCTTGTTGTAGGCGTTCTTTTGCTCGCATCCTCATGCGCCTTGCTTGGCTATTATCTTTTTCCAAGAACCGATTCTGGTGAGGTCTTTGCTAATGTTTATCATCAAAACGAAATTATCTATGAAAAAATCTCTTTAAAAGGAGAAGATAAAGAATATCCGGTTAAAATTGAAAACGGTAATGCTTCCATTAACATGATCGTAGAACTTAAAGATCATAAAATTGGTATCAAAGAAAGCAATTGTTCAAACCAATATTGTGTTCATCAAGGCTATACAAATTCACCAATGCAAACTCTTATTTGCGCACCGAATGAAGTAAGAGTTTCCCTATATTCCTTAAAGGTCGCACATGATTCGGAGATTGAAATATGAAGAAGAGATACTCAATTCATAAAATAGCTTTCCTTTCGATCATGCTTGCTTTAGCAATTGTTTTAGGATATGTCGAATCCTTTATTCCTTCATGGATCCCAGGAGTTAAACCAGGATTAGCAAATCTTGTAATTATAATTTTGCTTTATTCTTGCCCGTTCTACGAAGCCTTGCTTGTTTCTTTGCTACGAGTTTTTATTGTCGCCTTGCTTAGAGGAACGATATTTCAGATGCCTTTTTATATGTCGCTTGCTGGAGCAATCGCCTCATTTGCGATCATGTGCTTAGCCTATTTCCTTTTCGAAAAGAAATTACATATCCTTACAATTTATGGTGTTTCCTTACTCGGTGCATATTTCCATTCTTTAGCACAAGTTGGAGTGGCGGCCATCTTTGTTGAACACGGCCTTACAACATTTTTCTATTTTCCATTCATTTCTTTACTTTCCCTTCTAGCAGGCCTATTGACATCTTTCCTTGCTGATAAAATTTTAAAAACTGAACCGATTAGGAAACTTAAGGAGTGATTTTTGCTTTCTAAACCAACTTCTTTCAAGGTTTGGTTTAACTAATTTTTAATTTTTTTATTTTTACGATTGTAAATTGAAATTTTTAATACTAGAATCTTTTACGAAGAAAAGGAGCGATTCATAATGAACGCAAAAATCAAAAAAACTTTACTCGCTTTAGCAAGCGCTGGTATGTTAGCAAGCTGCTCTAGCGGAACAAAATTAACCCGTGCAGAGGCTGAAACAGAATTGGATTCCTATTCCAAGAACGTCAAGGCACAATCAAAGGTTACCTACAACGACAAGACTGTCAAAAACAGTTCTGCATCTAGCTCTGCCATCATCGACACAACAGAAGTCTATGCCTATCGTCATTTCGACGTTGAAACAGGCACATTCAAAGCCGGAAGCAGCTACTATGCTTATAAGAATGGTGAAAAATATTTCTTTGGTGCTATCGTTGGAAGCTCTAAGACATATTTTGAAGGAAGCGAAGGAACAGTTAAGACCGCAGTCACTGCCGCTTTAACCGCTTTAAGCACTTATGCAAATTCTCAAGCTGGTGGTACATCTTATTGGCTAAAAGGCTTTGACAAGTCTGAAGCTTGGATGAATTCCAATAACAAAGACAAAGATGCAACCGCAACTTATGGCGAAGGCTATGGCGGTGGATCCGTTAAAGGCTATGTCAAATCCGAAAGCTATACCAAATATTCTGATGGTTCCATGAAAGCTGACATCACAGCTATCTATCCATTCCAAAGCGATATGGTCTCCATGGGTGGAGAAAACTGCATCTACGAGTGGAAAGATTTTAACCTCACAAGACTTTATAACAACTATCAAAATTATGAAGAAACCATGGATTGGACAAAAGCTTCTACAAACGATAAGCCAATCGATGCCAATTCTTGGACAAAGGATGCTACACTTGTTCTTACAGCAACTGCAGCT
The DNA here is from genome assembly GCA_963655775.1 of Alistipes communis. Classification (GTDB taxonomy): domain Bacteria; phylum Bacillota_I; class Bacilli_A; order RFN20; family CAG-826; genus UBA4951. The sequence goes on from CAVKFY010000008.1 coordinate 4,005, forward strand.
CTTGCAACCTTCTCCCACGCTTGGGCAGACTAATTTCTTAAGTCAAAACTACTAGGTCACCTTATGGTGGCCTTTTTCTATTCAAGTAAATCGATAAATATTTATTAATTAGGGAACACTACCTTTAAAAGTGTTATGATAAAAGGGCATAAGGAGATTAATAAAATATTTATGCTTACAGTTGAAGACTTAAAAGATTTAACCGGAAAGAAAGTTTACGTTCGCGTCGACTTTAACGTTCCACAAAAAAACGGTGTCATTCGTGACAATAACCGTATCAAAGCTGCTCTTCCTACAATCAATTATTTAGCAGATAAGGGCGCACGTCTTATTTTGATGTCGCACCTTGGCAAAATTAAATGGAAAGAGCCAGATCCAGCAAAGATCGAAGAAATGAAGAAAGCCAATGATATGGCTCCAGTTGCAAAAGCTCTTCAAGAATTAGTTCCTGGAAGAAAGGTTTCTTTCTGCCCAGTTACACGTGGTGAAGAATTGAAGGCAGCAGTTGCCGCTTTAAATGATGGCGACATTCTTCTTGTTCAAAATACTCGTTACGAAAAAGGCGAAGAAAAGAACGATCCAGAATTAGCCAAAGAATGGGCTTCCCTTGCTGACGTCTTTGTTATGGACGCTTTCGGAAGTGCTCACCGTGCGCATGCTTCTACAGTTGGCGTTCCTTCCATCTTAAAAGCAGAAGGCAAACAAGTTGCAGAAGGCTACTTAATGATCAAAGAAGTCGATAACCTCACACGTTGTGTTGAAGTTAAAGACGAAGATCGCCCATATGTTGCTATCCTTGGTGGTTTCAAAGTTTCTGATAAGATCAAAGTCATCGATTCCTTACTTAAGAAATGTGACTATGTTTTAATCGGCGGCGCTATGACATACACCTTTAAGAAAGCAATGGGCATGAACGTTGGCAACTCCCCAGTTGAAGAAGACCAATTAGATTATGCCCGTAAGTGCATTGCTGAAGCGAAAGGTCGCCTACTCTTACCAACAGACGCTGTTGTCACAACCTCTTTTGATCCAAGCGTCAAAGATCGTGAAATCAAGATCGTTGATACAGTTATCGAAAAAGGCGGATGCATCCCAGATGGATATGAAGGATGCGATATCGGTCCAAAGACAGCTGCTTTCTATCAAGAAGTCATCTCCAAAGCTAAGATGGTTTTCTGGAATGGACCTGTCGGTGTCTTTGAACAAGATGAATTCCAAGCTGGAACGAAGGCAATCTGCGAAGCAATCGCTGGGTTACAAGGCAAAGCCTTTACGGTCTGCGGCGGAGGAGACTCTGCTTCCGCTGTTAAGGTCTTTGGATATAAAGAAACTTTCTCCCACGTTTCCACAGGTGGAGGAGCCTCTCTTGAAATGATCGAAAATGACGGCCACCTTCCAGGTGTTGACGTTCTTCGCTAATTTGGTGCTACAAAGATGAGAAAGAAATTATTACTTGGCAACTGGAAAATGAATAAGACGCCATCTGAGGCTAAGGCATTCGCTTTAGCTGCAACAGAGATGGTTGATCATGCGGTTGCTAACGACATTGATGTTGGTGTTGCTCCTACTTTTGTTTGCTTACAAACAGTAAAGGAAAATATCAATCCAAAATGCATCGTTGCCGCTCAAAACGTTAACGAAAATGATCATGGCGCATTCACTGGCGAAGTTTCCATCCCAATGCTTAAAGAAATCGGAATTTCCTGGGTTATCTTAGGCCACTCCGAGAGAAGGGCATATAATGGCGAAACTTCCGAGAAATGCAATGAAAAAATCAAAGCCCTTCTTGCTAATGACATGACACCAGTCTATTGCTGTGGCGAATCTCTTGAAACCTTCGAAAAAGGCGAAACAAAGAAATTCGTTGCCGAACAAATCCGTACCGGCTTAGCTGGATTAAGCGCAGAAGAAGCCAAAAAAGTCGTTATCGCTTATGAACCTATTTGGGCTATCGGAACGGGAAAGAGTGCAACTAAGCAAACAGCTGAAGACACGATCGGCTTTATCCGCCGCACTTTAAAGGAAATGTTTGGACCTGCCGCAGTTGATATGCGTATTCTCTATGGTGGTTCAGTTAAACCTAATAACGTTGCTGAATATATGTCCGAAGAAGACATCGATGGCGCACTTGTTGGAGGAGCATCTCTTGATCCTCTTTCCTTCAAAGGCTTAATTGATGGAATGTTAGTAAAATAACAACTTAAATATTTACCTCCCTTTGCTATAATTAGCGAAAGGAGGTTTTTATTATGGAATTTAGATTTAAAAACCAAAATGTTCAACAACAAGAAGTTGTCTTTGACGAAGAAAAAGAAAAAGAAGTCTCTAGCTCGAAATTTTTAGCTAAAGTCTTCGGCTACATGTTTATTGGCTTAGCAATAACAGCAATTGTAGCATTGGTTTGGGCACTAGTTGTCGCAAAAGTATGGCCAGGAGATAATGGGGCATTATCAGAAGAGGGAGCAACTATTGCGGTTGCAACCGGAATCATTTGCCTTATTGGCTGTTTGATTATCTCGATAGTAAATTCGATTTTTAGCATTGCGACTGGAAAAGCTCCATGGATTGGCTTCATTCTTTATGCAATATGTGTAGGTGGGGCGTTCTCTCTTATCTTATTGGCGGGTGTTAGCCTAGGAGTTATTGCTGAAGCATTCGGGATCACTGCCTTAGCTTTTGGCTCAATGTTCTTAGTTGGCTTTTTCTCTAAAAAGAATCTTAATTGGCTAACCTTAGTTGCAGTTGGCTTAGGCGTTTCCATTCTTTTGACTTCTCTTTTCTGGGGTATTTTCTATCTTGTCTCTCCAAAATCGGCAATCTTGCTTGACTACCTTATCTCTTTGGGGGTTATTGCTATTGCGATGATCTTTGTGGCAGTTGATACCTATAACATGAAGAGAATTGCACAAAAAGGACAAGCCAATAACAATCTTGCTTTATTCTGTGCGTTTAACATGTACTCTGATTTCTTAATGATTTTCATTAGAGTTCTCTATTTAATTCTCAAGGCGAAGAGCAAATAACATTCTCAAATATCTAGAGGCGGTTAATTCCGTCTCTTTTTTTCTTTACGCGCGTGCATGTGTATTGCATGCGTTTATATATAAGTATCTAATTACATAGAAATAGATAAATATTTATACGTATCAATATATTTAAAGATAAATATCAAAAAAATATTATGAAAAAGTGTAGCATTTATCGATGTTTTTAAAAAAATCGAAAAAAAGTTTAAAAAAACGCTTGCCAAATATCTAGAAAAGACTAGAATATTCATCGCTGACCACGAGAGCGCAGGCTCCTCTGGCTGGCAAGGGAAGCGCCCCATCGGGTAGGAC
>CAVKFY010000009.1:0-3187 GCA_963655775.1 Alistipes communis
ATAATATACCGGCGACATAAAGGAGTTATTAAAAATGTCTGATTTAAAATTTATTGTTGAAACAAGTGCTCGTCACGTTCATTTGACCCAAGAAGCAGTTGAAACCCTCTTTGGCAAAGGCCACGAATTGACCCCACGTAAATATCTTTCTCAGCCTGGACAATACGCTTCAACCGATAAAGTCGAAGTTATTGGCTTTAACAAAAAAGATCCTAATGGTGCTCGTCCAAGTGCTATGTTCTCCATCCTTGGACCAGTGCGTAATGCTAACCAAGTCGAAGTTTCTTTTACCGATGCTCGTAACCTTGGCTTAACCGCCCCAGTTCGTGAATCTGGTGATGTTGCAGGATCTGGAAAATGCACAATCAAAGGACCAGCAGGCGAAATCGATCTCGAAGAAGGAGTTATAGTTGCAAAACGCCATATCCACATGACACCAAAAGATGCAGCAGATTTCGGTGTTACAAACGGCCAAATCGTTTCTGTTTCCGTCGAAGGAACAGGACGTGCGACAATTTTCGAAGATGTCGTTATTCGTGTTTCCGAAAAATATGCTCTTGCCATGCACATCGATACCGATGAATGCAATGCAGCCGCAGCCTTTGGAACCATCTACGGAAAGATTGTTAAATAAGTATGACTTCAACCTTTTCTTATACACCAGAAAACGTTTGCACAAGAAAGCTTGAATTTACTTTTGATGGGGACACCATTGTTTCTTTGAAGGTTATTGGTGGATGTCCAGGAAATACTCTTGGCATCTCCAAGCTTATCGAAGGAAGAAAAATTGATGAAGTTATTGAGCTTTTTAAGGGAACAAAGTGCCCTGGTTCAAAGACTCGCTTAACCTCTTGCCCTGATCAAATTGCTGACGCCTTAGAAGCGTATAAAGCACAAAAATAAGATGTCTAATATTCTCATTTTAAACGGTTCACCAAGATTACAAGGCAATACGTATTCCATGATTGAATCGTTTAAGAGCGGAGCAGAAAAGAATAATAAAATTGTCCAATATAATTTAGCTTTCATGAATATTCACGATAGCGTTGGATATCAAGATGAGCTTATAGATGATGATATGAAGCAAATTCTTTCTTCTCTTGATGAAAGTGATTACGTTGTCTTTGCAACCCCTCTTTATTTCTTCTCTTATTCTGGGTATCTAAAAAACGTAATTGATAGGCTATCTTCCTATAAAGGCAAAAAGAAACTTCTTCTCTTTGTCTCGATGGCTTCATCTGATTGTAAGAATCTTGAGCTTATTCTTGAAGAAACAAAACGAATTTGTAGATATCTAGAATGGGATTTTGAAGGATTTGCTTATCTTCCTTCTTGTAAGGAATTAAATGATTACAAAAATCATTCATCCGAGCTTGAGAAACCTTATCAATTAGGATTATCGATCAAATAACGCCTCGTTTGAGGCGTTTTTCTTGAAAGGAAAACAATTAAGTTCTAATATATACGCACGGCGAAAGTCGGGTATCAAGAAGCGGTTAAAAAAGAACTGAAATAAACCGCTAGCAACTCCATTTAAATAGATGGTAAGTGCTTGTTCTAAGAGGGATCCACACCCCTAACGATGCTCGAATGGAAGTAGAAATTATGCCTTCCACCACGTGTGGGAGGTTTTTTCGTCCGAAAGGAGAAAATATGCAGAAAGTTTTATTTACTTCGGAATCGGTTTCCGAAGGACATCCAGATAAGGTTTGCGATAAAATTGCAGACTCTATTCTTGATGCTTGTCTTGCTCTAGATCCTCAAGCACACGTTGCTTGTGAAGTCTTTGCAACAACCGAATTCATCGTTATTGGCGGTGAAATTACTGTTAGAGGCCATATTGATTACGGAGGTATTGCTAGAAAAGTATTAAGAGAAATTGGCTATACCTCGCCAGAGATTGGTATTGGCTGTGATACTTGTGAAATCCTTGTCAAGGTCAAGGAACAATCCCCAGACATCAATATGGGCATAGAACGCGTCAATGAGCTTGATATGGGCGCAGGAGACCAGGGGATTATGTTTGGCTACGCGACAAACGAATCTGATGGCTCTATGCCTCTCCCTATCTCTATTGCGCATAAGCTTGTCAGGAAGGCCACAGCATTACGTAAGAGCGGCGAATTCAAAGGTGCTAGACCTGATATGAAGTCTCAAGTTACCATTGATTACACCGATCCAAAACAACCAAAAATAGATAATATTTTGATGTCTTGCCAGCATGATGAGGACGTAGATTTAGAGGAATTTAAGAACTATGTTCATGAAAATATCATGATTCCTGTAGCAAAATCTTTTAACTTAAATACAGATTTCAAATTCCTCGTTAATCCAACTGGACGTTTTTGTATTGGCGGTCCAATGGGGGATACTGGACTAACTGGAAGAAAACTTATCGTTGACACTTATGGAGGCAGCGCCAGACATGGTGGAGGAGCCTTCTCAGGGAAAGATCCATCTAAGGTTGATAGATCCGCTTCGTACTATGCTCGTTACATCGCCAAGAATTTAGTTGTTGCTGGTGCGGCAGATAGATTAGAAGTTCAACTTTCTTATGCCATAGGAGTCTCTAAACCGTTGTCTATTGGAATTAATACCTATGGAACTAAACATTATTCAGATGAGCTCATTTTAGAGGCCATAGAGAAGTTCTTTGATGCTAGACCAGGTGCCATAATAGAATCTTTCTCTTTAAGAAAACCAACATTTAAATACGCAGATACGACTAATTACGGGGCTTTCGGAAGACCAGACCTTTCTTTACCTTGGGAACAAACAAATAAAGTGGAAGCTTTAAAAGCCTTCTTCAAAGAAAACAACTAAAACCCCTTATTTAGTGGTAAATCCCTCACCCATCAGCATTAACTGATGGGTTTTTAATAGGTTTTGAAAACGCTTACATCTTTACAATTACGAAATACATTCGATAAATACTGAAGAAAAAATAAAACCTATTTACTTTTTTTGCGGTCTCTTTATTATGTAGTTGTAAGGGGAGAAATCCCAGGAGGTATACCTATGAAGGTACAAATTGTCGGTAAAAACATAGCAGTTACCGATGCTATCCGCGCGACTGTAGAAAGAAAACTCACGCGCGTTGAAAAGTATTTCGTTAAGGATGATGACATCCTAGCGAGAGTCGTTGTAGTCGCTTACAATGTAGGCGCAAAAGTGGAGATTACAATCT
>CAVKFY010000009.1:3197-22526 GCA_963655775.1 Alistipes communis
CACAAAATCGATGGATTTCCGTACGGAAGTTAGAGACAACGATCTATATGCTGCAGTTGATTTAGCTATCGATAAATTAGAAGATCAAATGCGCCGTTTAAAGACCAGAATGAACCGTTCAAAGAACGCTGGTCAAGGCTTAGGCTTAGGACGTTCAATCGCCTTTGAAAATCTTATTGAAGATGCCGCTGAAGAAGAGAGCGAAGAGATTGTTAGAACAAAGTCAATCTATCTCGATCCAATGTCATTAGATGATGCCATTACAAGAATGGATGCACTCGGACATTCCTTCTTTGTCTATCTTGATTCCGATGATAATAAAGTTTCTGTTGTCTATAAAAGATTAGATGGTGGATACGGAGTTATCGAAACAGAGAATGAATTAAAATAGGAAAAAATTAAAATCCTAAAAAGATTAGAGTTCTTCGGAACTCTTTTCTTTTTTATTTTAATGTCTTAACCAACAAAAATAAGTTGTTGCCTAATATTTTAAATGCCTTATAATATCCATATGAAGAAGACGCTTACAAAGAAAAAAATAAATGGATGTGACTATTACTATCTCTGTTATAGGAAAGATGGGAAGGTGGTTAGCCAATATCTTGGAACCTCATCGTCAGCCAAATATAAAAAATATCTATATTCATTAACTCACAAAGCCTCCAAATACGGCTTTGAAAAAGTGAGACAAAATAACTTCAAAAATGGTATTCCAATCGCCTATGTCGAGGATGGTTATTTGATCTATGAATATAAGAATGGGGCAAAGGAATTTCTTAATTCAAAAATGCAAGTAGTTAGGGTTAGCAAACATGGAAAAAAGTAATGAACAAAAAGAACTAGTTTTAGTATGTGGAGTAGATGGTAGTGGACGTGAAACTTTTGCCTCTTGTTTTAAAAATTCTTTCCTTTCTTCTCTCCCTTACAAGCCTCTTTATCAAGGGTTTCTTAGCGGGTCTTCTTTTTCCTCGTCTTCTTCTCTAACTGACCCTAAACATTTTGAGTACATTAAGACTCTGCACAATGCTGGATTCAAAATAACTGTTTATTACCTCTTTGCTGGCAAGCTTTTGTGCATCGCTAGAAATAGATTCAAATTACTTTCTGATGGCAGAGCTTTTGATGAGGCAACGTTTAAGAAGAACTATGAAGCATCCTATAAAGGTTTGATTGATATCTATGAATATGTTGACTTGATATTTTTCATCAAAAACCAAAAGGAATTTGAGTTTTTGGTTGCCTACTCAAAAAACGAGACAAAGATAGATGAATTTAAAGAAGCAGTTAAAAAAACCAAGACCTTTGTTGATAGGATAAAATAGAAAAACTTAACAACTTTTATTTATTCTAATAAAATACTTGGGCATGAATTTCCCGAAAGTTATTGCAACAGATTTAGATGGAACCCTTTTCTATCCTAAGAAAAGAAAGAACCTTATCCCTAAGAAGTCTAAGTTGTTCCTTAGACGTTATATCGATGATGGTGGTAAATTGCTTATTGTCAGTGGACGTGGGCAATACTTTGCTGATAAGGTGAGAAAATGTTTAGACCGTCCAGTTGATGTTGTTGGCTGTAACGGATCTTTTGTTGTCACTAATGGAAAACTTATCAAAGAGACTTTCTTTGAAAGAGAGAGCCTTAAAAAGATGCTTGAGGAAATTCGTCGTGAACAAAAACTAATGTTCATTTCCTTGTTTTGCAAAGATTGTAATTTTGTCATTGATATCTCGATGATGTCTTTCATACCAAGAACGGGTTATCGAATCTATGAAGCTTATCAGGGCACATATAGAGAAAGAGTTATTAAGAGTGAGCGCATTTTCTATGAGCAATTAGAAAAAGGGCAGACTTATAAAGTTCTTCTTTTTGTTGGCCCTTCCAAGAAATGCATCAAGAGATCTGATGAATTAGCCAAACTTTTAAGCCTTAGATATCCAGAAATGAATTTTGCTGCCTGTAACCAAGCCCTTGAGATAACACCAAAAGGCATAACAAAGTCATCAGGAATATCGTTTTATCTTGATTACAACAAGATTTCTAGCGATAATGTTATAGTTGTAGGCGACTCTGGAAATGATATTTCCATGTTTAATGCCTATAATGAACATAGTTATTGTATGGCGCATGCCGCAAATAACGTCAAAAAACACGCTAAGAATACAATAAAGCATTTCTATGATTTGGAAGAATATATCTATCCATCTGAGGAGAAAAAGTCATCCAAAGACAAAAGAAATTGAAGAAAGGAATTCAAAATAATGAATCAAGTTTCACAAGTCGTCACTACATTAGAACACTACAAAGTAGTGATTAGAGACACTCTTGAGTACACCTTGCCAAGAGACAATTATGACATGAATGCCTATAACGAGAAGAAGAGAAGCATTCTCGTTGAGTTAGACCAAAATACTCCACTCAAGAGCATCATCAACAATTCTGGAGAAAATGGTGAAAAATTAGAGAAATTAATCCGTGACTTCTATGAAGAGGTTTATGGTGATAGCTCCACAATTTTAAAAGCGGCAGAAGATGGACTTCGTGTTGACCATGCTCAACATCTAGCTATCTTTAAGAGCGTTCTTCCAATCCATGAAAATATCGAAGGAATGGTTAGGGGAATTCTTGCTGATGCAAAGAAGAATGGTCTTGATGTTGCTCAAGTAGAAAACGTCGATAATTTAGAAGAAAGAATGTATCGTACAGTCTGCTACTTAACCTTAACAAATCAATTAGTTAAGCTTTTCAGCGATTATAACCAAGCTCGTCGTGAAGCAAAAGGCGAAGAAAGTGCTGCTTCCAAATTCATTGGAAACGATATCAATGCCGTTATCCAAAATCTTAACATTGTTCGTGCCAACTCCCATATCACAGACAGCCGTTTCATGGGTGTCCAAGATAAGGTTTTCGAATTAGTCGAATTCATGACTGGACGTCGTGATTTACCAATGGGCAAAGGCTTTGGCGATGTTATCAAAGAAACCCAAGATGCAGTTGGTGGATTAGTCCGTGAAGTTGAACCAGCATTCCGTGATGCTTATGTTCCAACGCTCGACGAGCTCATCAAACAAGCACAAGCCAACGGCAATAAGATCGGTGGCGGAAACGCTGAAGGAAGCCCTGCTCCAGAAGCAACAACAGAGGAAAAAGCTTAATTTTCTCTTTTAGAGGATATAAAGAATGGCCGAGTCAACAACAGTAAGAACAAAGAAAGTGCATAGCAAAAGATGGCATACTACATGGCGTGCTATAGTTTGCACTTTTGATGCGGCTTTAGCCCTTGGCGGCTTAATCATGATCGCTTTAGGCATTGTCTCCGACTATCTTCCAAAGAAGAATAGCGAAAACTGGACAGGTAATGCCGCCTTCAAAGCTGCCACTGGAATGGACTATCGTTGGTTTGGTTTTATCCTTATCGCTTGCGCTATTGCAATAATGTTACTTGCCTTTAATGTTATGGCACACCGCGATGCTTCTGATAAGGAACGTGAATTAAGACGCCAAGAAAGAATGAAAGTCCTTGCCGCTTCTGAATCTGTTTCTCAAGAAGAAAAAGCAAAAAGCGAAGCAATTGAAGTTACTTCAACTGTTAAATAAAAAATCCAAAAATAAAGAAACAACCCGCAAAAGCGGGTTGTTTCTTTACTATTTAGAAGAAGAATTAGAAACAGTAGAAATTACTTTACTGTTCCAAAAATTCTATCGCCTGCATCGCCAAGTCCTGGGCAGATATAAGCGTTTTCATTTAATTCGCGGTCTAATGCACCAATGACAAGCGGAACTTCAGGATAGGCTTTTTCAAATGCTTCAACTCCTTCTGGAGCAGCGATAATGCAAATGAAGTGGAGGTTCTTGGCGCCATGCTTCTTTAACAATGTTAACGCATCTATTGCAGAGCCACCGGTCGCAAGCATTGGGTCAACAACATAAATCTCACGATCTTCAAGATCATAAGGAAGTTTGCAGTAATATTCGTGTGGAATATGTGTTTCTTCATCACGGTATAAACCGATGTGGCCAACTTTCGCAGAAGGCACTAATGCCGTCATGCCATCAACCATTCCAAGTCCAGCACGTAAGATAGGAACGAAGCATAATTTCTTTCCAGAAACCATTGGTTGTTTTGTTTTTTCGATAGGAGTTTCAATTTCGACTAAGTCTGTTGGCAAATCACGCAACGCTTCATAGCCTTCCATGATTGCAATTTCTTTTACGACTCTTCTGAATTCGTTTGTTCCAGTGTTCTTGTCGCGAAGAATGCTGATTTTATGCTTGATCAAAGGATGGTCAAGCAAGGTGACGTTTGGATACTTTTTTAAGTCCATAATAATGCCTCTTTTCAGCCCTTTAATATACCACATAGAGAGGAAATTTCACGCATAATTTAAAAAAAGAAAAATGTGTTTAAATTAGCTACAAAGATAAATTTATCTATGTATAATACTTTGTTGTGAGGTAAAAATAATGGACTATTCAAAATACATAGGTGTCACCCCTAATTTTCCTACTGAAGGAATATCTTTTAAGGATGTTTCTCCTCTTTGTGCTGATCCTGTTGCTTTTAGAAGTGCAATCGATGATTTAGCAAAACTTGCAGAGAAATATCATCCTGATGTTATTATCGGACCAGAAGCTCGTGGATTTCTCTTTGGTTCTGCTTTAGCTTATAAGATGGGCTTAGGATTTATTATGGCAAGAAAGGCTGGAAAGCTTCCTGGAAAGACCTATTCTGTTGAATATACATTGGAATATGGCAAAGCCAAAATCGAAGTTCCTGCATGTGCTTTGAGGGCTGGGCAAAGAGTTCTTCTCGTTGATGATCTTCTTGCAACAGGCGGTTCTTTAAAAGCCCTTGGCGAACTTATTGAACAAGCTGGTGCAACACCTGTTGGAGCATTAACAATTATTAATCTCAAGGAAATTGAAGGGTGGAAAAAACTTAATTTCCCTTGTGAATGTCTTGTTGAACTTAGCGCTCTTCACGAATGATTATTTAGTTAACAAAAAAGGATGGCTTATTGCGGCCATCCTTTTAATTTTGCAAATAAATAAGCGAGTTTTGCGGTTGATTTTTCGATTTATCGATATTAGCGTAAATCTCTTTGAGCAACTGCGACAACGCCGTTATATTGTTTGAGAATGAATGCGGAAACGTCTGTGGAAAGGATTGCATCGGTTAAGACATCGATCTTCTTTTTGTATGTTTCGTCGGATTTGTATTTGCTAACACTAGCAGCAAGAACGTTGGCGTTCTTTTCTTTAACGTCATCACTTTCAACAGGAAGAGTTTGATCTGCTGTTAAGTTACCAGTCAAAGCGCTGTTTGTTGGTAAGACCGCATAGTCATAATCGCTTAAAGATGAAACAAGAAGATTTTCTGCGATTGGAGTAATGTTACTTGGAAGATTGATTGGATTTCCTTTTTCGTCTGTTTCGTAGCTATCAATAACACCAGCATTCTTTAAGAGCTCTAATGCTCTGATTTCGTTAGAAACGTCATTGCAGATTTCATATGTTGCAGTTTTCTTGTTTGCGGCAAAGTCTGCTGCAGTCTTTTTGCCTGGATAAATTCTTAATGGTTCAAAGTGAACGGTTGCAGTTGGGAAGAGCTTTGTGTAGGTATAAGTTGTGCTATAAGTGGAAGAACCAGAATCGAATTGTTGGAGATATGGACGATGTTGGAAATAGTTTGCATCATAATCGCCATTAACGACAGCATCGTTTTGTAATGTCCAATCAAGGATTTTGACTTCAAGAGTATATCCCTGTTTCTCTAAGAGAGGCTTAACGGCATTGTTAAGGACTTCTGCGTGAGGGATTTCACTTGCTGCAACAGAGATGACCTTATCCTTATTTGTTTGGCAAGAGAAGAGCGTTAAGAGTGGAAGAACAAAGATTAATTTTGATATTTTTTTCATTTTGATTTACCTCGTTTATTTTAATTTTTTTCTTTTGTCTAATTTTTTAGCTAGGAAGAGTCCTAACTCTTGAACGACTTCAACTAAGATGACGACAATTAGAATCATTAGCCAGAATACCCAGCTTGTAGTGAAGTCAGAAGTGTTCCTTGAATAGTAAGACCAAATCTCACTGATTAAGCCTCCTGCACCGATGTTATAGGCGAAGGAAGTGTAGCCAAGAACATTTACTAGGGTGATAGTGAAGCCGAGTATTAAGGAACTTCTTGCTTCCGGAACCATGACGTTTTTAATGATTTGGAAGTTTGAAGCGCCTAGTGATTTAGCAGCTTCGATCGAACCGTTATCAACATCCTGCAAGGATTGTTCAACGTTTCTCGCCACAAAGGCGAAGGTTGAGAAGAAGAGTGGAATTATCATTGTATACCAAGTGCCAGTTCCTCTACCTAATAAGGCACGATTAAGTGGCAATAAGATGACAGTAAGAATAAGGCAAGGGACGCTTCTAAGGAAGTTAACGATAACTCCAAGAACCGAATTTAATACCTTATTTGGCCATAAACCATTTTTCCCTGTTGTTTTTAAGAGAATACCAAGTGGCAATCCAACTACATAAGCAGCAATGGTTGATATTAAGGTCATCAACACCGTTTCGGTGGTAATTTTCAAGAAATCAACGTTCATCGTCTACCTCCTCGAACTTTATCTTTTTAAGTGTTAGGTATTTCCTTAATTTCTCAATGTCTTTTTCATCTTGCGGACATTTAATCAAGGTTTGTCCATATGCTTTTCCTTCGACGACCTTTGTTGAAGCATATACCACAGAAACCAAGATGTTACATTCCAAGACGATGTTGGATATCAATGGCTCATCGACATTTCCATCAAAGAGAATACGTATCATCTTATGATTGTCTAAGGATGAATGAACTTGAGAGGAATAGACGAGCTTTCTAGTAACTTCTGATTGAGGGTTTAAGAAGACATCTGACAAATTGCCTTTTTCGATGATGTTCGAATGATCGATTATGGCAACTTTGTTACAGATTTCTTCAATTACGTTCAATTGGTGAGAAATCATTAGAATTGTTAGACCATATTCTTCGTTAAGCGATTTTAAGAGATTAAGAATTGAAATCGTGTTTTCGTTATCAAGAGCAGAAGTGGCTTCATCCGAGAGAATTACTTCCGGCTTTAAGGCAAGAACCCTAGCGATTGCAACTCTTTGTTGTTGTCCACCAGACAATTCGCTTGGATAGGCGTACATCTTATCTTCAAGCCCAACTCTTTTTAATGCTTCAATGGCTAGAGGTTCAATATCTTTCTTTGGGTAGTGATTGAACTTAAGCCCCAATTTTACGTTTTCTAACGCATTTTTTTGTTGAAGAAGATTGAAGGATTGAAAAATCATTCCGATTTTTCTTCTTTTTTCTCTTTCGATTGGATGAGTTGAATCGCAGAGCAACTCGCCATCGTATGTTATTTCTCCTTCATCGAATTTCTCTAAGGAGTTTATGCATCTGACTAATGTTGATTTTCCGGCACCAGACAATCCTAAGATTCCATAGATATCACCTTTGTCAATTGAAAGATTTATATCATTAAGGACCCTTTTGTCTTCGTAGGATTTACTTAGGTGCTTAATTTCAAGTAATGACATGTCCTTCCTTTCTGGACAGAAAAATCCCGTCCTATTCACAATGACTTGCTACTAAGGACGGGACATCATTTACCCGTGGTACCACCTTAATTCGTGGAATGATCGCTCATTACACCTTGAGAGTTCAATCAAACTCATTTGCTATGACGGGCATACCCGGAGAAGGCTACTGTTATTTCACCCTTCAGCTCAGAGGCCATGTTCGTTTCCAATTCTCTATCCCGCTTCCACCATCCGGAACTCTCTATAAGATCGTTGGGAATTACTCTTCCTCATCAACGCTTATGGCAACATTCTACAAGTGTCTAAACAAATTTCAACAAAAAAGTTAATTATTTTTTGCTCTCTAATATTTCTTTAAGTTCTTCTTCGTTATAGGTATATGTATTGCCACAGAAGTTGCAATTAAGCTCAACAGGTTTCTTTTCCTCGATTAAAGTTTGGATGTCTTTAGGCGTTAAAGAAGAAAGAATTTTCTTTCCTCTTTCGTAAGAGCAATTACATTTCCAAAGGACATCTTTCTTTTCTTCGAAGACTGGTTCGAATCCATCTAAAATGAGTTCAAGCATCTTTTCTGGGGAATCGCCATTTTCTTGAAGCATCTTGGTTACTGTTGGAATCTTTTTGAGATTTTCTTCGAGCAAAGAAATACTTGCTTCGGAAGTATTAGGCATTAATTGAATTAAGAAACCACCAGCGTGATCTACCGTGACAGTTTCTTTATTGAAATGAACGCCTAAGCCAATAGCAGAAGGAGTTTGTTCAGATTGAGCGAAATAGTAGGCCAAATCTTCCGCAATCTCTCCTGTTTGTAAATCAATCTGGGATATATAAGGAGATTTAAGTCCTAAATCACGAATAACGATTAAGTGGCCTTTTCCTATTGCTCCTCCAACATTAAGATGGCCTGCGGCATTAGGAGGTAAGATAACGCTTGGATTAGAAACGTAGGATCTAACTTCACCTTTGTTATTAGAAATAGCACTTATATGAGACAATTCTCCATCACCCGAAATTTCTAGAGTTAGGGTGTCTTTTTCGTTCTTTAACCAATGACCCATCATTAAAGAAGCGGACATTAATCTTCCGATTGCGGCCGCTGAAATTGGGGATAGATTTCCTAATTCCCTTTTGTGATCAACAAGGTTTTTGCTTGTAATGGCAATAGCCTTTATTTCATCGTTTTTACTTCTTGCAGTTACTAAATAATCTTTATATTCCATAATTTATCATTCGAAGGCGAATTGGGAATTGTATAGCGAAGCGTAGAAACCGTTTCTTTCCATAAGTTCCTCGTGGTTGCCTTGCTCGATAATGTTACCATCTTTCATGACTAAAATCATATCCGCATTACGGATGGTGGAAAGTCTATGAGCAATAACGAAAGACGTTTTGTTTTTTGTAAGCTTATCCATTGCTTCTTGGATGACTTCTTCTGTACGTGTATCAACGTTAGAAGTTGCTTCATCTAGAATCATCATAGGAGATTTACGTAACATGGCTCGAGCAATGGTAAGTAACTGTCTTTGACCACCAGAAATGCTATTGGCGTCTTTAATGTAATAATCTAATCCATTTGGCAATGTTGAAACAAAATGATCGAGCTTAACTTCTTTCAATACTTCATTGATTTCTTCATCGGTAATATTCTTGCTGTTATAGATAAGGTTTTCTCTAATTGTGCCTTCAAAAATCCATGTATCTTGCAAGACCATTCCAAAGATGTCATGAATCTCTTTTCTTGAAATATCCCTGGTAGAAACCCCATCAATTGAGATTTCTCCTCCATTAATTTCATAGAATCTCATTAACAAATTAACCATCGTTGTCTTACCTGCGCCAGTAGGTCCGACAATAGCGACTTTCATGCCTGGTTTAATATTCGCAGAGAATCCGTGAATGATCTCTCTTGAAGGATCATAGGAGAAGGAAACGTCAGAGAATTTAACCTCGCCGTGTAATCCTTCTTTGTTTTCGGAAGCAAGTAGTTTATAAGGAAGATTGTCTTCATTAGATAATTCATCATGAGCAAGGAAGTCAAAGACACGTTTTCCTGCAGCAAGTGCGGATTGTAACATGTTCATTGCTTGAGCAATTTGTGTAAATGGTTGTTGGAAAAGACGGACATATATCATAAATGCGGCAATAGTACCAAGAGTAACTCCTTCGATACCATTAGCAATAAGAAGTCCTCCTCCAATAATTACTGCGCCATAGCAAAGATAGGAGATAAAGGAAGTAATTGGCATCATAAGCCCACCAAAGAACTGGGCTTTAAACATGTAGTTTCTAAGCATGGTGTTCTTTTCTTCAAAGCTTGCGTCTTCTTTCTCTTCGGCATTGAATAGCTTAACAATCAATTGACCAGAGAATTTTTCTTCAACTGCACCTTGAACAACACCAACCTGTTTTTGACGATTAACGAATTGAGGCATAGCCAATTTCATCAACATCAAAATGAAGATGGCCATAAGAGGGATGGCGATAAGAGCAATAAGGGCAAGTTGCCAACATTTAACGAACATTCCAATTAAGGAACCAAACAACATGAAAATTGCAGAAAGCAATGATGAAACTGCCGTATCTATTGATTGAGATAAGGAATCTACATCGTTAGTGACACGGGAAAGAATGTCACCGATTTGGGTGCTATCGAAATATGATAGTGGTAAAAGATTGATCTTTTTAGTGATGCTCTTTCTTAAAGCGTTGGCATATCTTTGAGTAACTGTAGCAATAATAAATGAAGATAAATATGAAGCAATAGCACAAGAAACGTAGATGCAAGCGAGTATCAAAATGTACTTACCAATTACATTCATATCGATACTCATTGTTGCAGCATTATTTGATATTTCGTTTGTTAATTCTTCAACATAGTTTGGGGCGATAATCGAAAGAACAACGTTAACTAAGACAAATAAGCTAGCGACGATGACGGCAAATAAGTATTTGCCAAATGATGAAAAGAACTTAGATATTGTTTCTTTCTTTTCTTTTCTTGAAAGTTTGGCTTCTTTCATACCATGTGGTGGACGTGGGCTCATAAACCTAATTCCTCCTTTGAAAGTTGAGATAATGCGATATCTCTATATGTTTTGCAATTATTCAGCAATTCTTTATGTTTACCTTGGCCAACGACAAGGCCATCTTCAAGAACGAGGATTTGATCCGCGTCCATGATTGTTCCTATACGTTGAGCAACAATGATCTTGGTTACTGAAGGCAACTTTTCTTTGATATTTTCACGAACTTGTAAATCAGTCTTGAAATCAAGAGCGGAGAACGAATCATCGAATACTAAGATTTCAGGATCTATCGCTAAGGCTCTAGCAATGCAAAGTCTTTGCTTTTGGCCACCTGAGACGTTACTTCCTCCTTGAGCGATAGGGGCATTATATTTCTCTGGCATTTCTTCAATAAAGGAGTCTGCACAGGCGATTTGCGCTGCTTCTTTCATCTTTTCTTCACTTAAAGACGGAGCGCCAAAAGAGATATTGGAAGCAACCGTTCCAGAAAAAAGAACGCCTTTTTGCGGGACAAATCCGATTTTTGAACGTAAAGTCTTTTGTTTTATGTTCTTAATATTCGTCCCATCAATTCTTATTTCACCCTTGGTCACATCATATAATCTAGAGATAAGATTAACGACTGAGGATTTGCCACATCCAGTCGCACCAATTATGGCAATTGTTTCCCCGGCATTTGCTTTGAAAGACAAATTTGATATTACCGGTTTTTCTCCATCAGGATATTGGAAGGAAACGTTATTAAAGACTACTTCGCCTTTGCTAGTGAATTCTTCTTCCGTTTCTGGATCAACAATCGAAGGGTTTGTATCTAATATTTCATTTATACGTTTTGCAGAAACTGATGCTCTTGGCCACATGACAAACATCATAAGTAACATCATAAATGACATGATGATTTGAACCGCTAATGTTGAGAAGGCAGAAATTGTCGCATAGTCTGCCGCACCTTGATTGATGACATGAGCACCAACTCCAAGAATGGCAATAGTAATTCCATCCATGACAATTGTCATAACAGGATTAAGCATGCCAATAACTCTCGAGGTAAAGAGGTTAAGTTTTGTTAAATCATCGTTAGCTTTATTGAATTTCTTTTCTTGATATTCTTCCGCGTTATAAGCATGTACGACTCTTATGCCACCAATGTGTTCACGGGTGACACCGTTAAGTTTATCGATGAGCTTTTGAGAGATTTTGAATTTCGGAAGAACCAAAACCATCATAGCGACTAAAGCAAGAATGAGTACAACAATAGCCGCGGAAGTGGTTAGGGTTAATTCAGTTGATGAAGCTTGTATTTTGCATATTGCCCAGATAGAAGTTACAGGGGCAGCAAAAACCATTCTAAGCATCAGAAGAATACACATCTGAACTTGTTCGATGTCGTTAGTTGCTCTTGTTATCAAGGAAGCAGTGGAGAATTTATTAATCTCTCCCAAGGAGAAAGAGGAAACTTTCTTGTTTATATCGCTTCTTATTTGTGTGGCAAAATGAGCGGTTACAGCCGAGGCGATAATCGAAATCAACATTGCTGATAAAGTGTAGGAAACAACGAATAAGAGAAGATAACATCCTGAGATATATAAGTCATTAACAGTGGTGCTAGCTATAGCAGTTAGCAAAGTAACTGCAGATTCGCTTATTCCTGGAATATTAGCAACTTGTTCCTTAAAAACGTTCCAGTCTGAACCACAGGCTAGGAATAGTTTGTAAGCTGCCTCCCCTAATAAAGAAGGATCTTTTTGGTAACCAATATAGTTAATTTCACGCATGAGTTCCGCGATATAGTCGGTGATTTTCATGGTGCACCAGACTTGAAGGATGGTAAGGCCTATAATAAGGACGATGAACAGCCAATCAAGTGGTCTAAATTTCTTGAATAATTTGAACATTAATTAACCTCCGATAGTTTGCGTACGAACTATTATTGTTTTTTGAACAAAAAAGTCAAGAGAAAAAATGATAATTTACTATGCAATTTTTAAGGTGTTTAAATTACTTTACAAAATCTTTAACTATGTTAACTATTTCTGGGGATGGATTGGCTCCGATTTCAATGTATGCTTGCTTGCCGCGAACCTCGTAAATGGAAAATTCTTGGCCTTTGTAATTGATTTTCGTTTTGATTTTTTCTTCTGCTTTAGAAATTTGGAAACCATTATCTAAGAAGGCAAAAATGACTTCATCGCTCTTTTTCCAAACCTTGCCTATTTCTTCTTCGTCGAGGAAAACGTTTATTGGACGGATTATTTTATTATCCATCCTGAATTTTGGTGCGCCTTTATGAACCAATGAGCCTGGGATATATGTTTTACCTTCATCAAGAGAAATCTCTCTAAAACGTAAGAGATTTTGATTTTCTAGTTTTTCTCCAGGAACGGTGAAATAGAAGTCCTTTTGATATGAGACATCAAGAATAGTGGAGTTTTCTTTTAAGACTTTTATGGAAGCAATATTTTCAATTGGGAAAGTGTCTCTTGAAGTGTATAAGTCTCCTTCTCTAAGTTCGCCAAAGGAGAAATCGTTTTCTAGAACTATATCAGCGACCTTCTTTGTTGGAAGAATGGTTTTGTTATATGAATTAAGAATGTACTTGAAATAGAGGCTGATAGTGAAAGCGCTGCTAGCAGACGTGCCTTTCTTATCGCGGATGATTCTTCTTAAGAAAAGAGTCTTTGGATCACCTTCGATAAAATTTTTGACTGGATTTAATTCTTCGACACGAGAAATGAAATTATCGTTAAGTGCATATATACCTTCGACGATGATAACGTCATAATCGTTGCCATCTAAGGTTGCTTCACTTGGAAGTCTTTCACTATAAATCTTTGAATAAGTCTTTGCTTCGATTTTGCCGTTGTTAAATAAGACTTTGATATCTTCTGCAGCTTCTGGAAGGTTATAGACTGTTGGTTCATCGAAGTTTAACTTAAGCCACTCATCATAAAGACCGTTTAAGAAAAGATCCATTTTCTCTTCTGGAACTAAGTCTTTTACTTTTTCTTTGATTAGAGGCAAGACATCTTTCTCATATTTTTTATCAAAAGGTAAATTAAAGATGACTTCCTTAATTCTCTTTCTGATTTCTTCGATGTTTTCTAATGAAGAATTAAAAAGATTTTCATTCACTTTATTAGGAATGATTCCTGATAAACCGAAGTTATATTGGTCTAAAGAAAAGGTTAAGCAACGTTTTCCTCGTCTTTCGAATGCTTTTTTAAGGGAAACGCTTAAAAAACTTTTTCCTGAAGAAGAAGCGCCTGCGATAACTATAAGCGCTTTCGGCTTGCTTTCTAGTTGTTCTTCAGCAAGATCCATATTGGCAAATAGCCATTTATCGGTGTGGTGACAAGTATATTTCATTTCTTCTTTTTACCTTTTCTTTACAATATTTTAAAAAGAAAACGCATAATAACAAGTAAATGCTACTTTCCTTTCAAAAGTTAGCCTAAAATATTCTTTGTATTTATGGGTGATGAATATGAGCGAATTCGAGAAGATGTCTAAAGGAAAACTGTATGATGCAGGAGACCCTGAGCTTGTGAAAGTTAGGGTTCATTCTCATAAGTTATGTTTTGAATATAATAAATTAGCTGAAGACCAAGTCGAAGAAAGGGAAGCCATAATTAAGAAACTTCTTCCTAATATTGGAAAAAACGCCTGTCTTTCTGGTCCTATATATTTTGATTATGGCCTTAATTTTCATGCCGGAGATAATTTCTACTGCAATTTCAACTTCACTTGTCTTGATGTTTGTGAAGTAGAAATCGGGGATAACGTTTTATGTGGGCCAAACGTTTCGATAAATACTCCTTTGCATCCTCTTTTAGCAAAAGAGAGAAATTCCTATATGAGCGAACATGGTATGACCGATAACGAGTACGGAAAGAAGATTACTATCGGTTCTAATTGTTGGTTAGCGGCCAATGTCGTTGTTTGCGGAGGTGCTAAGATTGGTAACAATTGTGTTATTGGCGCAGGGAGTGTCGTTACAGGAAATATCCCTGATGGATATATTGCTTATGGAATTCCTGCGAAACCAATTCGTAAAATCACCGAAGAAGACTCTGTTTATTTGAAGAAAGAATTATTTTAATTATGCCGATTTTAGCTGCCTACATGGTTCCCCATCCAATATTTGCCATTCCTGAAATTGGAAATGGAAAAGAAAACGATCTTTCAGCGACGGTTGCTTCTTTTAACCTTGTGGCAAAGAAGATTGCTCAAGCAAAACCAGATACTATCATTTGGATTTCTTCGCATGCGGAAAGCTATGCGGATTTCTTTCAAATTGCTGATGGAGATATAGGCATAGGCTCATTTAAAGATTATGGCGCACCAGATGTATCTTTCCGTATGCTATATGACAAGATTCTTGCAAGAGAAATATCTCGTGAATGCAAGATGAATGGCCTTAAAGGTGGGGTAGAGAATGGCAACGAAGAAAGCCTAGACCACGGAACAACGGTTCCTTTATATTTTGTTAACCATGAATATAGAGATTTCTTAAGCGTTCGTGTCGGTGTTTCTGGCCAATCTTTGGCAGAACATTATCGTTTTGGACAGATCATTAAATCTTCTGTAGAAAAGTTAGGAAGAAAAGCAATAGTTATTGCCTCAGGAGACTTATCGCATTGCCAATCTAGAACTTCTAAGTTTGGTTATCGTCCAGAAGGAGCAATATACGATGAGCAAATCATGCGTATCATGGGCAAGGCTAATTTTGGAGAACTACTTTCTTTTAATAGATTCTTATTAAGCGAAGCCATCCAATGTGGACATTCTGCATTTACCATCTTGGCAGGATGCTTAGATAGACGCGACTTAGAAACCGTTCGCTTATCTCACGAGGCGCCTTTTGGCGCAGGATATGGTTTTGTTTGCTACACGCCAAAAGATGAAAACCAATCCAGGGCATTTTTAGATTTATATCGTGAACGTGAAAGACTTATTGCCAAAGACAAGTTAGAGCATGCGGACGTATATGTCCGTTTGGCTAGACAAGCAATAGAAACCTTTATTGCTACAAAAAGAATTATGAAACCTGCTGCAACCTTACCTAAGGAACTAACGAAAACTAAAGCAGGTGTCTTTGTAACAATCCATAGAGAAGGAGAGCTTCGTGGGTGTATTGGAACAATCAAACCAAAGAAGAAAAGTCTTGCGGATGAGATTATTGCCAATGCCGTTTCTGCAGCATGCAAGGATGATAGATTTGAACCTTTAACAGATAAAGAATTAGATAATTTAATTATCTCGGTAGATGTAGTTAAGAATCTAATTCCGGTTCTTTCTATTAATGACCTTGATTCTCAAACATATGGAGTCATGGTTGAGTGTGATGATAAACATGCGGTCTTATTGCCAAAACTTCCCGGAGTGGATACGCCAGATAAACAAATAGATATTTGTAAACGTAAAGCAAACATTCCAATGTATGAGGATGTTGATCTTTATCGTTTTGAGGTAGAGCATCACGAATAATTAATATTTCGTACGACTTTTATAGGTCTTTGGATAAAGAAATTTTGCAATTTTCACTAGTAAAAGGCCATCCTTTTCAATTATTTCGCCATCATTTGCAACGTGGTAGAAGTTCTTGGTAAAGAAAGGCTTTAAATCTAGAGGAATATAGGTTATTGCCCATCTTCCTCCTAATTCTTTGATTTTTTTCTCGCTGAATTTTAAAAGATATGTGCCAATTTTTTGATGTTCAAGTTTGTCTCTTACTTTCAAAGAAACAATTTCCCATGTTTCTGGATCTACTTCAATAAATGAGGCCATCCCAATAACTGTTTCTTTGTAATAAATAAGCAAATACCATTTATGTTTTTCTGTTAAGGAAACAGGATTTTTATCGTTAAAGTGAAGGGCGGATTCCGCTTCGATGACCTTATTGTTTTTCTCGTGGTAGAAATTAAAGTTAATCATATTCCAAGTATAGCTTAAAACGTGTAATATTATTAACATGAATAAAGGTGTTTTCTTTCAAAGAATTAAGTATCATTACAAAAAATATTTAGCAATTATTTTCTCTTGCATTGGGTTAGCATTACTCGTTGGCGCGATTGTCTATACGCTTATGCCAGGAGAAGATGGAACGACATATTTCTCTCCTCTTACTATCATCAACTTTTTGATTTTGCTCACATCTTTTATTCTTATACTTGTTGGAAATGTGCAAGGTACAACTATTGCCTATTCAGGAATTCTTACCTTTGTCTTTTATCTTATGGTTGATTTTGGAAGTTTTGCTTTTACTTCATTACTAACTGGTACGGCTAATCTTTTTACTGGGGATCCGCTTGTTATTATACTAAGCGTTCTTTTGCTTGGTGGTGGAATTGCAGCCTTTGTTATAGGCATCCTTCTTTATATCAGACTTAGACAATATCTAACAGGAAGATATTCTTCATACGTTGGCTTAAGAAATCTTGCTCTTGTTTTTACGATTGTTGCCATTCTTTTTAATGGTGTGGTTCCTGCTATACTGCTAATTTACGAAATGCCTTTGAAAGTGGCGCTTGCTTTATTGGAGAATTTTGCCGTTATTTTCGAGGCCATCGCAGCATTTTTCACCATTTGCCGTTTGAAATCAGAATACTGATTTTCTTGAAAGAAAAGCCATATTGTTTTATAGTAATTCTCGCGCCGACATAGCTCAGCTGGTAGAGCAACGCACTCGTAACGCGTGGGTCGTAGGTTCGATTCCTATTGTCGGCACCACAAATTTCAAATAACATTTTAGAGAAATCTAAAATGATTTTTTATTTTGTCGTTAGACGAAGGAATTTTATAACATGGGCATCATTAATTTTATTAAGCACAATCAAATCAAAGGTCCTGAAGTGGTTAAGGATATTGATTTTAAGGAAATCGAGACTCTTGAAAGTTATCTTGGCAAAGTTGGTGATGATCAAAAGGATTTAATTCAAAGCCAAGTGAATAAATGCAAATTTGGATTGGATGGCGAGCAAAGGGTAATGTACGAATTAAAGCATTTAAAAGTACCGGCTTTAATCATACACGACTTAACTCTTTTTGATAAAAACGCCGAGCAATCACAAATTGATTTCGTTGTTTTGACAGCAAATTGTGGCTTTGTCATTGAGTCGAAAAGTCTAACAGGGAACGTAACCATAAATTCTGATGGCGATTTTAAACGCCAATTCGTTAACAGCGAAGGCAAGGTTTATAAAACTGAAGGAATGTATAGCCCTATAAGACAAAATGAGATTCATATTGATGTCTTAAATGATTTTATTTCGAACAATAAGCTTATTAAAAATTATCCTATTGAATCAATTGTTGTCATATCAAATAGCAAAACCATCATCAACAAAAGTTATGCTTCGAAGAACATGAAAGATATCATCGTTAAATACGATCAATTGGATAATAAAATTTTGAGAAGTATGAGTCTTCATGCAGATGTAGATGTTTCCGACGGAAAACTAAAAGAGCTTGCGAATTCTTTAATAGAAAACGATACTCCTAGAGTTATTGATTACGTTTCTTCTTTAAAACTGAAACTTGTCGATGACAGCATTCAAGAGGAAACGATAAAAGTTCAAGAAAAAGGCTTTATCGATAATGCGGAGGTTGCACAAAAGATAAGCGATGATTCCCTTATTAATAGCCTTAAGGCTTATCGATTACAAAAATCAAAGGAATTAAGATGCCAGCCATATTTTGTTTTCAACAATCAATTGATGTCTGACATTATTTTGAAAATGCCAAAAAACAAAACGGAATTAGTTGAAGTACCTGGCTTTGGTGAGAAAAAATACGAACTTTTTGGCAAGGATATTTTGAAAATTATAAATGGCAATGAACAAGTGGAAGAAAAAGAAAATACAGCTCAAGATAAATCAGCGAATCAAGAAGATTACAGGTTAATAGCTGAATTGAAAAAGTATAGATATAACAAATCAAAAGAGCTAAACATTAAACCTTATTATGTTTTTAATGATGCACAAATGAATGAAATAGTGTCTAAAAAAGTAACGACTAAAGAGGCTTTTTTGAGCATTTCTGGATTTGCCGACAAAAAATATCAAACATATGGAGTTGATATTATTAACATCGTCAAAAAACATTTGTAAAGGAATTAGAAAAAACAAAACTAGAAATTGAGCAAAATCAACTTTGTTTGTTTTTGCGACATTTCTAGATGTTTCTAGATAAAATGTTTCGATAAAATGTGACAAATCATAGATAAGGGATTTTTTCATTTCTAGATATTTCTAGATAATTTCTAGATGTTCTAGAAAATGTTTCTTGGGTCTAGTTTTTCTTTGTTTGTTAGATAAAAGAAAGCTTTTCCCTTCTGCATTTTGAAGAGATACCCCTCTAGAACTAGTTTTTCAAGAATATCATTCCTCAAATGGGAAGATGGTGTAATTTGAAGGAAGGATGCAATTTCGAGTATGCTTCTTTCTTTTACATAACAACAGGAGAGAATTTTCTCATCATAGGACGAGGTGATTTCTCTTGGAAGATGAATTTCAGGGTAGGGGTTAGTTTCACCAACGACTCCTTTTTGGAAAGTAAGATCTGGCAAGGTGAGGGTGAAGTAATCATCATTGCAACTGATGAATGGTTTTTGCGATTCGCTTGCTTTTTGATAGTCTTCTGCGATTTTGTCGAAACCGGTTCCTTTTGCTTCCATCACGTGCAACGATTCAAATATTTTGCAAATGAGCTCGTTGCGCCTTTCTG
>CAVKFY010000009.1:22536-31688 GCA_963655775.1 Alistipes communis
TGATTTGTTTTTCTTTTTCGAGATTTTTCCCTCCGAGTAAGGAACCGGGAGAGGTGATTTCAAGTCGGTCTCTGAAAATATCGAACTGAATTTCAGAGCCGAAAATGAAATAATTTCGATGAGCAAAAGCGTTTATTATTCCTTCGAAAAGAGCTCGATTTGGGAACGAAGATAGATCGATTCTCGAATTGTCTGTTTTCTGATATCCGGTGACGGAATGACTGTGGATGAAATCCGACACTTTTTCTATGACGTCAATCAAGCATCCTTGGTAGGATTGTGAGGCACTGACTATATTTCCACCTTTATCGAAACCAGGGAAAACGGAACATTTTGCAAGAGTGATTGGGTCTTTGCAATCATCCTTGAACAACAAAGCTCCCTTATATAGATGTTTGCTTTCATCCATAAAGCCGAGAGATATCAATGCTTTATCATCAAATGTCTTTCCTGGATTTGCCTCCTGATATTTCTTTTGCAGTTTTTGATAATCTTCACTTCGATATATTTCGTCGGTTTTGACTGCATCATAAGAAATCCTTGTTGATTGAACGACAAGTTGGGCAATTTGCTCTGGAGATGCTATTTTTACTCTTCCAAATTGGCGAATATAGCAAACCGGAATCCCATTCATATGGACATAGACTGGTGTTTTTTCTGATTTTTCAACATTGATGCTCAAAATATAAGCATCTGGATAGTTTTTTCCTAAACTGATTTCTTTTATTGTGAAGACAACATCCGGTTCTATTCTTTCATCGGTTTTCTGATAAAGGAGTCTAGCCTGAGCATCTATTTCAGAATGAGACATTGGCTCCAATTCATGTGTTTTGTCATTAACACCAACAAAGAGTGTACCTCCTTGGGTATTGGCAAATGCAACGATTTCTTTTAGCCATTTCAGTTCATTGTCATTTTTTGTTTTATCTAGGCCTGGCAATAGCCTTGCTTTAAATTCTACGTTGTAATCTTCGTTGTCGATTTCTGGTAAGAGTTCTTTTATTTTCATAAAGAGTCTCCTTTCATTTATAATATTATCGTTCATTAAAAATAAAATTTCTAGATGTTTCTAGATAAATATCACGATAAAATGTAGTAAATTCTACACAAGCTATTTTTCTATTTCTAGATGTTTCTAGATAATTTCTAGATGTTCTAGGAAAGCGCTTTTAGTGCAATAAAAAATGATGAAAGTTATAAACAAATGGTGCGTAGAAATATCGTTTTAGCTTAAGTGCCTAAGAACGCAAAAGCATTCTAAAAAATCAAAAAATAGCCCGCAAAACCAGCTTATTTTATTTGATGGATAGGATTTCGAAAGAAGTGGAAAACGCCTTCTTGCTATCTAATTTTCCATCCACGAATTGTTCCTCATAAGAAGATAAAGCAAATGAATCTCCTTCCGAAAATAAAGATGAATTACTAGGAGAGTTATTTCCGTTTATCTTTTTATTGTTTTTTGAAATCCAACGAACCTCATCAAAATAGTTACTTAGTCCATCGATGTTATAAGCACTTTCTGCTCTATCTCCTGATTGGGTGTTTGTAATGCCTTTGTAGTAAAGACCGTTGGAAGTTAAAACTTCGTCTGGATCATTAGGCAAGGCAAATGTTCCGTTATCATAGCTAAGTAGCCTTGCATCGATATGATATAGCCTTCCTCCTTCTTCGGAAGGAAAACTGTAGATGAAATTATTGTGTTCAAAGGAATCGGAATATAAATTCTCGCATGAGTAATAATCTAGAATTAAGTATTCATCAAAGGGATTAAAAATGATTCGGCCAAATTGGTCTGTTTTATAAGTTTTATCATCATATGGCAAAAGAAAAACACTGTTTTGAACTTGGCTTGATGGAATTTCTATTTCTGCATCTCCAAGGACTATATAAGGCTTTATCCATCCTAATAGGATCTTAGAATATGGATTATGATCACCAAAATCTTTATTCATCATATCTAACTTTCCTAGTGGTGAATAGTATGTATCAGCGGTCGTGGAAGAGGAATACGAATAATAATCATTTAATCCAAGCATATGGCCTGTTTCATGTTCAAGAACGTGAGGGTCAACCCCTTCATTTTCAACATAACTTGGTATAGCATGATGACCATATAAATGAGATGTTCCAGCCCATGCATAAACATTTAGTGATGGGTTTTCTTTTGTGCCTGGGGCATTTTGCGTCGCACTAGTAAAAGGCCAAAATGCTGTAACGTTTCCGGTTAGTGGCACATCGGTGCTCTCCATATAAATTAGCCATACTCCATCAACATAGCCATCGTTATCGCTATCGTAGTCATCTAAGTTGATATTCAATTTCTTCTTCACCCAATCTAGAGCATCCTTTGCTAACGAAGAAGGAGTATCAAGGGAAAAGTTATAGGGATTAGAATAACCTAGGTATCCTTCTTTTGTAGGATTGAAATAAGGAGTTACTTCGCCAGTAAATTTGAGTTGTTTAAAAGAGGAATAGTAATAGTAGGAAGATAGAGATGAGCATGGAAGTTCGTCTTCTGACTTAGTTTTTCCAAAGAATGCTTTTTCTATTTTTTCGTGGTTTGCGGTTGTCGCTTCATCTTCGAATCCGTTTAAAACAATAGGGACAACGAGAAGAGGAACCTCACCTAAGGATGGCGTTTGTCTGAAGTTAGTTGCCTCTTTATTCATCATGGAATTTAAATTGAAATCTAAATTGATTTCGGAGGGGGAATAATAGGCTTTTTTGGATTTTGAATTCGGATTAGTGAAACGAACTTTCATCTTTTTATTAGATGTTTTCCAATTATATTTTTCGTTTTGATCATTGAATTTCAGATTTTCTTTATCTACCGAAGAGGCCTTTACATAAAGAGGCAAGGCAACATTTAATGAGTCATCAACAAGCCCTTTTTTGGATATCAAGGCGTATTTAATAGCAAATCTTTCTTCATTAAAAACATATTGATCCATGTCTAGCCCGTCGATTGTAATTTTGTAATCCGAACATTCTTCTTTGATTAAAACACTTTTTTGGTCTGATCTTGTGTAGCTTAAAGTTTTGAGAATTTTCAAGCCGTCTTTTTGAAATATCTCTCCATTTGAATATTCCGTTTTTTCTGGAACCTTTTCAATGGAAAGAGATTCGCTAAAATTCGAAGAACGTTTTATGCTGATTTCATATGAGGTGTCATCATAACCATCAACCTTGAATGTAAGTAACAATTTGCCAAAAGAAAGAAGACGGTTTTCTTTATTAAGCAACTCTTTTTCGCCATCATAAATCTTAAACTTGCTAATTATTTCTCCATTTTCACCATCCTCAATTTGGAATGAGGAATAATCAATCAAATCGTATTGGTAAAAAATGCTTGTAGTGGTTTCTACATTAAAACTTCTTAGCTCATATGAGCTTATTTCTGATGAAACATTGTTGCTTGATTCTGTTGGTTTATTTAGTTCGCAACTTGCTAATATTAGCAAGGAAACGACTAACAATGGTGCTTGTTTTATTTTGTTCATGGATACTTCCTCTTAAGGGCAAAAAGCCCTGTCATTTCTGACAAGGCTTAAAAAACTTTTATCTAATTTTCGTAAGGATATTTTGAATAGCTAAGACGCACTAATCTTGCGCTTTCTCCATCAACCTCAGCATATGGATAAACACATCTTGAATAATAGAGCTGTCTATTTCCATACCATTCTTCATCATCGCTACTCCAAGTGAGAATTGTGGTGAGTTGGATATTATCCTTGGCACTATATTTGACATTATCTTTAGTGATGTCTGTATCGTTAACTTTCGATCCAGAAATGCCAATTAAGATATCGGCAAAGACAGCTCTTGTAGAAATATCTGTATCCTCGTCATCTTCGGCTGGTCTAAAGGTAAAGAGAGCAACGTTATTTGCATCTCCTTGATCCTCACCATATGGGCCCCAATTAAGGGCTAAACCTGTATAGATTGTTGAATCACTTAATTCGATTAAAGAGGTCTTTTTAATCTTGTTGTAATCTTCTTCAGTGAAATTTCCCCAACTATCTCTATTGATATGATCTTCTCTTCTGAAATTTGTCCAGATTTCACCAATTTTTGTATCAGCAGTTCCGAATGTGGAGTTTTTGATTGCAAAATTAAAATATGGTGCATCGTAATATGATTTGAAAACTGAACCTTGATATGTTCCCTTTAACGTCCATTTTGTATTTGTGACTTTGAAATTATCAACTTCCGCACGAGCTAATTTACTATCGGACGTTTCACCAAATGTGACAGCAGTTGTTAAATAAGCTGCTTTAGAAGAGTCTGTGATACTTGCATCAGCTTCAGATTCAATGCTTGCATCCTTAATCGCAAAATTACCTGTCTTAAAATTCAAAGCTGTATTCACACTCTTATCAATTGTGATAGTAGAGTTTTTAAATTCACCAAATGAACCATTGAATTCGAATATCGAAGTGGAATCAACATAATCATCTGCTAAAATGACTTTAACGTTTTCAAAAGAGAAATAAGCAGAGTTAAATGAAGATTTGCCACTAACGTATATTGTTGTAGCTGGATTTCCTTCTGAATCTTTCTTGCCAACTAGCTTAACGAAGTTGCCTTCGCTAGTTAAGGCAACACCCTTCTCTTTTGTACCATAAGAATCCTCAGTAAGGTTATAAATTCCATCATTAGCCTCGCCAATACCAGTAAGAGAGCCACTTGATGTAATATTAAATTCTGCTTCTTTTGCAAAGATTGGTCTAAATACATAACCGCTTTCTTTTGCGTCGATTCCGTTACTAAGTAATGTATCTAATCCAGTATCTGAAGCATAAATATATGTATTTCCATCAAAGCCTACTTCTATGGATTCAAGAGTGTAGCCTTTATCTGCCTTGGCGGATAATTTGATTTTCTCTCCTAGAGCATAGCTTCCTTTGTCGCTATAAATGTAGCCTCCAACACTAGGCAAGAAAGTGTTTGCGTAGTATAAAGTGGCATCTTCTCCTTTATCACCTTGCTCTCCTTTGACATTACCGACTCGACTCCATTCGCCTTCGCTCTTTTTAAAGATATCGTATGAATCGGTGTTTATATACAAGTCTCCATCATTACCGGCATCATCATCAGGATCTTCATCTCCAGAAAGGAAATTTGAGCCATTCTTTCCGTCTTTGCCGTTATTTCCGGCTTTTCCATCGAATCCGTCTGCGCCATCTGCACCTTTGATATTGCCAACTTTGCTCCATACGCCATCTTTTTTAGAGTAGAAGTCGAAAGTGTCTGTATCGATATAAGAATCGCCATCACTTCCTAAAGTAGCTGCTGGAGCCCCTTTACCGGTGAGTACTGATGAGCCGTTGATACCATCTGATCCTTTTACGCCATCAGAACCGTTGTCGCCCTTATCTCCTTTATCGCCTTTATCACCTTTTTCTCCTTTGTCGCCTTTCTCTCCTTTAATAGAAGCAAGCCACTCCTCATACGAGAGAGTTCCGCCATTGGCTAAATAAGCCTGATATACTTCTTGAGTTTCATTCAAGGAGCTGGATGATTGACTTTGATCTTGACAACTTGCAAGACCAAGCAATGCGCCTGTGCTTAAAGCAAGGACGCAAAGGAATTTGTTTTTGCTTTTCATGATTTTTCCTCCTAAGAAAAACAAAATTTATTGTGCATAGTCAAAGTTGCTTTTCAACGAAAACTTAACGTTTTTACTGCTTATTTTTTTGAAGTAGCAACTTCTAAGAAAAAGTGGTGTAAAAGTTATGTATCTTAAGCAACAATATCGTATCAGAATTGTATCTTAACATTTACATTCAAAGTGTCGATATTAATTAACTTAATCTACTCATATGTTACAATGAAATTTGTAAAAACAAAGGTTTAATTTCTTTGTTTAAAAAGGAGTGGTTATTATGAAAAAGTCACGTGTAATATCCCTATTATCTCTTTCTGTTATTTTCTCTCTTGTTGGTTGTAATAAAGAAGAAACATCTTCATCAGGAGAAAACTCTTCATCTATCTCATCATCTAAATCTATTACAAATTCATCTTCAAGTAAGGAAGGTTATGTTGCAGAAGATTCGATTGAAGGTTTGATTGACACAATATTAAGACTTAGAAACAAAAATAACTTTACAGCAAAAAGTGACACAGATAATTCAGAATTTATATTCACCAAAAGCTATTATAAAAAGGTTGGAGCGTATTCTGGCTATGTCAATCTTCCTTATCATAAGGATGAAACAAGAAAACTATCATATAAAGTTGAAATAGATAAAGAGGGCAATCCTACGATTGAATCATTGGGTTACTATACGGACATATATGGGGAAAGACATGAATTAGACTTCTCTAATTTCAACCTTTTTATCAATGTTTCCGATTCCTTAGCAAGTAGTTCTTTTGTTTCTAAGAACGGAGTTTATTCCACGGATGATAATGGAGTCTTGCTTGCTTTCAAGAATTTCTATTCTACAAGCGATATTGCTAAAGTTTCTTTCTGGTTTGATAATGGGAATTCTACATTGAACTATGAAATCTTTAATGCAGCAAATTCCTCGCTTGCAACAGGATCCTTCTTTGATATCGATATCACTAAAGATGAAAAACTAGAAAATCTTGTAAATAGCTTTTCCTGGGATAAAGACATGAAGGCTTTGACCCCTGATATAGCAGGCAATCTTCTTGCAGTTAACTCCTCATCGACGACTGATATTTATAGGAAGAGTTTGTATTCAAGTGGGGAGGAACACATTGCTAGAGTTAATTTTAAATGCAAC
Source organism: Alistipes communis (assembly GCA_963655775.1). Lineage (GTDB taxonomy): Bacteria > Bacillota_I > Bacilli_A > RFN20 > CAG-826 > UBA4951. The sequence continues at coordinate 29,289 of CAVKFY010000009.1, forward strand.
GAAGATACGATTTATATCAACTCTATAGATGATCCTGATGGAAATAAGAGTGAGTATGTTACGTATCTTAAAAAGAGAGAAAGTGATGAACGTGTTATTTCTTATGGTTTAAACGCCCAAAATAAGGAAACTCAAACAGAGACTAGATATTTCTTTTCTCAATATACTTTACCTAGTCAGTTAGACCTTAACGATTTCCGCTTATGTGCGGACGGAACGTATAAATATTTTTCCCTTGATCCAAATATCGTTTATCAAACGTTTGCTCATGTTACGGTAAATGATTCGACTTGTTCTTTTGAGGATATAGTTTTGAAATTAAGTGACAATAAGGTTAGTTCAATTGAAATGACCTCGCTTGGCGAAGGACTAAAAGGCTACACATATATTGCTAGAACAACATTGAATACCTATGAGGATATAGTTCTACCTACTTCATATGAAGATAACAAGAGCCGTGAGATCACTAGAGCAATGAGCGTTTTTGATGGAACTAGCTCATTTAAGGTTACTAAGAGCAATGATCAAAAGAATCCAACAAGAAAGACAACCTATACATTCGACGGAACGACTTATCTAATTGAAACGGAAACAAAGAGTTCCTCTGAATGGGATAGAGAAGTAAATGGATATACGAGAAAAGACGATGGAACAATTCTTCCTTTTAGAATGTTAAAAAAGAGCGGAAAACTCGTCCAAAGTGAGGATATAGTTGAAAACGATACAATCACCAATCATTTCCCAAATCTTATTGATCCATATACCGTTAAGAAGAACTCAGATGGAAGTTATTCTTTTAGAGAACTGATTAATGAAATAAGCGATACTCTTTGGATATCCAATAACGTTGAAGTGGGTAATCTTGTAATGAATATCAACTCTCAAGGCTTCATTTCGGAGATCAAATATGGCGTTCTATATAGTTCCGATGATGCGGAATATTTGAATTTTGAATATTCAGATATTTCTATTCCTTCTGATATTGATATTAACAACATTGGACCAATGGAACTTACCTCATATAGCGAAGACTCTCCAGAAGAATGGGAAGATTTAGTTACCTATATCGGAGAAGAATATGCATCATTGATTCCTTATTATTACGATAAGAAATGTGTTGGGAAGTGGTATGCTGAGCCACGTTACTCTTCAGGTACTGGTGTGCCAGATATCAATGATAAAGGTGAAGTTAATTACGATGATCCTTTAATTGGTATAGGACTATATTGCGCAGGAAGTTCTGTTCCTACATCGGTATTAGATGATTTATTTATCGAAAAAGGCTTCAGTAGAGTTACTTCAGGACTTATTGATGTTGGTTATCGTGATGATGATTATGTGGCAAATGGCTACGAAGACAATATCCGTTATGTCGATGCAAGCAAACAAACCGTATTTGAAATTCCTGGCAAACTCCGTGTTGTATATGATAGTGATGTTGCCTTCATGCATTTCTCGCCAAAGGCAGAGTCTTACTATGTCTTAAGCTCAGGTCTTTTGATTCAAAGGCTTGATGGAGTTGAAATCAACCGTAACGGCACCTTCCATTAAACGAAACGATTTTTAGCAAAGTAGTAGCAATCTCCTGTCCTTCGATGGGAGATTTTAATATTCGTTTTCAAAAAAATCATTGGTGAAAGTTGGCTGCTTTCATAATTTTGGATGCATATTAGATGAGGGTTTCGCCCTATTTCTATGCATTAGAGAACTTAATCGCCAAAACGGCAAAAGAGTTGTTCATCATGCATAAGTTTCATTTGTAAATGTGTTTTATTATTTTTAAGGTTAAGCGCTTACATTGTAGGCCCTAACATTATTTTTAGCAAAATTGTAAAGAAAAAATTGACAATTGCGAAAACACGATAAAAATAATACGCAAAGTTTTAAGGAGATTATAACTTATGAAAAAATCTAAAATCATCGTCCCATTAGCCTTATCAATGTTGCTAGCTGGTTGTAACCCTGGAGGAAGCTCATCTGTAAGTTCCTCAAGCAGTTCATCCGCAGCATCAAGCTCATCATCAGTTAGTAGTAGCTCGTCTATTGAAGATGCCGAGAAAGACATCGCTCTTACTGATCTAAAAACAATTTCTGATAAAGCAACGGAAAAATTCTCTTCTGTCGCATCGGGAACAATCAAATTCACATATTCAAGCGCTTATGAAGATAGTGAATCCAACAATACCTTTGAATATGGATCAGATAAGAATGGCCCAGCCGCTCATTATCACACCAAATCAGAATATGAAGAATACGATACCTACATGTTAACAAAGGAAGACGGAGAGTTACTTACTGTAACCAAAGATTCTGAGGGAGAGTATGATAAGTCTTATGACCAATATGAATCAATAGGCTATCCTTTTGAGAATTATGTTGCCTATGTCGGCCCTCGTGCAT
>CAVKFY010000010.1:0-14078 GCA_963655775.1 Alistipes communis
ACCAAACTTCTCATAGAAGAGGCCAAAGACATCATCAACAATTCTTTCTTTGTCTTCGTTAGAGAACATCCAGATGCAGAAATCTTTTGTCTTATATTTCTCATAGAATTGTTCACATGGAAGGCCTAATAAAGTAAGAGCAATCTCATCGCCATATTTTTCGTGATCACGTTTGGCGAGTTGAACGACAATATCGCTAAAGAGTGAAGCGTATGTCATTTCGATTGTTGTCTTTAAGCCACGTTTATGTGCTTCTTCTTGTTGGAAGATGAAAATGCTTAAAGACTCATCAAGTAAAGCGGTTGAGGTTAAATCATCCGCCTTACCACTTTGTGTTGTTTTTTGAGCGTATTCCGGAGCCATTTCCGGACGATCAATTAGAGTAAGTACAAACTTGTTTTCCATTTTTTACCTTTCTTTTTTATGCTGCTCTGACAAAGGACCAATCATCGTTGTGTCCCCAGCTTTCTGCGCCAGCCTCGCATTCCATACCAATTGTAACATCACTTGTGGAAGAGACAACAATTGATGGGATCGACCATTTGACTGATCCTGCTTCATATCCTTTCAAATTTGATAACATCGAAACGGTCTTCTTTTCTCCGTTACCAATTTGATAGTATAAATTAAATTTGCTATATCCGCCTTTCTGTTCTGGTGTATTTGCAAGAACATATGTGCTTAAGGCATAGGTTCCAGCAGGGATTGAGCTTAATTTTTGTGAAAGAGTGAATGTATATTTACTCGAAGACCACCAGTGGAAGTAGTGAGTGCCAGAGCCACCTGTCATTTCGCTCTTAGTTTCAACACGAACGCCGTTAGCTGATGTTTCTAGAGTCCATGGGTCGCCAACTTTGTATTCATTAGCGTTAGATCCTTGTAAAGTTGTTTGATTTTCGAATGAATTGTCTTTTACGTAGTTATAGATGACAAGGACATCACATGTAACGTCGTAATTACCGAGTTTACCATGAATTGTCGTGTGTCCTTGCTCAGCATTCTTTAAAGCCGCAAGCTCACTTTCATTCCAAACGATGTTCGCAGTGCTTAATTTATCGAGATTCGTAACGATTAGACCAGTTGTTGGGATTGAATGAGTGCCGTCTGATAAGTTATATGTCGCACTGTATTCAGTCTTAAGTGCGCCAAGAAGTTCTTCTTCTTTTGCTTGAGAGCCATCTTGGATTAATTTATAGGCTTTATATGATGGAAGAGCTTTGCCATCATAATCAAATAAGGCTTGGTTTGCCCAGCTAGAATAACAAGAAGAATCAGAATATCCATCTAAATCAGAGGCTTTTTCGTAATCATAGCCGTGTTCGTTATAGTAGTAGCCGGTCCTAGAAACCCAACCACTTCCTTTTCTTGGGAGCCAGGCTGGTTCCCAATAGAAGAGGCCAGTTCCCTTTCCCTCAGGAACTTTTGATAGACAATCAGCCAATTCTGCTAGTTCGCTTGTTTGAGCTTGATAAGATGTTTTATAGCCACCAGCTTCATTCATATTTGAGGAAAATTGGTTATTGCAATATGAAGCATAATCATCGGTATATCCCCAAGATGTTTCGACAATCATGACCTCTTTGCCGAATTTTTTGGCACAATTATCCATGACATCTTGAAGATTTGTTCTATCGCCATGCCAGAATGGGTAATAGCTAAGTCCGCAAACGTCCCAATCGACTTTCCATTTTGTATAAAGTCTATCGTAGACTTGATAAACGCCACTTGGATTTGTGATATTAGTTAAATGGACAATTGTTTTAACACTAGGGAAGATTGCCTTTGAGGTTTCAACACCCGCTTTAATCATTTCGGCGAAGTACCAAGACAAGGCGTTATCGCTTCCGGCCATACCGTTATTAACTTCGTTACCAATCTGAACTGCATCGACTGTTAAACCTTCATTTTTGAAAGCGTTTAACGCATGAGCAGTGAAATCTCCAACACGTTTGTATTGAGTTTCTTGATTGATTGTTGGTTTTCCATTTTCAAGCCACATCCAATCTTTAGGAGCCCATTTCTTTGATGGATCAACCCAAGAATCGCTGTAGTGGAAATCTAGAAGAATCTTCATTCCTGCAGCAGAAGCACGTTTCGCTAAATAGATATCTGTAGAAATATCATTTGATCCTCCGCCATAGCTTTCACCATTTTTATCATATGGATCAACCCATAAACGGAAACGAGCATAGTTTGCTCCGCCTGCTTTTAAGATTTTAAATAAATCTTCTTCTTTGCCATCCTCTCCATAGAATCTGCCACCGGCTTTTTCTACTTCATAAAGAGAAGAACAATCAACACCCCAAGCAAAATCATCGGATAAGGTATTTGTTGGCTTATTCGCATACACTTTATCGTATTCGTATTTTGTATCGTTTGTTGTCGTGCCGACTGTGTATTTGTCAGTAATTTCTTTTAATTCAAGTGCCTTTCCATCATCACGATTGAAGACTTGATCGTCTGGATCGTAAGAAGAACTTCTTGAGGAAGTGGATGTCTTGGATGAAGAAACACTACTTGATGAAGATGATTCGCTTGAGTTGCCTTCAGAAGGAGTACATCCTGCTAAGATGAGTGAGGCAAGAGATAAACTTAAAGCTACTGCCTTTTTCATTATATTTCCTTTCTAATTCAGAAATATGCTAACGATTAATTCTGAATTTCTTTAAAAAACAAGGGGAACCGGTCGGCTCCCCTTGAATGATAATTAGTTGTTGATGAGAGATACTCCGGTTTCAGAATCGAAGAATTGCATAACCTTTCCTTCGAAGGTGAGGTAGAGTTCTTTTCCGGCGACCATTGAGTCTCTTTCTTCATCAGAAAGTTGAATGGTTGGAACACGAACAACGAGTTGGGTGCCATCATCCGTTAAGACGTGTAAGTGGAGCTCGCTACCCATCATTTCGTTAACTTGAATTTCAACGTGGATGCTTGAAGCGCTCTTTTTGCCTAACATGATGTGTTCAGGTCTTACGCCAAGTGTGATATTGAGTCCTTCTTCTGGAACATTAACTTTTTCAGACAATAATTTCGCTCTTTCATCAGTGATTTCGAGTTTGCCACCGAATGCACTAACGAAGTATCTGCCTTTTTCGAGAGTTAATAAGGCTGGGAAGGTATTCATCTTTGGAGCACCGATGAATTCAGCAACGAATAAGTTAACTGGTTTATCGAATACTTCATGTGGTGTACCAACTTGTTGGATGAAACCATCTTTCATGATAACGATTCTATCACCAAGAGTCATAGCTTCAGTCTGATCGTGGGTAACATAAACGAATGTTGTTTGAATCTTCTTTCTTAAGAGAATGATTTCAGCACGCATCTGGTTACGGAGTTTTGCATCGAGGTTTGATAATGGTTCGTCCATTAAGAAGACCTTACAGTCCTTAACCATAGCACGTCCGATAGCAACACGTTGTCTTTGTCCGCCTGATAAGGCTTTTGGTTTACGTGTTAAGTAAGGGGTGATGCCTAAGATTTCTGCTGCATTTGTAACACGGGCATAGATTTCGTCTTGGCTCATCTTTGGACGAATAAGACGAAGAGGGAATGCCATGTTTTCAAAGACAGTTAAGTGTGGATACAAAGCATAGTTTTGGAAGACCATGGAAATGTGACGATCTTTTGGTTGGAGATCGTTAACGACTTCTCCATCGATTTCAACAGTTCCATCACTGATTTCTTCCAAACCAGCGATCATACGAAGAGTAGTGGATTTACCACATCCAGATGGGCCAACGAAGACAACGAATTCTTTATCAGCGATTGTGAGATTAAAGTCATGAACAGCAACTACGCCGCCTTGATAGACTTTTTTAACATTTGTGAGTTTAACTTCTGCCATAATTTTCTCCTATCCTTTGACGGCGCCACCTGTGACACCTTCGACATAATATTTTTGAAGTAAGATGAATAACAATGCGACTGGAACAGCAACGATAACGCCACCAGCACAGAATGCGCCATAGTTAGCATTGAGCGAAGAGTCTGTTCCGATCATATTTTGCAAAGCGACAGCAACGTTGAATCCGTTAGGATTGTTTGCGGCGATATACTTTGCAAAGACGAAATCTCCCCAAGGAGCCATGAAGGCTGTCAATAATGTGTAGATGACGATTGGCTTAGAAAGAGGAAGAATAACTTTTGTAAGAACTTGGGCGTTTGTTGCTCCATCAATTCTTGCGGCTTCATCTAAGCTCTTTGGAAGAGTATCGAAGAAACCTTTAGAGACGTAGTATCCCATACCGGAGCTTGCGATGTAAACCAAGATCAAACCAGGTACGGCAGTGGCTCCTGTCATGTGTAAGTCAGCTAAGACGCGGTAGAGAATGATCATCGTAAGCATTCCAGGGAACATTCCAAGAACTAACATGAAGTTCATTAAGAATTTACGTCCCTTGAAACGAAGTCTTGAAAGAGTGTAACTCATGCAAAGAACGATGATCGTTTGAAGAATTGAAGTGGCGATAGCCATGATCAATGTGTTCAAGAACCATTGAACGAATTTGATATTATCGGTAACTGTGAACAATTTGACATAGTTATCAACACCCCATTGCTTTGGCCATAAATAACCATGAGGTGCAGTTGTTGCAGTTTCGAAGCTATCAAACAAGATACCAACGAATGGGTATAACCAAATAATGGTCATTAAGATGAGGATTATATAGATGATTACGTTTGCGATTGTTGTTTTGGCATGAAGACCCATGTGACGTTTTTCAGCCTTGGATGCAGGCGTTTCAACAACAGCTGTATCATTTTTGTGTTTAAACATTATTGATAGTCCTCCTCGTTCTTGTTAGATGGCATGAGGTTATAGACGACAAGCGATAAGACGGCTGCGACTAAGAATACTAAGATACCAACGACTGATGCCATGTAGTATTTGGAATCTGTATCAGTGGTGATTTTGAATAACCATGTGACAAGTAAGTCTGTGTAACCGACTGAACCTTGTGCGCCTGATGCGGAAGGATTTGTTGGTCCGCCACCAGTAAGCAAGTAGATAACGTTGAAGTTATTCATATTGCCAATGAACGATGTTAATAGATAAGGGCCTGTAACGAATAACATATATGGAAGAGTGATCTTTACATATTGTTGGAAGGCATTTGCACCATCGATTTTTGCTGATTCGTATAAGTCTTGAGGAATATTCATCAAGATGCCTGTAGAAATAAGCATTAAGTAAGGAATACCAATCCAGATGTTGATAAGAATAACGGTGACTCTTGCACATGTCGGATCATCATAGAAACTAAATCCTGTCACGCCGAACCAATCTCTGAGTTTGGCGATGATGATGCCGTTATTGGCAAACATCTTAGAGACATAAAGCAAGGAGATGAATTGAGGAATGGCAATCGTTAAGACAAGAACTGTTCTCCAGAATTTCTTTAAGTGGATACCTTTCTTGTTAATGATCATAGCAACGATCATACCTAAGAAATAGTTGGAGAAAGTTGCAAAGAAAGCCCAGATGAGTGTCCAAACAAGAATCTCACCGAATGCGGCGGAATATGCTTTATTTCCACTATTCCAATTTAAGATTGTGTTGAAGTTGTCCCAACCGACCCAATGGAAGAGGTTATTCGTATAACCATTATCTAGGCCGCTATAGTTGGTAAATGCGACCAAGATCATGAAGACAATTGGCAAGACCGTGAAGACAATAATACCAGTGACAGGTAATGCAAGTAATGTCTTATGGAACTTGTCATCAACAAGCGAACGTAAATCATCTTTTCCACTCTTAAGTGGTTTTCCTGAAGCAAGAATTTCTTCAGAAATACGATTTTGTTTAACATTCAATCTCCATGTATAGATGAAAGCGATGATGAAGAAAATCGTTAAGACGCCATAGAGAAGAATTCTAAATGAATTATCATTGTATCTTGTGACATACGTATCCAATTCTGGATCGAAAACGTTTACTTCAGGTGGAACTTTGCCTAAAGACGGTAACATGCTTAGCCAATATCCGCCTCCTTGTGGAAGACACATGAAGACGATAAAAACAGCTTCAAAAAGGAAGAAAAGAACACCTCTCAGCCATTGACCTCTAAGAGCCGATCCGAAGCCCATGACCAAAAAGGAAACACGAGTCTTCCAATCGCCATTTTTGAAAGTGTTCACCAAATCTACGGTATCGTTTGCAACGAATAAGCCAAATTGTTTTAATTTTGACCATATCTTTAATCCTAGGCTTTTAAACCAAACAGGAATACCGCAGAAAAAGGCTAAAAACTTGTATCCGAATTTTTGGAATCTATTCAATTTAAGATATTCCAAATCACTATAATGTTTCATAGCACGCCTTTCTTAATCACTTTTAGGGATAAAAAGGTGGGGAAAGTGTATAACCCCACCTTTAATAGAAGAATTAGTCGACTAAGCTAATTGTACCGCCAGTGACTTTTCCGTCTCCATCAACGGTGGTAACAAGTTTGACTTTCTTGGTTCCGGCGTTTTCTGCTGTAATTTTGAAGTTGTCGGTTCCATCACCGAAGCTTACGTCCCAGCTTAAGCCTTGACGGCATTTAAAATTGTCACCTTCTGCAAAAACGAATGCTTTCTTGGATGTCCAAGTGTTTGTTGGATCTTCGACCATTTCGAAGTCGTTATTCCAGCTTGTGTTTTCGGATTTGATTTCGCCAATAACAGTGAAGGCACGTCTTTGCTCATCGGTCATAGAAAGGGCTTGATTGATCTTATCTTCATAGCTCTTTAAAACGCCCTTGATTGCTGCATCAGTGCCATCGGCATCTTTAAGGTCTGTAGCAATGACTTTTGCAATATCCCACCAAGAACCATGGATTTGACCTTGTGGAGTGGCGTATTTGTTTTGATTTGATAAAGCGACAAGAGCTGGGTTTGCCTTATATGCATCGGAACCTTGTGCCGCTTTGTTTGATGGACCCCAACCAAAATCCTTTAATCTGCTCATTTGAGCTTCGTTGTTTGTTAAATATTGGGCAAGCTTGTGAAGGTTGGATTGCTTGGTTGCATCTTTTTGTGGTTTAACGCCCATGAGTTTGTAACCAGAATAGGAACCTAAGTGATAGGATTTTCCATCAACCGTGTAGCTTGGAAGCTCAGCAACACCCATGTTGTCACCGAGGGTGGTCTTAACATCGTTATAAGCCCATGTGCCAGAGACTAAGATTGCAGATGGAGTTGCGGCAGAGAAGTCGGCTGCTTTGGAGCTTGATTCATGTGCTTCAGATTTGACAAGTTTTTGGATACCTTTTGCAGCAATAACACCGTTGTCGCTGTTGTAGTTATCATCAACTGATGTGAATTTGCCGTTTGTATCAGTTGTCCAATTTGAGTGGCAAAGTGGAGTGGTTGAATCTTTTTCATAAGACATAAAGAAGCTAGCTAAATACCAAGCACTTGTGCCCATTTCCATGGAGAACTTCTTACCTGCTTTTTCACAATCATCGATTAATGATTCGAGGCTTGTAAGGTGAGATTCATCTTTAATGACACTCTTATCATAGTACATGAAATAGCCGTTATCAGCTGTTAATGGATATGCGTAGATATCGGAGCCAGAAGATGCGGCGGTGACACTATCGCTTGTGTTGTTTTCTTTAACGAATGTAGATGCAGCTGTTCCTAATTTTGCTAAAGCGCCACCTTGGACTAAACGAGCAAATTGGTCTTGTGCGAAACAATAGATATCAGCGCCTCCACTGACGTCTTGTAACATTGTTGTTGCAGATTCAGCTTCTGTGATACCGACAACTTCGACATCATAGTTGAGACCGTTATCGGCGACATACTTTTCTGCTAGGGCTTTGAATGAAGTGGAAACACCGCTTACTTCGGATACCCAGATTGTGATTTTTTCCTTGCTCGAGCAAGAAGCTAATGTTGCTGCTGACGAGGCAAGCAAAATGGTTGCTAAGACTTTCTTATTGAATTTCATTAATACTTTCTCCTTTCAATAATTAGAGTTAAGCGCTTACATATTTCAGGTTACGAATACATGGAAGTGAACTCTATTTCTAAGTCGTCATAAATTTTAGTTAGTCGTCAAAAAAAAGTAAAGCGCTTTCATGACCTAAAGTGTCGATTTTTAGACATCTTTTGCATTTTTAAATAGTTCGGAGAAATTTACATTTTTTAAAAAAATAGCGGTTTTTCCGTACATTTCGTTGTTAACGTTTGTTTACGAACTTATTGGTCTTACTATGTAAAAAAACATCGTAAAAATTTAAATTTTTGTATTTTTCCATGTATTTTTTTATGAAAAAAAGCCGGTTTCGGAATGAAACCGGCTGAGTTTTGTAAATAATATGATTATTGAAGAATAACACTGCTATGCGCTGCTAATTTAAGCTTGCTATCGCTTAACTCTGGAATACGGTGAGTAACGTTTATTTGCTCAACGATTTTATCTCCAGGACTCTCTAATTCCATGTTGTGGCTAGAGAAGTTATGTACGACGATGATTTTATTTCCTTCATATTCTAGAGAATAAGCCATCGCACTATATTCTTCCGTATCCAATTTTGATGTTAAATCGGTATATTTGGCATGTTTGATCCAAGAATATTTGTTACGAATATGAATCATCATCTTGTAGTGGTTGGTCAAAGAGAACTTTTCTTTTTGGAGATCTTCAACACCTTTGCTGACTTGTTCATTGTGGCTTAGCCATTTTTTATCCGTTTCAGGGAAAGAACATTCGCCAGTCTTATTTGACTCGCTCCAAATCATCGGAAGACGGCGACGGACATCACTTTGATCATCAGGGCTTGTGATTCTTGTTCCTTTTAAGGCAATTTCTTCGCCATAATATGTATAGCTTGTTCCAGGCAATAAAGAATAGAAACTACATGCAGACTTATATTCATCTTCATCATCAAAGTTTTTAGCAATTCTATCTTGGTCGTGGTTGCTTAAGAAATATGAGGTATAAGAATCCGGATTGTATCTTTTCCTGGTTCTTTCGACGTTTTCAATATTTTCCGACATGATATCCGCTCGGCCATATCCTTTGATAATGTTGATGCAAGAAGAATCTCCACCTGTGGCAAGTGAAAAACCAAAGAATGAATCGCATTTTGATTTGAAATATGGGTTCAACGCTCCATCAGAGGTCCATGCTTCACCAACCATATAGAAATCTTTGTCATATTTATGGGCGGTATCTGCAAGCCAATTCAAGAACTCTACGTTTTTGTCGGTAACGTTATAGTAATAATAAAGAACTGCATCTAAACGGAACCCCTTAACTCCGTGATCAATCCAAAACTTAGTGATGTTTTCTAACTCACTACGAACTCCTTCAGAATCAAGATTAAAGTCTGGCATTGTATCGCTAAAACGAGACTCATAGTTGACGCCTCTATATGTGTTATATCCTTCAGGCTTGGTGGAGGTGGTGAAATTAAACCAATCTGCTTTAGAATCACTGCCGGTTTTGTTGTTTTTGTAATCTTCTATCGCTTCTTGAAAATACTTATTAGTAAGTGAGCAGTGGTTGAACACCATATCCAAAACAATATCGATGTTATATTTCTTTGCTTCGGTAACTAAGGAATCAAAATCATCTAGCGTTCCAAAATCTGAATTAACAGTGTAGTAGTCCGTAACATCATATCCGTGGTAACTTCCGCTTTTGAATATTGGCATAAGCCATAAGGATTTATATCCCATATCTGCAAGATAAGGGAGTTTGGCTTTAACGCCATTTAAATCTCCAACGCCATCTCCATTTGAATCATAAAACGATCTAACAAAAATCTCATAATTCATTGATCCGTCTTTATTTGAAGATTCAACATACGTGTAATCTTTGGCGGAGTCTTTCTTAAGCTTTATTGGATCATCATCTAACGGATCCTTATTACAAGAAGATAATGGCAACATCCCAATTGTTAGTAGGGACAATAAAAATGCTTTCTTTTTTATTTTCATCTTTTTTGTTTGTTCCTTTCCTTTCTTTCTATTTCTTCTTTTTTGGTTAATGTTGGATTGTTGGCAAATAAGAATGGGAATGCAAAAAATGCAGTCATGAGAACCATAAGTAATAGTCCTGAATTCAAAATTGCCCATTTTAAAGTAATTGGAAAACTAAAATCATAAACACCAGAAGGAGCTAATATGAGTAACCCGTATATAAATAGGAACGTGCCTAAGGAAAATATCAAAATAGATGCGACTCTGATTGGAATGCTCACTCCTTCGTGTGCGCTATACGTTAATCCTCTAATGATATAGCTGCCTTTTTTAAATGCAGAGATTGTAACCATAATGAAGAAACCTATAACAACCAAATGGATTCCCATAAAAAGTAATTCAATGATGTTATCGTTCATGCTTTGGGCTTGCCAAATATCGATGATAGACAAAATGATGCTAACTAGTGCTAATATTCCTAAAGCAATCCAAGCTGCTAATAAACCGTGTAAAAAATGAGTTTCTTTTTTCGTGAGCATAAAACGAACGTATTATAGCACAAGCGAAAAAATAGGGGAATTTCATTGCGATTTTTGCTTTTTTTGCAATTTTTGCTCCACTTGATTTAGGCGTGCTATAATCGAAGCGCAAAGAAGGTTCATATTATGAAACCAAAGAAAAAGAAAATATTAATCATTACGTTGTCTGTTTTGGCCGCAATTATTGTAATTCCATCAGGATTTTTAGGAATTGTAGCCGCATCAAGTGCGCTTAGAGCCACAAACGTCTCAAAAGATAGCACGATTGAAAACAATACTGGTTTAGTTCAAGCAAGAGGAAAGGCGCTATACGATAAAGATGGCAAATATCTTTTATTAAGAGGAGTTAACGCTGGTGGCCTTCTTGTCTCTGAAGGATGGCTTTCACCATATAGCGTTGGCGAAAAACTTAATAAGAAAGGCGAAGTGGTCCTTGATAGCGATGGTCTTCCTACCTATCCAAAACTTCCAATGGAAGAAACCCTTAAAGGATTTAACGCCAACCCAAATTTAAATGATGCCCAAAGAAAAGAACTCATAGATATCTATCGTGAGAATTGGTTTGGAGAACAAGATTTTAAAAACATCAAAGACATGGGATTAAATGCAGTTCGCCTCCCTTTCTATTGGCGTGATATTCTTGATGAGAAAGATGGAGTTTATACACGTAAGAATGAAACCGAAGCATTTTCATACTTAGATTCCTTCATGGAGAACTGCAAGAAGAACGGACTATATTGCATTCTTGATTTACACGGAACTCCAGGTGGACAAAGTGGATATGAGCATTGTGGAACAATGGAAAGCGATGACCTCTGGACGGTAGAAAAATATCAAGACGCGACAGTTGATCTTTGGAAATATGTTTCAGATCACTACTCAAAAGAAAAACCAGAACTTGGCAAATGGATTGCAACATATGACTTAATGAATGAACCATGTGCCTATTTCACCGATCAAAATGCCGGTACGATAGAAAAAGTCTGTGCACCAGTCTTTGATAAAATCTACAAAGCTATTAGATCTTTAGGTGATAACCATGTCATAACAATCGAAGGAGTGTGGAGCTTTGATAATTTCCCAGATCCAACAAAATATAATTGGGAAAATATCCAATACGAGACACATTTCTATAATTGGCAAAGAAAAAATGTTCCTTATTGGCTATTTAACTGCTACCACGAACTTAAAAACTGGGGACATGATTATGATGTTCCTTACTATATTGGCGAATTTACTTTCTTTGAAGATGCCTCTGCTTGGGATTCTCAATTGAGCATGTACGAAAAGAGAGTGTATTCCTGGACTCTATGGACATATAAGGCGGCAGTTACTGGCTGGTGGACAACTTCTTGGGGAATTTATACTCAGAAACTCGACCTTCAAAACGGCAAGAGAAAGATTAATTTAAAGACTGCGACATTTGATGAGATAAAGGCTGCGTTTGAAGCAACGAACACCAAATATTGCGAACTTTCAAATACTTATAAGTACGTTACTGATTTCCTAAAGAAACAATAAAGGCTTTTATTTGATGGCTTCGCAAGCTTCTTATTTTGCTCATTTTAGCATCTATAAAAATTGTTTGTAATGACTTAAATCAATAAAAAACATATCAAGGATTTTCGATTTAAATGCCATATTTTTACGATTAATTAAATAATAAAGGTTATATCGACACTTTTAAAAACTCTTGCACTAAAAATCAAGGAACTTTTTACACTTGCCGCACTAAACTTTAAGCGACTTTTATTTTTGAAGCACTTTTTTGGCATTTAATTTTCAAGTATGTTAAAGTAAGTGAAAGGAGACAATTGTTATGATTAAATTCTTCAAAAACAAAGACACCAAAGAAGCAAGAATGGTGACCAATGACGAAAATCCTCAACCAAATGAAATAGAACTGAAAGCAAATGCGACGGATGCCGCAATAGAGAAACATGTTCCTGTTATTGAAATGAATGGAAACGAGGTTATCGTAAAAGTCGGTAGCCTGACTCATCCAATGACGGAGGAACATCATATCGCCTTTATTGTTTTGGTTACAAACAAAGGCGTTCTTCTAAAGGAATTGGACCATACTGGTCTTCCAGAAACTACATTTCATTTAGAAAAAGACGAGAAGGTTTTAAAAGCCTATGAATACTGCAATTTGCATGGGCTTTGGATTAAGGAATTATAAAAATAAGCAAGTTTTAGCAATGATATTTCGATATTTATTCGAAAAGTAATCTTCTTATATCGCTTATTAAGTAACCGATTCAACGATGATCAAAGGACGCTTTGGCATATTTCTTTTCTCACCATATTGCCAAAATGGCATATCAAATTAATAATCAATATGCCAAAATGGCAAAAATTATTATGTTTAAATATGCCAGAAGGTATTCTTTTGCTGTAGGTAATAAGAATGACTTTGAAACAATTACGAAACGAAAAAGGCCTGACTCAGAGTGAATGCTCAAAATTGCTTGGTGTTCCGATGAGAACATATGTAAGATACGAAAACGATGAAGTTCTTGTGGATTCTATAATGTTTAGACTGATCTAAATATCGGAGAATAGCGATAAATTATCTTTAGTTTTAAAGATAAGAGAACATAGATCTTGCTTGAAAGGAACTAAAAGGAATGAGAAATCGTATAGTTCACGATTACGGTGTTGTTGACTTAACAATAATTTATGACACTGTCATCAACGACATTCCAAGAATGTATAAGTCCCTAAATGAGTTTTTAGAAAAAGTCTTTATCAGCAAAGGAAAAAATGAATAACGAGTATGAATAATCTAAATACAATGAAATCGGATAAAGAATACATAGCAAAAGATCGAGAGATGCCTAAAGATATTCAACATAAAGCAAGGCGACTTTGCTTCGAATATAACCATTTAAATCCCGATAATATAAATAGGAAAAGAGAAATCTTGAAAAACCTTTTTGGCGATTGCTCAGATCTTACTTTTGTTGAACCAACTTTCCAATGTGACTATGGCGTTAACATCCACACTAAAGGCTTAACGGTCATTAATTTCAACTGTGTAATTCTTGATACATCACCAGTATATATAGGCGAGAATTGTTTTATTGCACCTAATGTTACAATTTCTTGTTCTGGTCATCCTCTCGATAAGGAAGAAAGAAACGCAGGATATCTTGTCAGCAAACCAATAACGATAGGAGATAACGTTTGGATTGGTGCTAACGTTGTTATTCGTGGTGGAGTAGCGATAGGGAATAATGCCGTTATTGGCGCAGGAAGTGTTGTGACTAAAGATATGCCAGAAGGATATGTTTGTTATGGCAATCCTTGTAAACCAATAAGAAAAATAACAGACAAAGACAAATTTCTTTTGAATGATTCTTTAGAGAAATATTAGTTTCTTGTATGCGCTTTCAACAGAACTTACAGGGCTAATTTGCCCCTTTTTATTTATGTAACTCTTTTAAAGGGTTATCATAGGATATCAATCAAGAGGGAAAAATTATGAAAAAATTTCAAAAAATCCTTACGTTAAGCTTAGCCTCCTTGATGCTAAGCGCCTGTGCGCCTACTTCATCTAGTAGTGCTGCCTCATCATCTTCATCCGAATCAAGTGTGAATTCGTCTTCTTCTAGTGAG
>CAVKFY010000011.1:0-2636 GCA_963655775.1 Alistipes communis
GTATTTTCCTAGCGCATCTCCAAACTTCTTTTTCGCATCTAAATACCCGATTTGCATGTTTCTCATCAAAACATCGTGATTGAAATCCATGATGCTGCCTAATTCATGAATTGAAGATATAGTAGTAACGAAAGGCAAATCCATTAGCTCTTGATGTTGAGGAACTGGCGGATAAGATTTGAGCTTAACTGCCACAATCTGGGTTGCGCCCATTTTTATTGCTAAATCAATTGGAAGATTATCAGACATTCCACCATCGACATATTTATTTTTTCCGACTTTAAACACAGGGAAAATAGGCCAACATGACGCAGATGCTTCTAAGAAGGTTAAGATTTCTTCTTCTTTCATCTTTGTGGAAGTTTTGTTTATCTGTTTCATTGATGGATAAGCGGTTGTCACGATGCCTAATGGTATTTTGCTTTCTTTTACTTTCTTAGGATCAACGTTTTCACGGAGCAATCTTTCAAAAGGCTTAATATCTGCACCTGCGTTTTTGATATATGAGCCAACAAAAGCCACGGCCTTACCTGGTGTCATATGTTCAAAAATGTTCTTTCCGATGTTAATGCCGTTTACCATGACATCATTAACTGAGACTTTGCTCCATAGTTCAACACATTTTTCAAAATCACCAGAAACGTACATGGCGCCAATCAATGCGCCAATAGAAGTTCCTGTCACTAAATCGAACTTAATGCCTTTTTCTTCGAAGTATTTCCATACTCCAACTTCATAGGATCCAAGTGATCCCCCGCCACATAAAACCAATGCTCTCATATTTATATTATATACATTTATTTTTAAGGTTTTCAAAATGTGCTTTTGTAACAATCTAGTAATTAAAACAAGATATGCTTGCAACTAAAACGAGAAGTGGTTATTATAGTGGCATGAAAGCAAGAGAAGTTACATTACCAAAATACACAGAAAACCAAGAGCTAGCCAATTCGCTCTCACACGCCTTAGGAGTATTCCTTTGCCTCCTAGGATTTCCATTTATGATTGTAAAGGCCGCAAAATCCCATGACCCATGGGCTATTGTTGGATGTTCTTTATTCTTTTTAGGAGCAATGATCACATATTTAGGATCAGCAATATACCATGGCCTTCCTAAATCTGATGCAAAACGTGTTTGGAGAGTTTTGGATCATTGCAATATCTTCACTCTTATAATTGGAACCTATTCTCCTTACTGCTTAGTTGCACTTAGAAGCTATTCTTCGATATGGGCTTGGTCTATTTATGGTGTCGTAATTGGATTTGGTATCGTTGGTGTTATTCTTAATTTCATTGATTTAAAGAAATTTGCTGTCTTCTCAATGATTGATTATCTCTTCACTGGATGGGCAATAATCGTTTCCTTCTATCCATTAACAATGTCAATTGGATTTATGAATGGAACGTTCCTTCTATTGATGGGCGGCATCTCATATACCATTGGTGCGATATTGTATGGTATCGGTGGCAAAAAGAACCAATGGTTTCATTTTATCTTCCATTTGTTTGTGCTACTAGGGTCAATATTAATGTTCTTCTCAATCTACTATTACGTTCTCTAATAAAGCGTTAATTTGAAATATCGGCAGTAAAAAGCTGATATTTTCTTTATAAATCACATATATAATTCAATAAAACAATATTTAACAACTAAAAACTAAGCGAATAAAAAGTCAATTCTGATGCTTGTTTTTATTTTCTAGCGGACTATAATGGAAACAAATAAGAGCAAGGTCTTAAAGAGGGAATTTGATGACGAATTTGTTAGTTATAGGCGCTGCCGTACTTTCTGCGATGCTCGGCTCGAAAGCTAAAATTGGGGTGGAGAAGTACGCTTGCTCACCATTCGAATATTACGTTCAGACGAAAGAGGCGCCAGTGGGTACCAAATGCTATGTAGACTCAGGCTCGGCCGAGGCTCTCAAGAAGGTGGGGTAGAATACTTTTCGGAGACTGCTTATGTGGAATCTTCTTCCTATTCTGACTCCAGTGTTTTATCGAAAACGAAATATACGATAATGAAAAGCGGCAATGTTAACCCGTCCAAAGATGTTAGGGAGGCTATTGCAGAGAAGTTCTACAAGTATATATTTTCGCTATGCTAAAAACAACGAAATCTCGTTTGATAGTGGGACTTACAATGTTAGCTCTTATCCTCTTTTCATCAATCGCGTCTTACTTGATCATGGACAAATTGGTTTATAGCAACTATGAGGAACTGAGCAAAATAGATAATTTTCTAAACGCTGGATCATATTCTTATTCGACAGATAGTGTCGATGGTTACTTCAAATTCTACGATCAGGAAAACCGAATAATTAACATATTGAAGGATAACGTTCCAGGAGAAATAAGTAAAGAAGAATACAGGGAAAGGAACGGCATATCATCATTTATAAAATATGGTATTTATAGCGTTAATATAAAAGGATACGAATATCATGATAGAGTGCTGCTTACTATAAATTCATATTTCTATTGTACAATTCATGCTCCTAGTACCAGCAGGCTTCATGGCGCATCTTATCAGCGTTATTTTGCTTTAGACGAAAACGCTGGAAAAGAAATATTTGGAATAGTAAATGAAAAAATAATCGAAGAGAAAAACAAACCTTTTTAATAGAAATGTTGGATTG
>CAVKFY010000011.1:2646-22241 GCA_963655775.1 Alistipes communis
CCTTATTCGTGTCATAAAATCCAAAAGACTTTCAATATCTTTAAACTATTTGATTTAATACTGTTTCTCTAAATAGTTTATAATTATCGCCATATGAGTAGGAAGAAAGATAGTTCGACATTATTAGAAAATAGAAAAGCAGGATTTGAATATTTCCTCAGTGATTTCATGACTGCAGGATTGGTTTTGACTGGCACAGAAATCAAATCTTTACGTGCTCATAATGCGACGATATCTGACGCATACATCATGTTAAAAAATGGCGAAGCATTCGTTGTTAACATGCATATCGCGCCATATAAAGAGGGTAATATATTTAATGTCGATCATCTTAGAGATAGAAAACTCTTATTAACAAGAACGGAACTTGCAAAACTAAAAAGAAAACTAACCGCGATTGGCAACACCTGTGTTCCGACAAAATTATTCCTTTCCCATGGTTATGCAAAATTAGAAATCGCCGTTGCTAAAGGTAAAAAACTACACGACAAACGTGACTCTTTAAAAGAAAAAGACCTTAAGCGAGAAGAAAGCAAAGGTCGTTCCACAAAAGATTATTTAGATTAATGACATACGACGAAATTATTGCTTATCTAAATACTAATTTTGAAAGCCAAGAACATTATTCTTCATGGCTTTCTTTTCTAAAGACCAACAAAATAAATCCATCTTTTTCTTGCATACATATTTACGGAAGAAATAATAAAGAAAATATCTCTCATTATCTAAATGAAATATATACAAACGAAGGATACTCAATTGGTTATTTCACACATGAAAAAGAAAAGGATTTTCTAAGGAACATTCAAGTTAACAATGAATGTATTTCTGAAGAAGATTTTATTCGCATTTTCAATTTTTACGAAAACGAAATATTAACGGCAAAACTAAGCTCTTTTGGAATTTTAACATTGATTTCATTCGTGTTTTTCAAAGAAAGAAATGTTCAAATGGTTATTAATGAAACCTTTGAAAATGGTCTTAATTTTTATGATCTCCCAACGATTGATAATAGATGTTTTGTATTCAGTGATTTTAGCAATTACGAAATTAAAAATGTTGGCAAGAATAGCAGATTCATTTCGAACTCATTAGAAAAGAAAGAAATGAAGTTGTTAGGCAAATATTCCTTAAAGAAACAGACTCAATTAATAATTTCTGAATCACCTATATCTGAGACATACATTTCTCCATATTTGTATTTCGATTATTCGCCATATAAAAAACTCAACATTCTTTCTCCATCTAGAGAGTTGCTTGATGCGGCCATCTTATCTATAGAAACCATCAAAGCCAATCGTTTGGATTTGCCCGTTAGTGAAGTCTCCCTAAGAAAAAGCTTATCTTCGTTACCATTACCTTGCAGATTAGAAAAAATACAAAACGTTATTGTTGATGGATCTTCTTCTGAAGAACAACTTCCTTTTCTTCTAGAAGGAATTGAACGCATAAAGAACAATAAAGATGTATACATTCTTTTTGCATCAGAAAAGAAAAATGGAATCTCCAAGATGATTTCGTCCCTTAAAAAGATGGCAAAAGAAATAGTCTTAACTACTTTAGAAGACAAATCTTTCAGAAAAGAAGAAGACTATTCTATCTATCTTGATGAAATTATCTACCAAGAAGATTGGAAGATTGCCTTGCATTATCTTTTGAAGAATAACAAGAATGCCTTAATATTAACGACGGGCTCTAAGAAGTTTGCCTATTTAGTGAAAGAGTATTTAGAAACATTATGAGCAAAAGGTTTAGTCAGATAGAAAAAATAACTCTTTCTAGTATGTTACTTGCTATAAGCATAGTTTTAGGAACGATAACAAAGATGATATCTATTCCTCATCTATCTTTTATTAGTTTTTCTTTTACTCCATCGATAGTTATTTTTGCTTCGTTAGCCCTAGGGCCAATATATGGTGCGGTGGTGGGAGGACTTGCTGATTTACTACCTGCTTTTATCTATCCAACTGGAGCATATAACTTCATACTAACCATCGTTTATGCTGCCTTAGGAATCATACCTTGGCTTCTAGAAAAGATAACTAGAAGAATAAGTAGATCCTTCCCGTTTACTTATGTGGTCATTGGTTTGATTCTCCTTCTTTTTGGCACAGAAATATATATCTTCTACGGAACAAGCATTCTTGATGCAAGACTTTCGTATTTTGGTCCATATGTTAAACCGATAATTTTGTTACTAAGTTTCTTAATGGACGTAATTACTGCATTCGGCTTAATATTCATGGATGGATACTATGTAAAAAAGAAAGACGCTTTTGTTAATTTGCCTCAACCTGGTGAGATTGCTTTGATTTCTTTTGTTTGTGAAATTGCCTTACTCGTTTTCTTTAAAGGCTTAGCTTATTACCTTTATTTCATCGTTATCAGTAGCACAACATATAGAGTCGCATATGAGGTGATTGTAGCGATGCTTTGTATAAGCGCACCTGTAGACGTTCTGTTGATTGACGTTATCGTGCCGTGGATGCTGGCCTTTATCTCGACTCATAAAAGCCAAAAGTAAGGTCTTTTCCTTGCGTTTTATTGCATTTTTTTGTGAAAAAAGCAAAAAAATAGTGCATTTTTTATTTTTTGTATTATAGTCAACATACCATTTCTCATTTGTTTTGGAGGGAAATATGGCTATTGTAGACATTGAGCGATCAGATCATTCAATCATTAAATGTGACACAGATAAGCATATATTGTCTTTCTGTCGTAACTACGTCAAATTTACGCCTGTTGAATGGAAGATCCTCAAAAAACTCTATATAGAACGCCCACATTTTGTAAAAAGAGAAGAACTAATTGCTTTGATTTGGCCAAACGATTCTGGTCAAGCAAAATACCAAAGATTAAAGAAGTCAGGTAAAACATATCCAACAAGGACGATTGACGTTCACATTTCTTCTATAAGGAAGAAAATCGATCTTCTTAAAGGAGCAAGGATCGACGCTGTATATGGCGAAGGATATCGTTTGATAATGTTACAACGTTTTTGAAGATAAAAATATCGTTAACAACTAAAGATAGGAAGCAAATTCCTGTCTTTTTGTTATAGAATTATTTTGTATGGAACATAAATATTTTCACGAAAGCGTTGTTTATCAGATTTACCCTCGTTCTTTTTGCGATTCTAACGGAGATGGCATAGGTGATATACCTGGCATTATTAGCAAGCTAGATTATCTAAAGAAACTTGGAGTTGGTATTATTTGGCTTTCCCCGGTTTATAAAACTGCAAATGCGGATTTTGGCTATGATGTCGCGGACTATTATTCAATCAATCCAGAGTATGGAACGATGAAAGATATGCTTAGGCTTATTGATGAAGCCAAGCGCAAAGGCATAAAAATTGTCATGGATTTAGTCGTTAACCACACCTCAGATGAACATGAGTGGTTCAAATCTTCCATTGATCCAAAATCGCCATATCGTGATTTTTACTATTGGAGAGAAGGAAAGAAAGCAAATGCTCTTCCTCCAAACAATTGGACATCTAATTTTGGTGGTTCTGCTTGGACTTATGTTCCTGAAGCGAAAGCGTATTACCTCCACATATTTGGCAAAAAACAACCAGACCTTGATTGGCATAATCCCCGTGTTCTCGAAGAAGTAGAAAAAATCTTAACCTTCTGGCTAGATAAAGGAGTTTATGGTTTTAGGTGTGATGTTATTAACCAAATCTGGAAAGAAGATTTAAAAGATGGCAAGAAAACCCTTTGGGTAAGAGGCCAAGAAAAATACTTAATGAAAGAAGGAAATCATAAAATCCTTCATCAATTATACAAAGATGTTTTCTCTAAATACGACTGCATGGTCGTAGGAGAAACATACAACGTTGATTTTAAGAATGCTAGAAGATTTACCGATAAGGAACTCGATCTTGCCTTTCAGTTTGATACGGTAAATTCAGATAGATTCCTTGTTCCAATCTTCAAAACTAGATTCAAGCCAGGAAAATTCAAGAAAACTCTTTTTGATTGGCAAAGAGAATTAAGCTGGAACACTCTTTTCTTAGAAAATCATGATCAACCACGTTCAGTTAACCGTTTTGGTGATGTGAAAAAATATCACAAAGAATCCGCAAAAGAGCTAGCTATGGTTATTCTTACTTTAAGAGGAACTCCGTTCATTTACCAAGGTGAAGAATTAGGAATGTTAGATTATCCTCTTTTCCAAGTTAACCAATACCAAGATCCAGTTGATTTTTATATTTTTGATTTGTTAACAAAACATCATTTCCCTAAAAAGACTGCATTAAAACTCGTTCATAATTGCAATAGAGACAATGCTAGAATTCCGATGCAGTGGGACGATTCTAATAATGCAGGCTTCTCTTCTGCTGAAGAAACCTGGCTTCCAGTGAACCCAAACTACAAAGAGATAAATGCCAAAAAGGAAGATGAAGACAAGACTTCGATTCTTAATTTCTATCGCGAGCTTATTGAATTTAGAAAGAAAACGCCTGCTTTGTTATTCGGTTCTTTTGAACCTCTAAAAACAAAAGGCAAAATAATGGCTTTCTATCGTTCCTACCAAGGGGAAATGTTACTTGTTGTTTTAAATCTAACGAATAAAACAGTTAGAACTCCACGTAAACTATCTTCTTTAGTTGGCCAAGTTGTCTTTTCAAATTATCCTCATGCTGGCTTTACATACAAGAAACGTTTACGCCCATATGAAGGCTTAATTGTTAAGTTCAAATAAATATAATTTATTTTAGATGAATAAAAACCTCTTAGAAGTTATACTTTAGAACGCATAAGGAGTTTTTAGTATGCAAGAGAAACATCGTGACGACTACATTTCCTGGGATGAATACTTCATGGGCATAGCTCAACTTAGCGCTCTTAGAAGCAAAGATCCATCAACCCAAGTTGGCGCATGCATTGTTGATAATGAAAATAAAGTTGTTTCTATTGGATATAACGGCATGCCCCGGGGAGTAGACGATGAAACGATACCTTGGGGACACGGAGAAGGACTTAATAGCAAATATCTTTATGTCTGCCACGCTGAATTCAATGCCATCTTAAATACAAGAGATGGTGGTCACCTTAATGATTGTAGAATCTATGTTACTCTTTTCCCTTGTAATGAATGCGCTAAGGCAATCGTTCAAACTGGAATTAAAGAAGTGATCTATCTTGATGATAAGCATTCATCAGACGTTATTTATGAAGCATCTAAGAACATCCTTAAACTAGCAGGTGTCAAACTTAGAAAATACGAAGGAAAGGTTGTTAAAATTAGCCAATAATGAATGTTATTGAAGTTGAAAATCTAACATATTCTTACGAAAAAAACGAAATAAAGGCGGTAAATTCCGTCTCTTTTAATGTTCCTGAAGGAAAATATGTCGCCCTTATTGGCCATAATGGATCAGGGAAATCCACATTGGCTAAACTCATTTCTGGGCTCATCAATTCCTATGAAGGAAAGATATCTCTTTTTGGTGAGGTAATTGATAAAAATAACATCTATAACCTTAGAAAAAGAATTGGCTTGGTTTTTCAAAACCCAGATAATCAATTCGTTGGATCAACGGTTAGAGATGATATTGCTTTCGGCTTGGAGAATAGACAAGTTCCATCAGAAAAGATGGATGAAATCATTGAAACGTATTCCAAAAAAGTTGGAATGTTTGAGTATTTAGATAAAGCTCCAGAAAATCTTTCTGGTGGTCAAAAACAAAGAGTTGCCATTGCAGGTGTTTTAGCCATGCATCCGGATTTGATAATTTATGATGAAGCGACATCTATGCTTGATCCAGTTGGTAAAAAAGATATCTTGGATATTACTTTCGGATTAAGAAAAGAAAATCCAAACCTTACAGTTTTATCTATCACGCATGACGTAGAAGAAGCATTCCGTGCAGACTATGTTGTAGTAATGAATGGTGGAAAGGTCGTCTTACAAGGTGAACCTAAAGAAGTCTTTGCTCACAAAGATGAATTAAGAGAGATTCATCTAGACGCCCCATTTTTCATTTCTTTAAAAGATGCCCTTAAAGAAAGAGGACTAGATATACCTGATGAAATTGATACTGAAGAGAAATTGGAGGAATTCTTATGCCGATAGAATTTGTTGATCTCTCTTTTACCTATAATCCAAAAAGTCCTTTTCAAAGTTCTGCTTTGAAGAATATCTCTCTTTCTATTCCTGATAAAACATTCCTAGCAATCGTAGGAAGAACAGGCTCAGGAAAATCCACGATGATTCAAATGATAAATTCTCTCCTTTCACCAACTAAAGGCTATGTTGATGTTAATGGCTTTATCAATCATCCAGAGAAAAAAGAGAAACTAGATAAATCTTTAAGCAAAGAGGAAAAAGCAAAAGCCAGAGAAGAACAAAAACGTATTTATCAGAAGCACAAGAGCAAGGATATAAAAGAATTAAGGAAACGTGTTGGACTTGTTTTCCAATTCCCAGAATACCAACTTTTTGAAGATAGCGTTGAAAAAGACGTTGCCTTTGGCCCAAAGAATTTTGGCGTTAAAAAAGAAGATGCCGTAAAACTTGCTCATGAAGCCTTACTTAGAGTTGGCCTTAACGAAACCTTCTTTGAAAGAAGTCCGTTTGAACTCTCTGGTGGAGAAAAAAGAAAGGTTGCAATCGCCGGTATCTTAGCAACTTCTCCTGATATCTTAGTCGTTGATGAACCTACAGCAGGTCTTGATCCAGCAGCAGCAAAAGAAACGATGAATCTCTTTAGAAAAATACAAGAAAACGGAACAGAAGTAATTCTAGTCACTCATGATATGGATCTTGTTGCAACATATGCAAAACTTGTCGTGGTAATGGAGAACGGCAAAGTAGAAAAAGTGTGTCCTCCATCGGATTTATTTGGTGATGATTTAACCAATTATTCCCTGCAAAACCCACATATTTTTGATTTTGCGTTACGTTTAAAAGAAAAAGGCTTAGTAGTTAATACGACGAATATGCGTACGATTGAAGACTTGGCTGATGCAATTATAAGGAGCAAGAAAAATGGCTAGTTTTGTAATGGGCCGTTATGTGCCTTATAACTCATTTGTCCATAGAATGGACCCTCGTTTGAAAATATACTCTCTCATCGTTTTAATGGTTGCGATTTTTGTTAACTACCCAACATGGAGTATGACTTTCACGATGCTTGGTATTCTTTTCTTGCTTACGCTCATTCTTCTTTGGCTATCAAGAATGTCCTTTAGGTCTCTTCTTAAATCATTAAGCGGCCTTTGGTTCATGGTTGTCTTCTTGCTCGTCATTTATATCTTGGTTCCTCGTTACACACAAGGAAATGAAGATTGGTATTTCTTAATTGGTAACTTCAAGATCTATTATGAAAGTCTTCTTGAAGCGGGTAAGGTTTTCCTTAGACTTGTCATCATGCTGTCTTTGTCTTTGATTTTGACTGCGACAACAAAGCCATTAAGCCTTACTGATGGATTAGAGTGGTATCTTACCCCATTACGTTTAGTTGGTGTTCCTACACCAATTCTAGCAATGATCATTTCTCTTGCTTTACGTTTCATTCCAACGATTCTTGAGGATGTAGAAAGAATTCTTAAAGCTCAGTCTTCAAGAGGCGTTGATTTCAAACACGGCCATATATTTGCCAAATTCAAAGCAATTATTTCGTTGATAATTCCTTTATTTGTTTCCTCCTTTGTGCGTTCAGATGAACTTGCAAATGCAATGGAATGTAGGGGATATGATCCTTTAACGACAAGAACGAAGTACCGTAAGTTACATTTTAGATGGTGGGATCTTCTTGAATTCGTGATTGTTTCTTCCATTGCCGCAGCCTTCTACTATGTTGCAATAACTGGAACAGATTTATATTCAATTCTTTTTGGGCTTACATTGAAATGAAACTCTTTGGGATTGTTCAATATAACGGAATAGCCTACTGGGGTTTTGAGAAACAAAAAGACTATCCTTCAATTCAAGGCAAGTTAGAAGAAGTAATATCTTTCATCCTTGATCATAAAATTACCATTCATGGAGCAGGAAGAACGGATAAAGGAGTATCTGCTAGAGGACAAACTTTCACCTTTCTTTCCTCTAAGGATGTAAAAGATCCTGAGAAATTAAGAATTGGCATAAACCGCCTTTTACCAAACGATATCTCTGTTATTTCTTTAAAAGAAGTAGACCATTCTTTCGATGCAAGGCATTCTTCATGTGGCAAAATATATTCATATTCATTTCATTATGGAGAAAGAGATGTCTTATCTTCTTTTGAATATCAATTACAAATCCCTAACTTTTCAATCGATAAGTTTAAGGAATGCCTAAAACTATATTTAGGAATTCACAATTTCCAAAATTTCACGTCAAAACCCCAGGATATTGATGGATATATTAGAAACATTAAGAGAATTGATGTTGAAGAAAACAATCAACACGTAAATGTTATATTCGAATCAAATGGATTTATGACTTACCAAATTAGAATTATGATGGGAGTTGCATTTAGAGTAGGTTTAGGCAAAATGTCCTTAAAAGAAGTAAGCAATCACTTAAATGCAAAAGAAAGAAAAATAATATCTTATAAGGCTGATCCAGTCGGATTGATCTTAGAGGAGGTTTTATATGCTTAATGAACCATTCAAAGTAAATTATCATTCACATACAAAAAGGTGTGGCCACGCGGAAGGAGAGGATGAAGAATTCGTTCTTTCTGCAATAAAAAACGGCTACAAGATTTATGGTTTTTCTGATCATGTGATGTTGCCAGGAAGAGAACAAAACGGCATGAGAGGAAGTTACGAAAAAGATGCAGAAGACTACTTTAGTAGTGTTCGTTCTCTCCAAGAAAAATATAAAGACCAAATTGAAATTCACTTAGCTTTCGAAGCAGAATGGTATTACGATCACTATGCCAAATATTACGATGATTTGTTAAGAAATGGCATTGTCGACTATCTCATTATAGGCCAGCATTGTTTCATTGACGAAGAAACAAATAAGATAACCTTCTATGGCCAATTAAAAGATAAGAAGGTCGCAACAATTAGATACAAAGACGATTTGATCGCCGGTATTAGATCGGGCAATTTTAATTACGTTGCCCATCCAGACTTGTTCATGCAATGGTATCCTTCATGGGATGAATTCACAAAAGAAATTGCTCTTGAAATCATCAAAGTCGCAAAAGAAGAAGGAGTCATTCTTGAACTTAACATGGGCCCATCAAGATGGGGCAAACGAAATGGCGAAGAAGATGATTTTACTGTCTTCTACCCAAATGAAGATTTCTGGCATTTAGTTAGTAAAGAAAGTGCAACATGTATTATTGGTGTAGATAATCATCGCCCATGGGAGCTTGAAATAAGTCCTTATGATTGGATGAGAAGGTTTGTTAAAAGGCATAACTTACATCCAATAGAACATCTTGATTTGCCATTTAAGAAAACAAAATAAAAATACAGGTGGAACGCCATGATTCCACCTTTAAATTCAAAGATAAGCTACTTTTACTAGTGATTTTTGACTTTTTTAATTGAAGAAACTGGTATTTCGTTGATTGGAAAATCTAATGGAACAAACACGTATTTGAAGTAATTCTCTTTCAAACAGTAGAATCCATGAAATTCTTCTATCTCGTTCACTCTAATTGTAACGCTGTTATCTTCAGTTCTACCACGTCCTATAAAAGTAACCGTTTTATCGTTGTTTAGATACGCTTCAGAAGAACCCCAAAAACATCTGAAACCTTTAAACGTACCAATCACGATTCCAACAATCAAAATGCCAGCAATAATCCAATATATTGTTCTATATAAGGCAATATTGGCTTGACTTATCTTTATCACATTTGTTTTCAGCAAAATTAATTCTGTTATCATTCCTATTATAAATATGCATGCAAATATAACAGAAACGATACGTTTTAATAGAGCAAGCCTTAAATAATCGGAGTATTTAATTTCAAACTTTGCTATTAATTTTTTTGAAACCGTAATCATTGCAGAACCCCTTATTTGTATCTCTTTAACTATTATTAAAGCACAACTGATTTTTTAAGTACAATAAAGGAATGAAACAATTGTGTACAAAGAAAGCACGCGATCATTCTCAAAATCGAAAGGCAATAACGTGCTTCTCAAACGTTTTGCCCAGTAATTTGAGTGTTCGTTAAATAATATTAGAAAAGTCAAGTGAAAAAAATCTACTAGCCTTTCCCACCTAGTGATAAAATACCAAAGTCAAAAAAGGAGTTTTTTATTATGGGAAGACACTTTGAGGTTCGTGCTGCAGCAATGGCAGCCACTGCAAAAGCAAAAAGCGCAATCTACATGCGCGCATCTAAGGAGATTTATGCCGCGGCAAAGAGCGGTATTCCTGACCCAGAGAGCAACCTCGCATTAAGAAGTGCTATCGAAAAATATCGTAAAACATGCCCAAGAGATGTCATTGATCGTGCTATTGAAAAAGCCAAAGGCGGAGACGCAACAGCTTATATTTCTGGCCGTTATGAATTCTTCGGACCAGGCGGAAGCTATATCATCGTCGACACTTTAACTGATAATGTTAACCGTGCTTTAGTTGGAGTACGTACAATCGTTACTCGTAAAGGTGGCAAGATGGGAAGCGTAGCCTACAATTTCGACTACAAAGGCATTCTTCAATTCAAAGGTGATGCAGCTTTACGTGATTCAGTCGAAGAGAATCTTATCTTAGGTGATATCGACGTTCAATCAGTCGACTTTGAAGATGGTGAAGTCGAAGTCAGATTAGCACCAAACGATTTGGACAAGGCAAAAGAAATCTTAAAAGGACTCAACGTCACAGATTTCGATGTTGCAGAATCTACAATGGTTCCAAATGAGCCAATCGAACTTGCTGGAGATGACCTCCAAAAAGTTAAAGACATGCTTGCAGCCTTAGATGAGTGTGAAGATGTTCAAAACGTCTACACAAACGTTTCTAACTTATAAGCTTGTAGCTAACCTCCTCTAGACCGCTTCGGCGGTCTTTTTCAATTAAATAATTCTTTCCCGATAACTTTATTCTTTATAAGATATAGTTAACTTAACAGATACAGGAGGACTCAATATGAGTTACAAGAAAATTGTTGTCGCAGGAGGAGGGGTCTTAGGAAGCCAAATCGCCTTCCAAGCAGCTTATTGCGGTTTCGATGTTACCATTTGGCTTAGAAGCCAAGGAAGTATTGGCAGATGCCAACCAAAAATCGATCATCTTAAAGAGACTTATATCTCTACGATTGAGAAAATGGATACCCCAGAAGGAAAAACGGATAACATTTTTGCTTTAGGTATTGCTGATAAAGACACATTCAATGCAAAAGAATGCTTAGAAAAAGTCGAGAAAGCGTATAAAGGTATCAAGCTTGAACTTGATATGAAAAAAGCAGTAGAAGACGCGGATTTAGTAATCGAATCTATGTCCGAAAATGCTAAAGATAAGATTGAGTTCTACAAGGCTTTAGCTCCTCTTCTTCCAACAAAGACGGTGTTAGTAACAAACTCCAGCACTCTTCTTCCAAGCCAATTCGCTAAATACACTGGACGTCCTAATAAATATCTTTCTTTGCATTTTGCAAATTCGATCTGGAAAAACAATACTGCAGAGATCATGTCTCAACCTCAAACAGAGAGTAAATATTTTGACGAAATAATTCAGTTTGCCAATGACATTCGAATGATTGCCTTGCCAGTCCGTAAAGAAAAGAGTGGATACCTTCTAAATTCCATGCTCGTTCCATTTCTTCTTTCTGGTTTAGATTTATACGCTTCAGGAGTCTCTGATCCTAAGAGCATTGATCTAGCTTGGACTAAGGGAACAGGCGCTCCTAAAGGACCATTTCAAATCTTTGATACCGTTGGACTTAAAACCGCATATAACATTGTTATGCAATATCAAAAGGTTCCAGGTTTACTTTCTCCTCTCTTAAAGAAAATGATGATGCCATATAACTTCAAAGAAATGGCAAAGATTCTTAAGAAATATATCGATGAAGGCAAATTAGGAATGTCTTCAGGCGAAGGCTTCTACAAATACAAATAGAAAACAAGCAACCTTAAGCCCACGTTTCAACCAATAGAGCAACGTGGGCTTTTTCATATCGCAAAATGACTGCTAAATTTTAGATCGTATACTATTTCAAAAATAACTGAAAACATGCTAAAATATCGAACGTTAGTGCGGTTTTGACCAAAACTAATCAGGAGACAATATGCAAAAATATAAAAAATTAATCGCATTGAGTCTTCCGTTCTTGATGTTAAGCACGGTTTCTTGTTCTCCGAAAGACGATGCTAGCTCTCAAACTAGCGAAAGTCAAAAGAACGTTAAAGCCGAATTAGCGGTTACTGTTTCAAAAACGGAATACGATCAATACGATACGTTTCTCTACTCGTCCTTAAAAGTAGATAAGCTCATCTACACAGATGGAGTCCTTACTAAGACTGAGGAAAATCTTCAGAATTTCACAGTTACCGATGCTGGCGGAAAGACAATCAAAGACAAAGACAAAATCAATCCAACAACCCTTGGAGAAAATGTTAAATTCTTTGTTAACGTTGATGGATGTGAAAGCAAATCATTCACATTAACAATCAACAAAGCAAAGAAATTCTCGCAAACTCTTAAAGTCACCGCACCCAGCAAAACTCAATATAAGCTTGGTGAGAAAATTGATTTAAGTGGTTTAACAGTTCAAGTTGAAACTTCTTACTACACTGGTACTGATAACTATAAAAACCGTATCGATACTCTAACTGATGGAGAGTACAACATTAACGTAAATGGAAAATCTATTGATACCTTTGAAATTGATGGATATGGCGCCTTCACGGTAAATATCGAATATTCTTCATTCTCATCTGTAGGTGAAGAAAAAATCATTGCTTCAGAGTTCTATCTCTATTGCACTCATGAAAATCTTTCTAAAGAACCTACGGATTATTCTTCTAGAACAGATAACGATTGGGTGGATGATAATAGAGAAGTAACTATCGAAATAAAGAATAAAAATAAAAGCAATACAGATAAAGGCTACCTTGAACCGAGTGAGATTGCCTCACCAAAGAATCTCTTCGATTATGGACAAAACAATGCTCAGAATTGGCAATATTCTCCTGCTACAGGAAATGTTCCGTTCCTTATTATTCCAGTCGTAATTCCTGGATACGATAAACTTGCAACTGGTGAATTATGGAACACGATCAATAACGCCTTCTTTGCTGATAGCAATGATATTCCATTTGAATCATTAAGATCTTATTATTCAAAATCTTCACACGGAAAACTTAATATCACAGGAACTGTTACCGACTATTTCTTCCCAGAAAGAGAAACAGAAGACTTCAATACATATTTCGATTTTGCAAATCCAAATAAGCATATGGAAATATTCGTTGATGAAGCACTCTCTTGGGCGAAGAAAACATACAACCTAGACTTAACCAAATATGATAGTGACCATAATGGCATTATCGATGGCGCATGGTTCGTATATGTCTATGATCAAAAGAGCACGGATATTATGAATTTCTGGGCGTATTCTTCAACAACTGGAATGGTTGGAACGGCAGAAGAACCTAAAATCAATAACTTCGGTTGGTTAGGAAGCACCTTCTTAACTGAATCAGCAGGAGAAGATGAAGGAAACGATGGCCACGTTATTATCCATGAATCTGGACATATGTTTGGCTTATCTGACTACTACTCATATAACCAAACTGGTTCTGATAGATATGCTCCACTAGGAAGAGCAGATATGATGGACAATAACTGCTCAGATCAAAATCCATTTTCTAAATTAATGATGGGTTGGCAAAAACCTTATGTTGTAACTGGCAATTGCACGATTACTCTTAAGGCTGACCAAAACCTCGACCAATGCATCTTAATCCCTTATGACGAAAAAGATTATTCTTCTTCGACATATAAGAAAGATGGCTTAGTAGATATCAATCTATTTGATGAATATCTCTTATTAGATTTCTATACTGATAAGAACCTTAACGAAAAAGGGTATGAACAATACTATGTCGATTCCATTAAAGGATATGGCGTTAGAATCTATCACGTTGATAATAGACTTGCTAAGGTTTCTTTAAGAAGAACTGATGACACCTATGAATCAGAAATTGTTTCTGGAGAGGAAGGATTAAAGCTTCTTGGAGAAAACAATCACGACATAATTAAGGCAATTAGCAACACTGAAAGTGGGGAAAGAAGCGAGTCAACACGTTTCGGCCTTCCTTCTAGTGCGGATAAGTATGATGAAATCCGTTTGATTTATGCAGATAAAACGTATGCATCTTACAAAAACTACGCTAAAACCTCCTCGCTTTTTGCTCCTGATGGAGATTTAAATAAGAATTCGACATTCACTCTTTCTGACTATAAAGATCAATTTGTGAATGGAAAATTAGATTCCGAAAAAGATTTCAACTATACGATAAACGTTAAGAAATATTAGAAAGGTAAAACTTATGAAAAAGAAAAATCTTAAAGTTCTCTCAGTTTTAGCTCTTGGCTTCATGATCACCTCTTGTGATCCGGCAAAGCCAAATAGCTCTGTTTCCGAACAATCTTCAGAAACAAATTCTTCACAATCTTCTGAAATCAAGAAAGAATACTCCAACACCGTTGGTGGAATCGTTAACTTCCTTAATGATGCAGTAACTATCGATAATTATACCGTTACCTTCTACTACGAAGATGAAGAAGCATTCTACAAGTACGACCCATATTATGTTTACGGCTCCCTCATTGATGGAGGCTATATTGTTGTTGACAACTTCTTCTCTAAAGGCAATGGTGCGTTATTCTCCTTTAGCAATAATGAAGATGAAAAATCAGTTGATATTGGTACGATATACGCTCTTCAAGATAACCTTGGAAGAATTAATTACCCAGGAACAACCTTAACTGTAAATCCTCTTAAGTACTACACCAACAAAGGTGGCCTTAAGAAAACAATTAATGAAAATCTCTTTGATACTGAAGGAGATAAAATCATTTCAACAGATAAGACATTTAACTACTATCTTGCTGCCTTAAGTGGATATCAAAGTTACATAGAGGATGGGGATTCACCGGCGATTTCTTTAAAATACTCTAACAATACGCTTACTTGTAACCTCATGGTATACGATGAAGATGAAACTACATTAATCGATTACCAAGGTGCAGACTTTGTCATTAAAGACGTTGGTTCAACAATCTATAAAAATGCAGACAACTATCTCAATAATTCTGCTCAAGACTTTGCTGAATCTCCAACCTTCACCAATGATAATTGCCCAGACCTTTTAGGTGAAAAATGGTCCCTAGATGTCACACGTTCAACAGTTAACAAAGACAACACAAAATCAATTTCTACAACGGTTAAGTATGATTTCGACAACCAAACAAACAAGAAAGGCGTTAGCTGGGAACAATTCGATAAGAATGGCGTTCTTCTCTACACTCTTTGCTATCAATTAGACAGTGGAGGACTTTATTCTTCTTCTCTCAATAACATGAACGAAGTCATCAAGGAATACTATAATGGTGAATCTATAACCGCCTTCCAAGGATTCAAAGATTACTTCTTACCTGAACTTTGGAAAAAGAATTCTTCTGATACATATAAGTATTATGGTCTTGATGCAGCAACAATTCTTTATGACCTAACAATGTGGAAGATGGATACGGTTGAAGTACGTGATCTTACCGCCCATGTCACAAAGAAAGATGATGTTGACATCGTTACATCATTTTCCGCAACTCTTTATACCCCAACCTATTCGATGAGTGGAACAACAGTTGATGAGAAATATGAATATCTCGAAGTAAAAATCAACACACCTGCAAGAGACATAAATACATCTCTTGCTGATAAGCTTCCAGATAACGTTCCTGGAGTTACAGATAGATTAAAGACTGCCATCGATACATTCAATGATGAGAATAAGTCTTACAAAGTCCATACAGAACAATTTGATACGATTGCAAATTCAATGTACATGACTTCTGATGAAACGTTCATGAAAGACTACTACCTCAATAAGACAACAAAGAACAATGCTACAACTTATAGAGGAATGAAGATGGTAGGAGACGATATTCTCTACTTCAAAGTCGTTAATGGCGAAGTTAAAGCAACCTCTTCCTTAAGCAAGCACGATACTGTTTTAAATCAAAGAAAGAAATGGAATTGCGCTCCAGCAGTTTATGAAAAAGAAGAAGGAACAGAGAATACCTTCCATCCAAACGGAAACGTTAAGCTTATTCCTGATAATATGCCTCTTAAAGCAATCGATACTCCAAGCAATATCAAAATCACATTGAATGATTCTGGTGCAACAAAGGACTATCTTGCAAATATCAAGTATCGTGTTTCTACATTCGCTGGCTATATCGTTGATGACTACACCTTAACATATGATTGGGGAACAAATGGCGAAGGAGTTTCTCTTGATTCCGATATTGCTTCTAAAGTCGAAGCCTTAACCCCTCTTAGCGAAGAAGAGCTTCCATCCTCTTGGTTAGAAGATCTCTCTGGTGTTGATAAGATTCTTAAGAGCGAAGGATTTAACGACAATCAAATCGCCGCTCTTCCATATGTTTATAATCCAGCATGTTCTGGTAACTATGAATGTTATTTAATCGGTGGAGTTTCTGTTTGCTCTTCTCTTGATTCCAATCAACCACAAAGTGTCAGACAACAATTCCAACAAGACTATATCAATTTATTATCTTCCGAAAAGATGACTTCTCTTGGTTGGGTTAGATCTGCTGGAAATGAAGATATTCCTCTT
Source organism: Alistipes communis (assembly GCA_963655775.1). Taxonomy (GTDB): domain Bacteria; phylum Bacillota_I; class Bacilli_A; order RFN20; family CAG-826; genus UBA4951. Next base: position 19,422 of record CAVKFY010000011.1, read on the forward strand.
TATAAGAACACCAAACTTGAGATTACTCTTCTTGTTGGTTCTGAAGCAGACTACGGCTTAACAATTTATCCATACCTTGTTCAATAATTAAATCTAAAACAAAAAAGGCTATCTATGTCTTAAATGACAAGATAGCTTTTTTAATTTTCAATGGTAAAACCCCGTTGTTTTTTGAAATGTGCTTATTTTAAATCCGTTACTTTAAAGGAAACGAGTGGCTTTTTGATGGAATAATCAAAACGTCCATGAACAAATTGCTTTTTGTAATTATCTAGCGTAAATTCATCGTCTTTTTTAAAGAATGACCCATCGCTTGGAATGCTCTCACCTTCACCTAAACCGATATACGATCCAGATTTGTCGATAAGTCTAACTTCGTCAAATGCGGATTCAGAGGCGTTGCCTGTGTAATATGCTTCAGATCTTGATCCATCATCGGTATTAGAGATAGGCATAAAGATATTTGATGCTGTGTCTAAGATATCGTCTGGATTGCTAAAATAACTGAAGGAGTTATTAATGACTTGTCCTCCTCTAGCATCGACATGAAGCAATTTAACGCCATATCCTTCTGTATGGGTTGCTTTATTAGGAAGATAATCAAAAGAATTAAGGTTCTCTGATGAATATAGTTCTAAAAGAAGATATTCATCAAATGGATTGAAACGTAGTTTTCCATCATCTGTTTTTGTATAAGTTTTGCTTTGATAAGGAATAAGAAAAACTTGGTCTTGGTAGAAGTTGCTATTTAATGAAAGAGTGCAATCGCCTGTGATGATTTTTGGTGTCGCCCATCCTAATCTTATCTTTGAATAAGCGTTATGATCGCCAAGAGACATATCCATCATATCTCTTCCACCAAGCGGAGAGTAATCGATATTGCCATATGAATAATAGTCGTTAAGTCCTAACATGTGGCCTGTTTCATGGATAAGAACGTGTGCATCTTTACCAACGTTCTCATCAACTTGAGTGACACGTTTGTAATAATCTTGATTAAGGAAATCAACGCCTGCCCAGCCATAAGTATTTAAAACAGGATTATCGATAGTTCCATTCTTTGTCGTATACGATGTATATGGCCAAAATGGCATATCGTTAGAATCTTTTCCTTTATAGATAAACCATACTCCATCAATCGTGCCATCTTTATCGGAATCGTAGTTCTTAAAGTCATAATTCTTTTCATTTTTCAAATAAGAAAGAGCGCTTTGGCAAATAGAAAGAACTTGTTCTGAAGAAGAAATTTGAGAAATATCCTTGTAATCGGTTTTACTTTTCACATCAAAGACAGGGCTAACGTTGAAAGTGAAATTCAATTTACCAAAACTAGATTTGTAGTAGTAGGAATGGAGCGATTCAAAAGCCATATCTTTGCTATTACCAAAGAAGCAACTATTAATCATGCTTAATTCATCTTCGGTAAATGATGTATTTTCTCCTGGAAGAGAAACTGGAACAATAAGTAGAGGAACGTTTCCTACTGATGGCAAGAAATGTTGATTATTAAAAGACTTTCTTCCCATATCATAAGCGTGATACGTATCAGATATTTCATTTTGATCATAATAACCTTTTTCGGTATGAGTATTTGAAGAAACTGTAGAAGAAAAATTGATTGTTGCAGAATGATCGCTTTCTTGCTTTGCTGAAGAAGAATCCGTGTATTGCTTAGGAAGAGTCTCATCTTCTGTTGAACAATAAAGAACTACATTATCACTAATCAAAGAATGATAAGAGACATGGAAAGAATATTCTCCGCTTGCAGTGAATGTATACTCTGCAACTTTCTCATTATTGATAAAGCAGTCAAATTCTTTGATTTCTTTTTCTTTTGCTTCACTGTTTTCTTTATAGGTCAAAGTAATTTTGAAATCATTTAAGGATAAGTGATCTCCGACTTTATATTGTTCTTTCTTCAACGATTCGATCTTAAGGCTTGTTTCCTCGACATTTATTGAAGAATCCTTAGAATCATTTTCTCCTTTTTGACAAGAAAAAAGAATTCCGCACGATCCAATAATTAACGACATCCCCATTAAAAAAGTTCTCTTCATATCGATACTTTCCTCTCCTTTAACGATTTTTGATTATCCTTATTGTCTATCCTCTTGTCAATGTTTTGGAAAAGATGCTTTTTTTGTAAGGGCTTTCAAAGGCAGTAAATATGGTCGTTTTAATTGTAATTTAATATAATTATTCATACCAAATTATCGGTATACATTTTTATTGAAAGGGCATAATTTATGAAAAAGAAATTATTAACATTAAGTTTCTGCCTCGCTTCACTTGGTTTAGCGGGTTGCGTTGATAAACCGGTTGCAAGCGAAAGCTCTTCAGAAACTCCTTCTTCAAGTGAGTCTAGTTTTGTATCTTCTTCTGAGAGCTCAGTAGAAAGAAAACAAACGACAGTCGACACGATTTTTGAAGCATTAACTTCTTTGAAAGACGCTACTAGTTATAAGAGCTCCTTTTCTAAAGAAGGTTTCACAGCAAAAACATTAGTCTACAATTCTTCTTATATTTATTCGTCTAAGAGTGGAAGTGGACACATTCTTCTTTCTGGTTTCAAAGCAGACCAAGATAAAGCATCATTCTCCTTTACTCTTTCTGGAAACGCAGTTTCAGTTTCTTTTGCCGACATGGATGGAAAGAACTATTTATCAAATCTAGATTCTTTCGTTAAGACAAAGAAACTCAATGTCACAAAAGATATGCTGTCTCTTAATTCTGAAGGTAAGAGAGTTCTTTTGAAAGACTCTGCTTCATGTGAACTTCTCCTTGATCTTATTGGTGGGCAAAATGAAGAGAACCCATATG
>CAVKFY010000012.1:0-17163 GCA_963655775.1 Alistipes communis
GTTCTCCATACCGTTCTTGGCTTCCTTGTTGAAGGCGGTTGTTACCTCTTAATGGGTCTCCTCTTCTTAGGAATGAACGTTGAAAGATATACTGATCTTGATAATGTCACAATTATCGCAAATCAAAGAAATAAATGCCTTGTTGAAGGCAAAGAATGGGTTGAACCAGAAGAAAGAGCTAAGAGAGAAGATGCAGAAAATGCACGCTTAGTTGAAGAATCTAGAGTTGCTCAACTTAAAGCAGATTGCGAAAAGAAGCATCTTAACTTCGAAGAAGAAAATAATAAGTATTTCGAAGCTAAGAAGATAAAAGACGAAAAGGCTGCAGCAAAGAAGGCTGCTGCCGAAGCAAAGAAAGCTGCGCTTGAAGAAAAGAAGAAAGCAGAATTTGATGCTCTTCCAGAAGAAAAGAAAGCGTCAATCCTTGCTAAGAAAGAAGCTCACGAACAAAAAGTCGAAGCTGAATATAAAGAAATCTTAGAAAAAGCAAAAGCAAGCGGTTTGGCTTGTTAAGAATAGGCCGGCTTAACCCCGGCCACTTTTTCTCCAAAGACTGAGGTGCAATATGAAACACGAAGATCTAATCAAAAAAATGACCCTTGAAGAGAAAGCCTCTCTTCTCTCTGGTAAAAACTTTTGGGAAACACAAGAAATTGATTCTGTTGGTATTCCAAGCATGTTTCTTTCTGATGGTCCTAATGGACTTAGAAAGCAAGCAAAGGCTGCAGACCACCTAGGATTAAATCCATCTATTCCTGCCGTATGTATGCCAACAAGCGCGACAAGCGCGTCTTCTTGGGATCCAGAAGTTTTAAAACTTGTTGGTAAAACAATCGGCGAAGAGGCAGCTGTGGCGGATGTCTCTATTCTTTTAGGCCCTGGCATCAATATGAAGAGGAATCCTCGTTGTGGAAGAAACTTCGAATATTTCTCTGAAGATCCATATCTGGCTGGCAAATTAGCCATTGGATATGTTGATGGCGTTCAAGAAAATGGCATTGGCGTTTGTTTGAAACATTTCGCTTGCAACAACCAAGAAATTAGAAGAATCACCTCAAACTCCGTTCTTGATGAAAGAACTCTTAGAGAAATTTACTTAACTGCGTTCGAAATGACAGTTAAAGAAAGCAAACCTCTCTCCGTTATGTCTTCATATAACAAGGTTAACGGAGTCTATGCCAACGAAAATCCACACTTGTTAAAAGAAATCCTTCGTGATGATTGGAAATTTGATGGCATCGTCGTTTCTGACTGGGGTGGAGATAATGACCGTATTGAAGCGGTCAAGGCTGGTTCAGAACTTGAAATGCCTACAACAGATGGCGAAACAAACAGAGAAGTCATTCAAGCTGTTAAAGAAGGGCGCCTTAGCGAGCACGATGTAGATGTTCTAGTTGATGGAATTATCGACGTGACCCTTAAAACAAAAGAAAATCTTAAGAATGCACCAAAAGATTTCGATAAGAAAGAGCATCACTTAATTGCTCAACATGTTGCAGAAGAATCCCTTGTTCTTCTTAAAAACAAAGACAATATTTTGCCTCTTAAAGAAGGTGAAAAAGTTGCAATTATTGGTGATTTTGCAACAAATATGCGTTACCAAGGTGCTGGAAGCAGCGTGGTCAATCCTCTTAAAGTTGATCAAATCAATGAAGTTATTGGTGAATATCCACTTAATGTTGTTGGCTTTGAAAGAGGATTTAACCGTTATGGCAAGAAGAGCCAACGCTTAATCGATAAAGCAATCAAATTAGCCGAGAAAGCTGATACAATTCTTCTCTTTGTTGGCTTAGATGAAGTCACTGAAGCAGAAGGCATCGATAGAGCAAATATCCGTTTGCCAGGCAACCAAAGAGAATTGATTTCCGCATTGTATCATACCGAAAAGAAGATTGTTCTTATTCTTGAGTGTGGCGCGCCAATTGAAATGCCATTTGCCGATAGAGTTGATGCAATTCTTCATGCCTATCTTCCAGGTGAAGCGGGCGCAAAAGCAATCCTTAACATCTTAACTGGCAAGATAAATCCATCAGGTAAATTAGCAGAATCCTATCCATTTGGCTATGCGGATTGCCCAAGTGCAGACCACTTCGGAAAGAACGATAAGAATATTGAATATCGTGAAGGATTATTTATCGGATATCGTTATTATGCCAAAGACAAAGTCGGTGGAGTTCGTTATCCATTTGGCTATGGCTTAAGCTATACGACATTCAAATATGAAAATCTTTCAGTTAGCAAAGAAGGCGTTAGATTCAACTTAACAAATACTGGTAAGGTTGATGGAAAAGAAGTCGCACAATTGTATATTGGCATGAATGATTCCAAAGTCTTTAGACCAGTATATGAATTAAAAGGCTTCAAGAAAATCTTCCTCAAAGCAGGAGAAAGCCAAGAAGTCTTCATTCCATTTGATGAATATTCCTTCCGTTTCTGGAACGTTAAAGAAAATAAATTTTCTGTTGAAGGCGGAACATATCAAATATATGTCGGTCCTTCGAGTATGGAGTTCCCATTAACTGGAGAAATCAAAGTAGACGGTATTGACGCCTCAGGAATTTATAATGAAGAGAAATTACCTCATTACTATTCTGGTAACGTTAGAACCATTGGTGATGATGAGTTTAAAGAACTTCTTGGTGGAGAATTACCTCCAAAAGATGGTAACTACGTCAAGAAACATCGTATACATGTCGACTACAATTCATCTATATCTGATTTACATTATGCAAAAGGCTTTGCTGGTAGACTATTTGCAGGATCTATACGTTTTGCAATAAAATTCTTACGTAGAATCGGAAAGAGAACTACAGCCAACACTCTTGTAATGGGTGTCTACTATAACCCGGTTCGCGCTTTATCTAGAATGACAGGTGGAGCAATGAGCATGGCTCAACTTGATGGCCTTATCATGATGTTTAACGGTCATTTCTGGAAAGGACTTCATCATCTAAATAAGATGGGAAGAGCTAGAAAGAAGAACAAAAAAGAACAAGCTAAAAAGGAGAAGAAATCTTAACAATGTCTAACAAATTAATCACGTTTTGTATACCTTCCTATAACTCTGAGGCATACCTTAATCGTGCATTAGATTCTTTGATTCCAGGCGGGGAAGAAATCGAAGTTCTTATAATCGATGACGGATCAAAGGATAGAACCTTAGAAATTGCTAAGGATTATGAAAAGAAGTATCCAAACATTTTCAAAGCCATTCATCAAGAAAACAAAGGACATGGTGGAGCGATAAATACCGCTCTATCTAACGCATCAGGAAGATATTTCAAAGTATTGGATTCTGATGACTGGGTAAACGAAGATGGTTTGAAAACTATATTATCCAAAATTAAAGAGAATGATGATATCGATATGATTCTTATGCCATACACGTATAGATACGGTGATGACTTAAGAGTTGGAACTACGATTAGATACAATTTCTTTATCAAACCTAACAAGATTGTTTCTTGGGATGGGGTAAAGAGATTTGACGCACAAAGAAATCTTACTCTTCATTCAGTTGTCTACCGCACAGCTCTTCTAAGAGAAGAGGCAAATCTTCTCTTACCTGAACATTGTTTCTATGAGGACAACTATATGATCTACGCTCCTCTTCCATATGTTCAAAAGATTCTTTATATCGATACTCCCCTTTATCAATATCTTCTTGGAAGAGAAGGACAATCAATGCAAACAGCAAACTTAATTAAGCGTACGGGAAACCTTACAAAGGTTGCAACCTTAGCCTTCAATACGATTGATTTGGTGAGTTTAAAGAAGAGAAATCGTAACTTATACAAAATCATGAAACACCAACTTGTTATGATGACTGTATCTCCTTTGATGTATATTTCTCTGAAAGAGAAAAATATTGCTACTAAGGAGAAGAGCGAATTTGTTACTTCCTTAAAGGAGGAAAATGCTGCACAATATAGACTGTTGCATCGCAACCCCTATATTTTTTGGGCTTCCATTAACAATTGGTTAGGGAAGGCATCAAGCTCATTCATGTTGTGGGTTGTTAGAAAATTTGGTGCAATTAATTAGGAGGTCCTATTATGAAAAAAGCTTCTAGAATAATGTACATTATTGCTACAGTTTTCGCCGCCATCTCTCTTGTTACCGGTATAATTTTGGCTATTATTGGAGGTGCCGGTTTAGCACTTCAAAATGATCCAAACATGTCTGGAGTAAGTGCTCAAGATTGCCAATTGGTTTTGACCTGGGGAATTATCATCGCCGTTTTTGCGATTGTTGATATTCTTATTGGAACATTTGGCAGAAGAGCAGCCGCTAAGAAAAAAGGCGGAAACGCTCCTCATATCGTTGCTATCGTTATCGGCATCCTCGGTTTAAACATCTTCTTCATCCTTGGTGGTGCCTTTGGTATTGCTGGTGCAAAAGAAGATGCTACTTCTAACGGCTAAGTAAGTTATAAGAACTAACAACGCTTGTTAAGAAAAACGAATAGTTAACTTTACTACATTCATCTCCAAATATTTCCTTTATAATAATTTGGATGTTGAAACGATTAGTAATTACAAATCTTGCCATTTTTGAAAATGTTGATGTCTCTTTCAAAGATGGCTTTTCTGTTTTATTGGGGGAAACTGGTGCTGGTAAGAGTTTGATGATAGATTCTCTTTCTCTTCTTTTAGGAGCAAGGGCATCAAGCGAACTCATCCGTTCTGGAGAAAGCAAGGCGTCTGTTAAAGGCTACTTCTTTTCTTCACGTCCAGAACTTAAAGCTTATCTTTCTAAAATAAACGTTCCTGTTATTGATGATGAAATAGTTATTGAACGCATCATTAGCCAAAATAAGAACGTTGTTAAGATTAATTCTGTTACCGTTTCTCTTAATGATTTAATTAAGATTTCTAAGTATCTTGCAAATATACATAACCAATTCGATTTCGAGAAAATTCTTAATCCTGAGAATTATCTCGATATCGTTGATGGATTTTCTAGTGAGCTTTCTTTACGTTTAAAAGATGAATATCATTCTCTTTTGAACATATACAAAGAAAAGAAAAACGAGTATCAAGCATCGCTCGATAAGAAAGCAAAACTCGATGAAGCAAAAGATTTCTACGAATATCAATATAACGAACTTAAAGGAATGAACCTTTCTCCTAATGAGGAAGAAGAGATATCTTCTGAAATATCTTTGTTACGTAACTACGATAAGATTTATTCCTTGATTCAAGAGTCCTCTCAAATAATTAATGGGACTTTTATGGACGATTTTTACGTTTTGACAAATAATTTAGAGAAATTATCTTCCTTTCAAAAACAGTATCAAGACGCGTTTAATAAGTTAAATGATCGTTATTTTGAGGTTAATGATATTCTTGATACCTTGAAGAAAGACTTTAGAAATCTTGATTATGATCCAGATAGATTAAACGAATTAGAACAAAGAGATTCTGATTTATCTTCTCTTCAAAGAAAATACAAGAAAAGTATTCCTGAGCTTATTTCCTATCGTGATGAATTAGAAACGGTATTAGGAAAGAATTCTTCATTTGAAGATACGATTAAAGAGAAAAAAGAGGAAATGGATTCTTCTTTGAAAGAAATCCTTTCTAAAGCAAACGAATTAACTCTCTTACGCAAGAGCAATGCCAAACTTATTGAAAAAGAACTGATCTCAAGTTTGAAAGATTTGTTACTAAAGGTTAAATTCGAAATTGTTTTTAAAGATGTTAAGCAAGATGAAACGTCATTAAAGGAAAACGGCATTGATGATATTGATTTCTTAATTGAAACAAACGTCGGTGAAGGCTTAAAACCTCTTTCTAAGGTTATCTCTGGTGGAGAGGCATCTCGTATTATGCTTGCCTTTAAAGCCCTCTTTATCAAAGCAAATAAAATACCAACAGTTATATTCGATGAAATCGACACGGGAATTTCGGGAGAAACAGCCCAAGCTGTTGCAAGAAAGATCAAAGAAATATCTTTAATAACCCAAGTTATTTCTATCACCCATATGCCACAAGTCGCATCTCTTTCTGATCATGACCTTCTTATCTCCAAAGAAATAAAGAATGGTCGAACATATTCCAAAGTAAAAGAACTCTTCCTTGAAGAAAAGATAAGACAAGTCGCTTATCTTATTTCGGGTGGTAAGGTAACGGATAAGCAGCTTGAATACGCCAAAGAAATGGTTTTAGGAAATTAAACTTTCTACTTCTTCTAAATTGATATTAGAAACGAAACGTTTTATTTCTTTTTTGTTTTCATAAACGATAAGCGTAGGCAAAGAAAAAACCTCTTTTTCTAAAGCAAGATGGAATCCTTCTTTAGTATCTATGCTTACCATTTTGTAATCAATTTCTATATGATTAGACATTAGTTTATCTAACTCTGGTTTTATTATTTTGCACTTAGCACAAGTTTTAGATGTAAACAGAAGAAGAGATTTGTTCATATAGCAAGATTGTAAAATAAATGCGATTAGCGTTCAGTAAAATTTAAATTTTCTATGCTAAGTTCTTTTAAGTTGATAGAATAATTTTCGTTAAGGAGAGTAGCGTTAAGCTTAGTATTCGTCAGCACGTCTCTATTGAGACCGGAGCTAAGCGGCATCTGCCTCGCAAGACCTTACCGAGTTTTCGATAGGGAGAAAAAATATGTTTGAAAACAAGAATGCAAAAGAAACCCTTTCGTCTTTTTCTAGTGATCCTGAAAAAGGATTAAGCAGTGCACAAGTAGAAGAAAGAAGAAAGAAAGACGGGCTTAATAAGCTCAAAGAAAAGGAAAAAGATCCTTGGTACAAAATATTCTGGGGCAATATTGCCGACCCAATGACGCTTATTTTGGCTATTGCTGCAATTATTTCCTTGGTCTTGGCTATCATTAACTGGAAGACTGAAGGGCCAGAAGGACTTGCAGACGTCTTTATCATCTTTGGTGTTGTTTTGATTAACGCCCTGATTGGTACGATTCAAGAAATGAAAGCGGAAAAGGCGTTAGACGCTTTAAAGAAAATGTCCGCTCCAACAGCAACCGTTAGAAGAGATGGCAAAACTTTAGAAATACCAGCTGAAGAGCTTGTTACTGGTGATATCGTCATATTAGAAGAAGGAAGAACTGTCCCTGCTGATTTGCGCTTAATTAAGAGCTTCTCTTTAAAAGCGGATGAAGCATCTTTAACTGGTGAATCTGTACCAGCAGAAAAGGATCCTGATATCGTTTTATCCAGCGAGAGCGGAGTTGGAGATAGAGTTAACGAAGTATTTATGTCTACGCCAGTCGTATATGGACGTGGGGAAGGCGTTGTTATTGCAACAGGTATGAATACCGAAATCGGTAAAATTGCCTCAATGCTTTCTGGAGAAGGGGAAGAAGAAACTCCTTTGCAAAAGAAATTGGCAGGCCTTTCTAAATTCTTGGGTATTTTAACTGTAATTATTGTCGTTGTTATGCTTGTGGTTAAGATTGCTTGGGCTTTGATTAATAACAATATTCAAACCGAATGGAGCAACGCTTTACTTGATTCGGTTGCTCTTGCTGTTGCGGCCATTCCTGAAGGCTTAACTGCGGTTGTTACCATCGTTCTTGCCATGGGTATGACTAAGATGGTTAAAGTTAATACGATTGTTCGTCGCCTTGCCTCGGTTGAAACATTAGGTGCTGTCTCAGTTATTTGTTCAGATAAAACTGGAACCCTTACACAAAATAAGATGACAGTTGTTCGTGCTTATCAAGATGAAACTATTTACAAACAAAATGAATTTAGCAAAGATAGACTTTCTTTGCTTGCTAAAGGTATGTCTCTTTGTTCCGATGCAAAAGTAGATGGAGGAACATACGGCGATCCAACAGAAGTAGCACTTGTTGAATTCGCAAATTCCTTCGATATGCATAAAGGGGATTTAGAAAAAGAAACCCCTCGTGTTGATGAACTACCTTTTGACTCAGTTAGAAAGATGATGTCTACGGCACATAAAGAAGGTGATGCGACAATTGTTTACACCAAAGGCGCGATGGATCAAATCTTAAAGAATGCTAATGCAATTCTTATCAATGGAAAAATTCGTAAATTAACGAAAGAAGACGTGAAGAAGATTGAAGAAGCGTCTGCAAGTATGTCTAGCGATGCCTTACGCGTCTTAGCTTTAGCAATCTCTTACGAATACAAATCTCAAATTGAAGAAAAGAATCTTATCTTTGTTGGCTTAGTTGGCATGGTTGATCCTCCAAGAGAAGCGGCAAAGCCAGCGGTTGCAACTCTCAAGAAAGCGGGAATTACAACAATTATGATTACTGGTGATCATAAGGATACAGCCTTTGCAATCGCAAAAGAGCTTGGAATTGCCGATGATATTTCGCAAACGATGAGTGGCGATCAAATTGATGCATGCAGTGAAGAAGAATTAAAAGAGAAAGTAAAAACCGTTCGTGTTTTCGCTCGTGTCTCTCCACAAAACAAGGTCTCAATCGTTAAAGCAATTAAGGCAAATGGCAATATTGCCGCAATGACCGGTGATGGTGTTAACGATGCTCCATCTCTTAAAGCGGCAGATATCGGTATTGCTATGGGAATTACAGGAACGGATGTTGCAAAAGGTGCAGCAGATATGGTTCTTACTGATGATAACTTTGCTTCCATTGAAAAAGCTGTCGAAGAAGGAAGAGGAATCTATGCAAATATCAAGAAAACAATTCTTTTCTTGCTTTCGAGTAACATCGGTGAAGTTATTGGCATGCTTCTTGCAGCCATCATGGGTATTCCATCACCATTAATTGCTATTCACTTATTATGGGTTAACTTAATCACAGACTCTTTGCCTGCTGTTGCTCTTGGCGCAGATCGTAAGCCAAAAGACATCATGAGCGATAAACCACGTGATCCTAATGAATCTCTCTTTAGCCATGGTGGATATTCAATTACGTTCGGTTATGGCGTTTGGGTTGGAATTATTACCTTGATTGCCTTCCTTTCCGAGGTTTGGATGGTTCAAGGCTTTACGTTAAATCCAGTTGAAATTAAAGCGTTCTTTGATTCTTGTACGACCGCACAAGTTGAGGAAGCACAAGCAATGGCATTCTGCGTTCTTTCGATGAGCGAACTCTTCCACATGCTTGGCATGACCGATGTAAGAAGAAGTTTTGTCCATGTCTTCACTGACCGTAATCACTTACTTTGGGCTTCGTTTATTATCGGTATGGCTCTTCAATTCTTCGTTATCTTCGTTCCAGGAGTAAATGACGTCTTCAAAGTCGTTCCTCTTGTTGGATGGGATTTTGCTTGGGTGTTTGGTCTTGGGGTTAGCCCATTAGTGATTCACGAAATCATTGTTTTGATTCTTCACATCAAGAAGAAAGCAAAGAAAGCGTAACGATAAAATGCCCCTTTGAACGGGGCATTTTTTTCGCTTCTTAGAGATGAGATTTTTAAAACTATTTTCTCATTTTGCCTTTAACGGAATGGATTCTTACTGAACCACCTTGACTAAGCGATAGAGATTTTGCATAGGCAATTGCTTCCTTTTGAGTTGAGAAGAATTTAATGGCTTTTTTTCCTGTAGCAAGCTTAACTTGCCAGCCTTTTCCTTCTACTTTGGAAATATGATAGGTTCTTGTTTTGCCATTATATGTATTTGCTTTATTTGAAGGGGTTTTTGTAGGTGATTTTTGGCTTTTTTCTTCATTTTCAGTGATTTCTACATCAATTTCTTCTTCAGAAGATTCAGAATTTTCTTCGCTTGGTTGTTCTTCCTGAACCTCGTTGACCTTAGCTTCGTTGTTTTCAACGGTTTCTTCCATTTTATTGTCTTTAGTTTCGATTTCTTGTCCAGGAGTTTCTTCAGATATTGGCATAGGCTCTTTGGCGAAGAATAGATGCCCAAAAGCCAGCTTTAACGCCCATAATAGTATGCAGACTAAATATGATGCGAGAATGACAATTATGGCAACAAGCCATATTGATCTATTTCCGTCTTTCCCCAAGAAACCATACCAATCATAGACTCCATCGATGCCATTTGTTGTGTAATGGAATTTGATGTTAAGAATATAGAAACTTGCATATGCGAGAATGCTAATTAAGCCATATGGAGTCTTTCTAAATTTTAATTTTTGATTTGATTCAAAAACGCAGAATGAAACTAAGGCAAGCAACGGCGAAATGAAATGATAGATAAGATTTGGTCCTTGGAACGTTGTTAGATATGATCCGCCATTTTTTACCTCCATTGGGGATATGAAGCAGGCGACAGTAAGAATTGTTATTGTCGTTCCTGCAACACCTAGAAATTTTAGTCCAGATGCATATGCAGATATTTTAAGTTCATTCTTTTTTAAAGAGATAAATTCATTAATAACCAAAGGTATTGCTAAGATTGCTAATAATAAATTAGATATGACTGTATAGAAACGTAATGAATTTAATCCTTTAGCAGTTAAGGCCATCTCGCCTGTTAAAAAGAATGAATAAACAAAAGAGCCTATGACTGCAAAAATTGTTAGTATGTTTATGATTAACGAAGTAATTAGGAATCCTTTTTCTTTTTTACTCATGTTTTTTGCCTCCTTTAACGATAAGGTATTTTAAAGCAAAAAAATTTGATGATGTGGGAAATTTAACAATTAAGAAGAGAAAGAATATAATCTTTTTATGAATGTTGTTATTTTGGAATATGATTTGGCATATTTAAATGCATCTGTTGCTTTAAATAGCTTTTCAATACTTCTTTTGTTTATTGTAGTGTGTGCAAATTTCAGAACTTTCAAAGCAAAAACCAAAGAAGTCAAATATCTTAGATATTTATTTTTGACCGCAATTGCCGCTTCGATTTTGGAATTGGCTTCTTGTTTCCTTGATGGAGTTGATGGAAAGATATTCTTCTATCTTTCGTATTTTGTGAACACTTTGAATTATATTTTCTTGTCGCTTTTTGGCTTTATCATGTGTCTTTTTGTAAGAGTACATTTCTTTAAGAACATTCAAAAGAAAGAAATAGCCTTTGCAAGCGTTCCTCTAGATATTGTTCTTATTATTCTTATCATCAATTTCTTTATCCCTATCGTTTTCAAAATAGATGGAGAAACGAATAGATACCTTCGTTTAGGAGGATATTATGGCTGCCTGACTGCTGCCGCATTATATCTAGTCGTGATTGTTGTTGTTTATGTTTTGGCTATTAGAAGAGCTAAGGCAACGCGTTATTTCCCTCTTTATTTGTTTATTGTTCCAATTATCTTAGGAACCATCGCTCAGACTTTGGCGCTTGGCTTAAGCCTAGAATGGGCTTCGATTTCTATTGGTTTGGTTGGAGTTGTTTCTTCGATTAATAACGAGAAGATATTTAGAGATGAATTAACTGGGCTATATAACCGCGCTTTCTTTAATTATTACATCAAGCACATTGTTAAGAGGAGAAAGAATCAGTTAACTGGCATCATGATGGATATTAATGATTTCAAACAGATTAATGATAGGTTCGGTCATGATGTAGGGGATGTGGCTTTGAAAGAGTTTGCAAATCAGTTATTTAAAGCGGTTGGCACACGTTGCTCGGTCATTCGTTTATCTGGTGATGAATTTGTCGTTCTATTACGTTCAAATAACCAAAGCGAGATTGATAAATGTATCAATAAAATCAAAGAAAGCCTTCTTGAATTAAACAATCAAAGCGATAGAAGGTATCAACTATTTGCAGCGATTGGATATGCGATTTATCACGACGAAGAAGCAGAGCAGTTCCTAGCTGAATTTGATGAAGCGATGTATATAGAAAAACAACGTTATCATTCAAAAGACAAATAAAAACAGCATCGATTAATTTCGATGCTGTGTTTCATATACGTTTGTTTATTCTGGTCTTACATCACCATGGAAATAGATTGCGCAAGTTCCTGGACCAGTATGAGAAGCAATGATCGTGCCAATGTCGTTGATCATTACTTTGCCTTTTAAGTTAGGGAATCTTTCTTCGATTGCTGCTTTAGTGAGATTTGCATCTTCAAGGGCGTTCGAGTGGGAAATAAAGATTTTTCCAGAATAGTTTTTGCCATCAGTAGCATGTGCTTCCATCCAATCAAGCGTTGCTTTTAAGGCATTCTTTTTACCCATTACTTTAGAATAGGCAATGATTCTTCCTTTTTTGTTTAAATGCATCAATGGACAAATTCTAAGAATTGCGCCAATACTTGCTGCAGGACCAGAAACTCTTCCGGTGCGTTTAAAGTATTTTAAATCTGTTGTATAGAATTGGTGATGGATATTGTATTTGTTTGCTTCAACATAAGAGGCAATTTCATCAATGTTCTTTCCTTCTTCGTATAAATCTGCTGCATCATCGACGATTAATCCGTATCCAGAAGAAGAACACGTTGTATCGATAACGATTAACTTTCTATCTGGGAATTCTTTCTTCATTGTCTCTTGGGCTAGTAAGGCTTGATTATAAGAATTCGTCATGCCTGTTCCAAAGCAAAGATGCAATAAATCGTGTCCTTCGGCTAATTCCTTACGGAAGAATTCTTCATAGGTAAATTCATTGATTTGCGAAGTACTTGGAATATGTCCTTCAGCAAGATGTTTATAAAAGTTAGGCAACGAATTAGGATCTTTTCCCATGTCGTCTACATATGATTTTCCATCCACAGTGTAGGAATAGAAGATGACTTTTAACCCTCTTCCGATAACGTAAGAATATGGTAAGTCAACGGTTGATTCACAAGATAAAACAAAGTTGTTCATTTTTTCAAAAACTCCTTTTCTTCGATACAAGTATATCTAGTATTCAATACTATGTCACTAAGATAATTGTAAAATATTTGTTCAATTTCCTAATTGGCCATACAATTTGTGTATGAAAATAAAAATAGTAAGCAAGGATAGAATTATGTTGAAGAACATTGAAAAATCAGAGATTTTAAAACTCAAGGATCAAGTCGAATATCAAGATGGACAAATCGTTAGTAAGACATTGGTACAAAATGATAAGGTAAGCATTACATTGTTTGCATTTGCAAAAGGGGAAGAAATTAGCACACACGAATCTAGCGGAGATGCGTTAGTTACTTGTCTTGATGGCAAGGGCAGAATCGCGATTGATGGAAAACCATACATTCTTAATGAAGGCGAATCGATCGTTATGCCAGCAAAACATCCTCATGCGGTTTATGGTGAGAAAAACTTTAAGATGCAATTAACTGTTATTTTTTAAAGGTTACATATTCGTTTTCTGTTGTTGTATCTATGCTAGCGGAAGGAGTGGATGCTTCCTCTGCTAATACTTTCATTTGATGAATTGCGGCTTTGTTTAGTTCAATAAGCCTTTCTTTTTGGCATATTCCATTTTGAATTAGATAAGCGTTTAGACTTTCAAGATTTGAAAGGCATACTAGTTGTGGGACTTCGGCATAATCACGGATATTGCCTTTCTTATTGGGGTTTTTATCACGCCACTCGCTAGCGGTCATACCAAATAAGGCAACATTTAAGACATCAGCTTCATTTGCATAAATGAAAGAAACTTGTTCTTTTGTTACTTCAAGTGGAATAACGATGTTGTCTTTGATTGCTTCAGTGTGTATACGATAATTAATTTTTGCAATTTCTCTTTTTATCGTCCAGCCAAGTTGTTTCTGTTCGTCCGTTTTGAACCTTTGAAATTCTTTGATGATATACAAATTGATTTCTGGAGAAATCCATGTTGCAAAATGCAAAGCAATATCTCTATGAGCATAGGTACCTGAGTTATATTTACCTGCTTTTGAAATTATTCCTATTGCATTCACGCCTTCGATCCATTTCTTAGGAGACATTGTGAAATAATTGTGACCAGCCTCACTTTTAAACTGGTCGAATTCGACCATGTTAAAATTTTGATTGTTTAATTTTTCCCATAAGCCTATGTAATCTATTGTGTCTTTTCGTCTTAACCAATACTTAATTACATCAGCAGGTGCTTCTGGATTTTTAAATTTTGCGATATCTGTTAATGAAAAATAATCATCCTTGTTTAAATGTATTTGGCGATCTAACACCGTAATTTCTTTTATAGCCATTAATATGCCCCCTTCATCTTGTTACTTATATTATAAAGTAAAAATTAATGACCAGATGTCATGACCTGCATATTTTTTCTGTTTGTAAACCAAACAGAATAACGGGCAAAAATCAGCAAATTTACGAATAATAAAAAATGGCTTTTTTGCAAAGCCAAATTCTTTTATTTTTGCCAAGACAAGTTATTTCCACCCTTTGGCAATATGTATGATTTATCCTTTTCTTTTACGCGTATGATTTTTGCTTCATCGGAGAAATTTCCAGAAATCGCACGTAAATCATTGGTATTTTCAAGTTTGATCTTGAATTTGAAGATTTTGTTTCCACTCTTTTCTGCGACTAATTTGCCATTTTGATATAAGGCAACTTTTGGAAGATTGGAGTAGATTTTAATAACCGCTTTTTTATCAGTTCTATTAACGTATCTTTTTGAACAGATATGAACAAATGGGTCTTTGCTCCAATAGGCTTTGTAGACATAGAATGCGTCTTTCTTTGTTTTCCTATCAAAGGTAACTAAGCCTTTATGGTTGATGCCTTTTTCTCCACCTTGATTACGACCGTCAGAACCAAAATCAAACATATTCCAAACATGGGTTGCCCAGATATAAGGACGTTTGTTTATATCTTCGAGCATTCTTTCGTGATATAGGGCTTGATATTCCTCTGTGTTATCAAATCTTCTTGGATGTGAAGAATGGAGGTTTGGCATGCCTTCCGCACCATATTCGCTTAATCCGATTGGTGATTTTGGATAGAAGAGATGCCAGGAATCAAGTATCCATGCGGTCATCGGAGTAAATGGAACGTACCATCCCCAGTAGAGGTTATATGAAGCAAGATCTGTAATATGGGCAACTCTATTAGAGATAGTCATCATTGAGAAACATGCGATTGCTGTTTTTCTAGTTGGATCCTCTTTGTGGGCGAAATCATTTAATTCTTTATGTAGGACTCTACAATCTTTGCCAAAGGTTTTTCTAAACATTGTGATTTCATTGGAAATTCCCCAGCAAACGATTGATGGATGGTTGAAACATTGATGGATGAGTTCACTTAGTTGTTCTTTAGCATTTTTATCGGAATCTTTTAAATATTTGGAGATGAATGGAATTTCAGCCCAGACAATAAGACCTTCTTTGTCACACAAATCATAGAAATATTGATCGTGTTGGTAATGTGATAAACGAACGGTTGTCGCGCCAATTTCTTTAAGCAAGGTCATATCTTCATCCATGTTTTCCTTGCTTATGGCATTACCGATTAATGGGCGGTCTTGATGTTTTGCAACTCCTCTAAGAGGATATGCTTTTCCATTTAAGAAGAAGCCTTTCTTTGGATCGATATAGAAAGTTCTAAAACCGATTAAGGAAGATACTTCATCAAGAATAAGGCCATCTTTTATAAGTTTTCCTTTAACTGTATATAGATATGGATCCTCTAAACCGTTCCATAAATGAACGGATGGAACGGTAATTTCTTCATTAACCTTTCCTTTGGCAACAAGTTCGTTTTCTTTTGAATACACTTCGATGATGATTTCGTCGTTTGTATTAGCAAAAGCGTCCACCTTCAAAATTCCGTTTCCGTCTTTTACTGTAGGGTAACATTTCAAAGCAGGGGAGAAATCTGGATGGAACTCGATATGAGATTTAGGCATTATAAGCAATTTAACATCACGATATATTCCACCATAGAATGTGAAGTCTGCAGCCGTAGGATAAATATTAGAGACAATTCTGTTATCTACTTTAACGACTAATTCATTGGAATCTTTGAGTTTATCGGTGATTAAGACGTTAAAAGTGGAGTATCCACCTTCGTGGTGAGCGATTAATTCTCCATTTAAATAGACGTCTGAAACAGAATTAACACCATCGAAATTAAGATAGACGTCTTCGTTATCTAGTTGAGGTCTAGCAAAGTTTTTCTTATATGCTGCAACATCTTTAAGATAGTCGTTTCCACCATCTTGTCCGTCCTTGCCGTTCCAAGTATGTGGGATGTTAACGTTTTCTTCTTTTCTGTCTGCAATTTGGAACGACCAGTCTTGATTCAATAGAATTTCTCTTCTCATTGCTATTCCTCTCCTTATATTTCGTGCGTGCATAAGGATTTTAACATTTATGAAAGCGCTTTAATTTGCAATATTAATTTAAGAATATTGCAAAAACAATTACTTAACCTTTGGCGCTTTATCGCTATTAGGATTGACGCCAATCATTTTGATATAGGTTCTATAGAAAGTGGAGTAGTCGTTAAAAGAAAGCTCTTCGGCGACTTCAATTGCTCTTCTTCCTTCTCTGATCATTTCTTGAGCAAGAACGATCTTCTTTGAACGGATATATTTCATCAAAGAGCATTTCATTGTTTTCTTAAATTGATTCGATAGATAAGACTCAGAATAATGCAAATCTTTGGCAATATTCTCAAGAGATAAATCTTCTTTGACGTGATTTTCGATATAGTCTATTAGAACGCTGATGATGTCGTTATTACGATAATTAGGAGTGGTTTCTCTAATGTTTGCAAGGAAGACTAAGACTTCTTGAATTTGACATTTGCTTAGAATATATAAATCTTCATCGTTATATGTGTCATAGTAAGTGTCGATTGATCTTATTAAAGTTTCGACGTTTCTTTTGTTAGCAAAGAAAGGACAAATGTTCTTTAGTCTTTCTTGAATGCTACGAGGAATGATGTCGGTAGGAAACTTAAAAACATATCTTTCATAAGAAACGCTTTTATTAACGGTTGCAAAGTGGAATTTACCAGGATTGATTAAAACGATATCTCCTGATTCCAGATGCCTAGATTCAGATTCAACGTGATAATCGACGTCTCCCCTTATAAATAAGATAAGTTCGTAGAAAGCGTGCATGTGTTTGCCATAATCATCTTTTGGTGAGGAGGCATAATCTAGCTTATGGGCTAAATCCAAGTTGTTTTTTGTGAATGAGAACATGGCTTTATTATATTTCTAAGTGTTTTATTTGCAATGAGTTTATTTAAATATTGCATTTTTTATCGATTAATCGATTTCATTTGTAGGTCTTAATTGGCTTTTTTGTCTAAATTTCACTATATTTGGCATTATAAAAAAGGAATAAGGTTTGCTTAAATATAATTGTAAGCGTTACCAT
>CAVKFY010000013.1:0-5878 GCA_963655775.1 Alistipes communis
ACCTACAACAAATCGGTTAACAGCCGATTGCTCTGCCATTGAGCTAAGTGAGCGCGTCATGTACGCACGGGATTACCGCGCAACGAATATATTAATGATTTAGCCCACCTTTTGCAAGATAATATTTATCTTTTTTTCGTATTCTTTTAATTGTTAGCGATAAATCAAGCAAAAAGGCGCCAATTTATATGGCGCCCATTTGATAAAACGTTATTTAGTCTCCAAGTTTCTTTTCGATTAATGCGAATAAATCACCAACCGTTTTGAATGAAGAAAGCTCATCTGTCGTGAATTGAAATCCATACTTGTCTTCTAAATCCAAACACATTTCAACAACATCGAGACTGTCTAATCCCAAATCTTTCATTGGTTTTGAGTCTTCGATTGTTTCCAAATGAAGTTTCTCGCAGAATTGTTTTCTAATTTCGTTTATTTGATTTGCACTCATCCTTATTGCCTCTTAACTTCCATATTATAAAGCCTTTTAAAGATTGGGCAAACCTTGTTCGTGAGAACTTTATTAAAGTGCGAATGTTGCACCAACATTGTTGGTGGCAATTTTGGCTGTTACAGAATTATCAGCAGCAGAAAGCTTTGAGCTTACTGTTTCTGCACTCTTTGTAAAAGAGCCAACTAAAACTCCAGAAATCGCACCGAATGCGCCTAAAGTAATGACCATTGCTAATAATTGTCCTTTTAATTCACTCATGTTATAACCTCCTTTCTTTTCAACCTTTATATCCGAGAACCACGGATCGATTGACAACCAATTGTTTTGTTTCCTGTGAGAATGCCATGGGCTTATACTCCTTCCAAACCCTAAAACGGAATGGATCGCCCTCACCTGGAATGTGACTTTCGTCTGTATTTAACGTAACTATATGAGCTTTGTTGTCCTCGACGAGTTTTACTACGGCTTCGTTGATAGTCCAAGTTTTGGATATCATTTTGCCAGCAGATATTGCTATAGCGTCGAGCTGTGCATAATTCGTTTGCATGCAGCATAAATCCCCAGCAAACGTAAACATTGATATAATGAATGTTAGAGATAAAAGAAATGCGATATTAGATGACATTTGTATATTCCTCCATAAGACTTAAAACAGCTATGGCAACAATTCCCATTGATAATGCTGAAGCTAGTAAAGGTAAAAAGTTAAAGTTTCCAAAATGACTTCTTTCTTTTTCCAAAGTGCTTTGTCTCTTGCTGTTCGATAAAGCGTTAAACAAGATATCGAATTGTCTTAGGTATTCCTCTCCCCCGCCTTCAACCGACATTTTGTAGATAGAGACAAGAATTTGTTTTATCTCTAAATTAGTGAAGTTATCTCCAAAGGCAATAAACGGCGTGACACTTTTATCATTATCGATTTCTTCTAATAATTTTTGAAGTTTCTTGGAAAAATCATCACTGGAATAGCGAAGGCAATCTTCCAAAGCGTTATAAACTGGCCTTTTGTTTTTAACAAAGATTGAGAAATAAGCAAAGACATGCACAAATTCTTCCTCGATTTTCTTTTTTCTAGAATCAATTATTCTATTTGGCCTTGTTAATGAATAATAGATGACCGTAACAAGAAAGAGACTAGCAAAGGCAGCAACGATTATTTGCTTGGTTTTCACGTAAGCAAAGACAGCCAATCCTATTATTGCCAAGCATATAATCGCAGTCTGTAACATTTCTTTCTTGAAATCTAGATTTGCATCTTCATACTTTTTCACTAGAGCTTCTTTTCTTTTTGAAAACATTGATCTTTTCTCCTTTGAAATCTATCTTTTCTTTGCTTACACCCAAAGCAAAGAGAATGAATGAGACGTATGCGATTAAGAAATAAGTTAAGGTTAAGACTATAAACACCATGTTTTTAACAACGGTATCGTAGAAGGAAGATAAACCGTATCTTAATATCGCCATTACTAACATGCTCATTGCCCAAAGAGAGGCAAATTGAACGGTAGCCGTATTCACGTTTTTAGAGTGAGCAATTCTATCTTCTTCTATAGCTGTAGATTCCCTTAAGAGAGGTCCAGCAACATCAAGAATCTCCCCTCCTTCTTCTTGATAAATCTTCATTGTTGATAAGAACACTTTATAAATATCTGAATCAAAATATTTAGCCAGGTAATTGAGTTTTTCATCTGTCGGTTTGTCTGCGACACTCTCGATTATTTTGCTCTCTTCTTTATCAATACCAAGCA
Source organism: Alistipes communis (assembly GCA_963655775.1). Taxonomy (GTDB): domain Bacteria; phylum Bacillota_I; class Bacilli_A; order RFN20; family CAG-826; genus UBA4951. The sequence continues at coordinate 2,200 of CAVKFY010000013.1, forward strand.
AGGCATTTTGGAATGATAAATCCATTGATTTTGTCGTGCTAAGAGAAATAACGAATGAATTTATAAACCTATATGTTTCATGACCTTTAGCCATCTTTTTCTGATGTTTTGAAACCAATTGTTCAATCAAGAAGAGTAAGACAACCACACCAACACCGAAAACAACAACCGAATAGATAAGATTTGCCGTTAATAAATAGCATAGAGCGCCGAACAAGAAAGATATTGCCCCATATATCAGAAGTCTATTTTTCATATGATTTCCTTTCATAAATTGGTATTAATTTCATTTCTTTCTCATCGAGGCAGGATATTGATTTTAGATATCTTCTTATTCTTCCTTCGTTAGTATTTTCTTTACAGACATAAACATAATACTTTAGGTGATGAGCTATATCCTCCATAATCTCACTCTTCTTGAGATTGGGGTTTCCCATCATAACGAGGGCAGCAATTCTATCTGGCATGGAATCAATGTCTTTTGCGTGTATTGTCGTTAAGATTGGATGCCCTGACATTGCGCTTATTAGAGCATCAAGCATTTCTTCCCCTCTTGCTTCAGCTACAACCACATAATCTGGATTGTTTCTTAATGAGTTTTTAACCAAAGCAGAGAATGAAGCATTCTTAAATGATTGTTCATTTACCAACCACGTTGTTAGATCTAGATTTGGAATCTGAAGCATATCCAATTCTTCAACGTTATCTATAACAATGACTCTGGTATCTTTCTTCATATGATATAGACAATATTTCTCAAATTCAGTTTTACCCGAACTAGTTAGTCCTCCGATGATAATCGATTCTTTCTTGTTTAAAAGATCGTCGATGATTTCCTTGCTTTTTTCATCCATAAAGGGTGAATCTTCCTTAATAATGCATTCGCTTCGTTCAACACGAATTGAGAACGTATAGGTCTTATCATTTGCGCTTCGAGCTAGCGATGAATTCACGGCATTTAATCTGTATCTTCCAAAGCTTACGTCTAATATTGGGTTTTGATATGAGAACTGTTTTTCAGTCGCATTGGCTATTTGTCTCAAAAACGAACCTACATCTTCTTTTCCTACTGTAATGTCGCTTTTTTCTCTCCCATGTATATTTGTCATGTAATAAACATGCTCGCCATTATAGGAAATATCAGTTAATCCGTCATATTTTAAAATCGGTTCCAAAAATGATTTTTCTAAGAATTCTACTGGATTTATTGACATTATGCTTTCTCCTTTATAATGAAACTTTTACTGTTTTTATAATGATGATATCCACAAAATGTTGCTTCAAAATTGAGCGTTGCCCTTTTGCAGTATCGATTATTAGCAACTCCGTTAACTGTATACGGCAATGAATATGTGCATTCTATTTTGTAATCATCGCTACTTATATATGGTGATAGATGTTCTTCGAAATAATCATTCGCTCTTTTTTCAAAAGCATATTGATAGAAATATGGTCCTAAGCCGTTACTTTGCGTGATTTTTTCAGTTGAAACAGCAAATTCCGCATAAGAGTAATCGAAACCATCAAAGACTCTACTAATCTTCCCTATTGTCATGGAAAATGTAAACATTTGTAGGCAAAATGAACAAATTAAGACGGAAAAGAGAATGTTCATCATAATTCTTCCTCCACGTAATAAGATGATGTTTTATTAGAACCAAAGGCATTTTTACTTTTTGTGTATGAAAATTTAGCAGTTATATCCACAAGCCCAAGAGCGCCGACATTAAGTAACTCTATTTGAAACAAGAATTTCGTTGGTGTTTTCTCCTCTATTGCAGGAAGAGGGATTCCGTTTCTAATGATATAGAAATCCTCATTTCCTCCCGAAGGAACGGTCTGAGGAATATAAATTCTTCGACCATCTAAACTTGCATAAAATAACGTATCTGGAACAAGGGTAACATATACCCCATCAAAAGATTGCTTTAGAGGGATTTTGTAGCCTACCTTTCCATCATATCCGACACTTGTTTTTCCGAATTTGTATTTCTCATATCCGTCATAAATAAACAAGCTAAGTTCTGTTTGCTTACAAACCATTAAGTTTCTATAATTCGGGTTACCAAATTGAGTAAGCCTCATCTTAAGAGGCAAAGTGAAATATGGTGCGTTGCATTCTCCTCTACTTTCTGTCTTAAAATCCCACCAATCCTCGAAAGTGCCACCGTAAATGGAATCTATCTTAGTTTTCCATTCTTTCCCACCGAACCAAGATCTTCGATGGAATTCTTTCTGATTATTCATGTCGGTGTTGTAAAGATTGTAGTTAGATGCATCACCGACATTTAAGTGATACCTTTTACCCGTGTTATATGTTGTTGGTATATCAATATAGTAGAACTTTCCTTTATAGTTGCCTTCATGCTCATCTACATATATTCCTATAATGAAAGAAGCAGTAAAAATGTTATATCTGTCAGGATCATATTTAATTCCATGATCACTAAAAAGTGTCGATAAAGAACATGAGAAGCTAAATAATGAGTTCCTTAAACCCGACCAAAGCGGGCTGCTATAAATCTGCCAGTATTTGCAGCCGTTGTTATTCAATGACGGAAAAGCAGGGACGTTTCCATAGACGTAATAAAGCCTCATCTGAAGTTTGGCTTCAGTGGCTCGGTAAAAAGCTGCGCTAAAACGCCAATGGCTCTCATCTCCAGCCGTAAGAGTTGGCGTTTCTGTTTCAACGTAATAACCATACTTCAAATAAATGGTGTTCGCCAATTCTGCATCGCTAACGTATTTAAAAGCAATTTCTGAATCAGGATGAACCATTTCATCGGTTTCTGCTCCAGTTAAAAGGGGAAACACCAAAAACGGGAATGCCGCAGTAATTATTCTATTTTTCATGATTTTGTCTCCTTCTTAATTAATGAAGATATATCTCTTAGAGTGTCTTTCCTTGCTCTTCCGTAATCTCTGCTATTGCATCTAGACAAGTACCAAAACCGATAATGTCTACCTTTTTCAAGAAAATCGTTTAGAAAAATGTCTTTTTCTAGCCCTTCTAGCGATTCATATGTTTTGGCTACTCTAAGAATGTATTTGCCAGAACCTGATGAATGATTTTTCTTAATTCTATCTAAAGGAAGATCGTATATATGGGTATCTGGACTAAATCCGATGTTGATTAATGCTTGCCTATACATAGCACCAACTATGTAGGCAAAGGTTACCGGTTTGTTCTTTTCTAACGAAATCTTTATGACCATTTTTGCTCCCTTCACCTTATATAAGTGGGGGTAAATGAAAAAATGCCATTTTTCATGCAAAAAAATTAATCTTTATACTATAATGACTTCATGATTTTATTGATTGGACCATCTGCTAGCGGAAAAACGGAGATATCGAAAGATCTCTCTTTACGTTACGGAATGACAAAGGCCATCACTCATACGACTAGAGCCCCAAGAAAAGGCGAAGTCTATGGCATTGATTATTACTTTGTCGGTGAAGAAGAATTTATTCAATTAGCAAAAAGAGGATGTTTTGTTGAAACAACCTTCTATAATGGCAACCATTACGGATGTTCTAAGGCGGAAATTGCTGATGATAAGGTAGTCGTTGTTGATCCAAATGGTCTTGCATCTTTCTTGGGATTGAAAGATCCTTCAATAATTACTTTCTTTTTAAAAGCTGGCAAACAAACCAGATTAGAAAGAATGAAAAACAGAGG
>CAVKFY010000014.1:0-7260 GCA_963655775.1 Alistipes communis
CCGATTTTGTATCTTTTTATGACATTTTCGGTAAGCGCTTACTTTTTACTAGGGAAAAGCAAGGATACCTTAAATCTATTGCCTTTTTGCTCGAAAGAAAATGTTCCGCCATATTTCTGAGCAATGTATTTAATAGACTTAGTTCCGTAGCCGTGATAGATTTGATTTTCCTTTGTGGAAATTGGCAAACCATTCGATGAAAACTTGACTTTTTCTGTAACATAATTTTCTTCGATGAGAGATAAAAAGCCATTCTTAAGTGATGCGGATATCTTAATTAGGCGGTAATCTCCTTCTTCTTTAGAGACCGCTTCTATAGCGTTATCAATTAAGTTTCCAAATAAAGATGATATGTCACTTGCGGACATAAAGGAGAAAGCATTCCCATCGATTATGTAAGTGAAAGTAATATTTTCCTTCGTGCAAAGTAAAGATTTCTGAGTGAGGATAATATCTAATGCATCATTTCCTGTTTTGGCATAGTCGCCATAAATATCAATGACTTTCTCTAATTCGTTGAGCGTTTTATTTTTATCTTCGCCATTCATTTCTTTTAAGAGATTGATTTGATGTTTCATGTCATGGAACTTCATATTCAAAATCTCTTGTTCTTTCTTGGATGTTTCAGATTGATGAGCTTGTAATTCCAAAAGAGATACCAAAGTAGCTTTCTCATCTTCTAATTCTTTTGCTTTAGAACCCGCTTCATGAGCAATAGGGACAACGAATTCCAAAGAAATGCCAAGGAACATGAAAAGAACAGTATATAGTCTAGGTATTGCACCCCATGGATCAACGTACTGACTAAGGACGGCTGCGATTATGATGATGATTGTACCGAAAATAAGGCTGAGAGAATCTTTCCTTTGCCAACGATAAGGTCTTTTTAAGAAAAGAACCACTCCAGCAAAAATAACATAAATAAATAAGTAAACTCCTAAAAACGAAAAAACCAAGGAAACATTATTCCAGTCTCCAGCATTATTAGGCATCAAATCATAAAACAAGGCTAAAGAATTCCAGGCAATATGTTGAACGCCAAAAGAGATGGTAACCGCACAAACCAAAGTAAGAATAGACTCATCGTAAAGAAAAAAAGAAAGTAAGAACAAAACCCCAGCAGTTATTATGTAATCAAAGTTATATGATCCAGCTTTTAAAGTGGGTAGCCAATAAAGGACGCAAGGAATTCCAATCACAAAAGGCAATGCAACCCAAAAATATTTTCTTCTTTTTGAAAATAGCATCAAGATAAGTAACGGTATAAGCAGTTCCAAAAAGAATTGGTATTTTCCCAATAAAAGACATTTAAATATCGGCGATCCAGTTTCCATATCTACCTATCCAATGAATTTCCGTAAAACTTCGAAAGACGCACTGCAAAATCTTTTTTGTGAGATCTTGAGACTGGTAAAATCGATCCATCATCCATAGTTACCGTCCCATCTGCAAAGAATTTAACTTTAGAAAGATTGATGATGATTCCAGAATTAATCTTAACAAACACGTCTGAATTAACAATTTCTTCAATCAGTTTTAGAGAACCTCTTACCTTGAATGGTTCTAATCCTTCTTCATGAAGAACAATATTGTGATTCACCATCTCAAAATATATAAGGTCTGAATTATTAAAACGTCTTGCTAATCCGCCTATTTTTAAGAAGAAAGAGCCATTTAACGTTTGTCTTTTTTTCTCAACGACCTTATCCATGGCAAATGACAAATTGGGGAAAGTAACTGGCTTAATGACAAAATCAAGGGCATGCACTTTGTATCCATCTATGGCAAATTGAGGAAGATTTGTTGTGAAAATAATATCCACAGATTCGTTTGTTTTACGAATTTCTTCCGATGCTTTCATGCCATTCATCCCTGGCATATCGATATCCATCAAAAGAGCATCAAATTGTTCTTCGGAATCCAAAAACTCAAAGGCATTAAGAAAAATCTTTGTTTCTATATTGATTTCGTTCTCTTTAGCATAACGTTCCAAAAGCGCGACATCAGCCTTAGCAACATCTTCTTCGTTTTCAACAACACCAACACGAACGTTCAACATAAATTTCTTTTTTAATTATATAAATTTCTTGAAAATATGCAAAAGTAGAAAAAAGCCAAAATTTATTTTGCCCTAAACTGGCGTTTTCACGACTTATTTTGAACTAGAAAGCCCTTACATTGTTGTTAGATAATATCAATGCGAACTAAAAGAGGAGTTTTTCTATGTTATTCAATGACAATTGGATCGTCTATGAAGACGGACATAAGGAAGATGCGGTAAAAGTAACCTTACCAGATGACCGCATGCTTTCAACAAATAGAGACATCAACAATCCTGGAGGAGTCAATATTTCATTCTTTTCTGGTGGTAAATACATCTACGAAAAAGATTTTAATCTTTCTTTCGAAGAAGGAGAAAAAATCTATTTCGAATTCGAAGGTGTATATCGACATCCAAGAATCTATATCAACGATATTGAGGTCGCTCATCGCGAATATGGTTATACAGATTTTATATTTGAGGCAACTTCCGCAGTGAAAAATGGGAAAAATCACATTAAAGTCATAGCAGATAACTCTGATCAGCCAAACTCTCGTTGGTATACGGGTTCTGGTATTTATCGTCCGGTTCATATGTGGATCTTACCAAAAGAACATATCCTTCCTAGATCAGTAAGAATAACCACTACTTCATATGAAAAAGGCGAAGTCAATTTAAAAGCGGTATTCTCTTGCCAAGGCAAAGGAAAGATTAGAGTTTTAGATCATGAAAACGTTGTTTTTGAAAAGGAATTTACTTCTTCTTCATTAGATGAAAACTTCCAAATCCCTAATGTTAAGCTTTGGAACGTTGGTGAAGGTAACCTTTATAAGCTTGAATTGTCTTTTGAAAAAGATCTTTCAGAAATCAATTTTGGTGTTAGACAAATCGAATTAAACAAAGAAAAAGGCTTCTTAATTAACGGGAAGAGAGTAATCCTTAAAGGTGCTTGTATCCATCATGATAACGGCTTGCTTGGTGCAAGATGCGATAAAGATGCAGAAGAAAGAAGAGCAAGAATTCTCTTTGAAAACGGCTATAATGCCATTCGTTCTGCGCATAATCCTATTTCTAGATATTTCCTTGATGAAGCAGATAAACTCGGCTTACTTATTCTCGATGAATACGCAGATTGCTGGTATATCCATAAAACAATGCATGACTGTGCTTCATTCGTCATGAATACATATAAGCAAGATTTAAAGGAAATGATTGAAAAAGATTACAATCATCCTTCAGTCATCATGTATTCGCTTGGTAACGAAGTTGCTGAAACAAGTGAAAAGAAAGGCGTTTCTTTTGTTCGTGAAATGGTTAAAACAATCAAAGAAGACGACAGCACAAGACCTATCACATGTGGCGTGAACATCTTCTTCAACGCCTTATATAGTTGGGGTATGGGACAATATTCCGACAAGAAAGCGCAAAAAGACGCCAAAAAGAAACCAACACAAAAGAAAGCATCTGTTGGTTCACAATTCTTTAATGATTTAGCAGGTATTCTTGGTGCGGATTTCATGAAAACAGGCGCGACATTACATAGAGCAAACGTAAAAACAAGAGATGCGTTCAAAGAACTTGATGTTGCTGGATATAACTATGGCATCAAACGTTATAAACACGATTTAAAACAATATCCAGATCGTTTCATCGTTGGGTCGGAAACATTCTGTTCAGATGCTCTTACATTCATTGAACAAGCAGAAAAGAATCCACGTTTAATTGGCGATTTTGTCTGGGCAGGATGGGACTATCTTGGCGAAGCTGGAGTTGGAAGCTGGGTCGCTCTCGAAAGAGAAGGAATGAGAGAAGATAAAACAAATTGGCTATTAGCAGGTTCGGGAAGAATCGATATTCTTGGTCACCCATGTGCCGAAATGACCTATACTCGCGTTGCCTTCGGTTTAGAAAAAATAGGCTTAGCATGCGTTTCACCAAAAGATTTACATTACGGTCATAGCGCTTCCTCTTGGAAACTCTCTTGGGCCCACCGTTCATACGATTATGAAGGATGGGAAGGTAAGAAGATGGTCGCAGAAGTATATTCCAAAGAACCAGTCGTTGCCCTTTATCAAAATGGAAAACTCATTGCCAAGAAGAAACAAAAAGACGGCGGAAGAGTGTATTTCAAAATCAAATACGTTCCTGGAACAATCGAAGCGGTTTCTTACACGAAAGACGGGAAAGAATACGCTAGAACGTCTCTATCTACAGTTAAGGAAGAAACGTTCTTCCTTGCCAAGGCGGAAAAAGACGCAATCAGAGCAGATGAAACTGCATTTATCAGGCTTAATTTCGTTGATCAAGATGGACGTCAAAAACCTCTCGAAAATGGCGAAATTGTTGTAACAAACGTCGAAAACGGCACGTTACTTGGTTTAGGAAATGCTTGCCCTTATTACACTGGCACTTATTTAGATAACGTTACTCCTGCCTATTATGGGAGAGCTCAAGCCATAGTTCGTCCAAATGGACCTGGTGAAGTAAAGGTTAGTTTCAAAACCAAATGCGGCGAACAAACAATTTCCATCTTAGCAAAAGAAGAACCTAAGAAAGAAGATTTCCATATCTAACATTAAGCGGCATTTAATTGCCGCTTTTTGTATATTGTTTGCTAATGAAAAAGTACGCCTGTTTAATTTGGTGTCCTATTTTCTACTTATCAATGAAGGAAACGAATTCTTTTTCTTCGTTTAGTAATGGTCTTAGCCATTTAGCATATTCATCACTTATATCGTTGCCATTGATGATATAAGAAAGAGGGAATGTCGATTCCTTTAACATGACCTCTTCAATAGGAATCAAAATTGGTTCAACTTTATATGGATAGGAAGATATTCTCTTTAAACCAGCCATAACACCATTTTTCTTATTTAAGACGGCCTTTGCGGCTGTTTTTCCCATTAAGATCGCTTCATCTAAGTCTACTTTTGAGGCTAAGGCAGATGAGCATCTTGCAATCAAACCAGGTTTTTCAGAACGCGCCTTAATGCCTAATTTCTTGATGATCAAAGTAGCTAAGTGAGCAGAAACATCGCCAAAGTAAGTTGCTCTATCAGTCTTAAATATAGGTTCTACTATTGAATTGCCATCCTTGTCTTTAAGCCCTTCGGAACAACAAACAACAACGCCTTTCCCTTTTGCCCACTCTCTTTTTACATCTTCTAGGAATTTATCTTCATCAAATGGAATTTCCGGAAGATAAATCAAATGAGGAGCGTCTCCTTCTTTATCTCTTGCTAAAACACTAGCAGCCGTAAGCCAACCAGCATTTCTTCCCATGATTTCAATAACACAAACATGTATTGGAAGACCTTTGACATCTTGTGCGCAATCTCTAACCGTTTGAACAACATAATTTGCTGCCGAAGCAAAGCCTGGTGCGTGATCGGTCGCACCTAAATCGTTATCGATGGTCTTAGGAATGCCAGCGCAATAGACATCCACCCCTCTTGCTTTGGCGTGTTTGTAGATATTTCCTATCGTATCCATCGAGCCATTACCACCGGTAAAGAGTAGATAGCCAATGTTATGTTTAACTAAGATATCAACAATATGTTCGTATTCTTTTTCATAAAGAGGAAAACGAGAAGAACCTATCGCACTACCTGGAGTATTTTTCATTTTTTCTAATGTAGCCTCATCTACATCGGTTAAATCGATAAAATCTTCATTATAAAGGCCTTTGCTTCCTAAACGGGCAGCAAATATTTTTCCTTTAAAACCAGAATCTTTAATTTCTTTTATCGCACCATATAATGAAGCGTTTATAACTGCCGTTGGCGCCCCACCATGAGCAATTAGAATGTTTTTAGTGTTTTCTGCCATTAATATATACCTCACAAACATTGTCGTTTTCATCTAATAAGACGAAATCTGCGTCTTTACTAAGTTCAATTGAACCAATTCTTGAATCCATTCCAAGCATCTTTGATGCATTCAAAGATGTAATCTTACTTGCTTCCAAATCATCCAAGGAACAGAACTTCTTAACATTTCTAAATGCTCTATCCATCGTTAGAGTTGAACCAGCTCTAACTCCTGTTGCAGTTATCTTGCAATCATGATCTTTAACCGTAATTGGTGTTTCACCAATGAAATAGTTCCCATCAGGAAGACCTGCGGCCATAAGAGAATCAGTAATGCCTATAACTTTATCGTTTCCTTTTAATTTACGGATGAATTCCACCATTTCTGGCACAACATGTATTCCATCTAATATTACTTCGTTATACATTGCATCGATATATAGGGCCGCAGAAAGAATGGATGGGAAATGTTGATGAATTCCTTTCATCGCGTTCATTGTATGCGTTATTGATGTTGCTCCTGCTTCATATGCCATCTTGGTATCATCAAATGTTGCATCGGAATGACCACATGAAACACGAACACCTTGAGAAACTAAATATTTGATTGTCTCTTCGCTTCCAGGAAGTTCTGGAGCAAGAGTCATATATTTAAACAAACCGTGTGATTTTTCTAAGAACGTTTTCGCCTTTTCGACAGTAGGAAGCTGGAGGCATTCTTCTAATTGGGCACCTTTATATACTTTAGAAAGGAATGGTCCTTCTAGGTGGATTCCTTTGATCATCGGATTTAATTTTGAAGCTTCATAGATTAATTCCATTTGCCGATATATAACTTCATCTCTTTCGGTCAATAGAGTTGGCAATAATGAAGTCACGCCTTTTGAAGCGTAGAAATCCAGCAAGGAAAGAATCTCATCAACACTTTTGACCGTAGAGAAATCCAATCCGTTTCCCCCATGCGTATGTACATCAACAAATCCAGGAATCATCTTGTATTTTGGAGATTCCTTTGAAGGAATGAATTCTTTGAATTTCCCTTCATCGATTCTAACATCTAGAACTTCATATCCAGTAGGTAGAAGAACATTAACACCTTTTATTATTTCCGACATAGTTTTGCCCTGCCTCAATTAGCCAAATTATAACACACGATTTTCATATCATCAGACTTATGAAAGAGAAATATTTAGTTTTATTCCATTTGTAAAAACCAAATATTTCGTTCGTAATGTTTTATGCTATATAGAAAAATGAAATCGAAGGGTTCGTAATAAACCACTACATTTACGCTAGATTTTCTTGTTTTATTCCCGGCAGCATTGAAAAATCACTAGATATTGGTACAAATAAGAGATGGAATTTACGACCAAATCGACGTTTTTGAGAACGATTCGGCGTATTTATGGC
>CAVKFY010000015.1:0-6819 GCA_963655775.1 Alistipes communis
ATCTATGATACCGACTCCAAAGCTTGGGAAGGATATACAAAAGCATTAGAAGATGCAGCTTTCTATGTTTATTATGACGAATATTCGAATAACGTCTATGAAGATAAAGATGGCAAAGTTGGCGTTACTTTATCCTCCTATAGTAGCGTAGAAACTGGAAATGGCTTAACAACGATTCTTATCCACAAAGGATCTGGCGATGAACATGCACCTTTCTTAAGTTTCAACGAAGAAGACGTTGATGTTGCAATCGGAAATACAACTCAATTATCACTTTCGAAGAACATGTTGCCATATAACGTCACGTATTCTTCGTCTGACACAACTGGCAAAATCACAGTTGATAATAAAGGCCTAGTGACTGTCGCTGAAGATGTAGCAGAAGGAACTACTGCTATTATCACTGCAAAAGTTGCTGCATCTGATGGAGAAGTATATAGCGCTACTTGCACTGTTAAAGCCAAGAAAATTGTCACTTACACAAAAGCTTCTGCAATCGATGCGGTCGCTTCTCTCTTAAAAGCAAAGAATATCGAACCAACCGTTACCCATTCCACCGATGAAGATGTTTACATTAAAGACTATCTTGAAGTTAGCTTTGATAAATCACTTGGAAACGACTACGTTCAATCCCTAGTCAAAAACGATATAATCCCAGAAGGATTTGAAATAAAGGGCGATTGGAAAAAAGCAGACATATATGTCGGAGAATCTGAATTCCCTGGCTATATTCTTGACTATGCATTCGAGGATAGCAGAACCGGAAAAGAAGTTTATTTGATGTTCCAATACTATGAGAGCGGAGATAAATTCTTCTTCAAGGCATATGCCACACAATCAGAAGATTAATTCGACAAAAACCAATTAAATATTTGTGGTGAAGTTATATTCTTCACCACTTTTTATATTCAAAAAAATGAAAAAACACTGCTAAAACTTAGATATTTTCAAATCAAAAGATTTTGTTAGTTTAAAACTGCTTGCATAAGGCTCATGAAGAAGATTAAATACGAAATCGAAGTAATAAAATGAAAGCAAACAAAATACTCTTAATAATTCAAACCATTTGTATGTATCTTCTGCATTTGCCTTTATGGAGTATTTTGCTAATTGCTCTTCTTGATAGGCAAAATAAACTAGGGAATACAATAAGTGATACCTTAGGCTTGTTTTATAGGATTGGCACGTTAGCTGTTTTCATCATATGCATTCTCAATATCTTGCTTGCAATCATCTCTATTGCTAAACCAGTAAAAGACATGAGTAACATAACGATGATCTGCAAAATAATTCAGGTTCCATGGTATGTTGTTAATACTATATTTTGTACGATTGTTTTTATTGGCCTATGCAATCCGATGCTATTTATGATCGCGCCTATATACTTCGTTATATCTCTTCTTGTTACTTACTGTTATATGTTGTCCACTTCTCTTCCTTTATTTATTTCATATACAAGAATTGCTCAGAAAAATATGATTCCTTATTCTTTGTTAGGAAAAGTTTCATCTATAGCATTGTTTTTCTTCATATTAGATATAATGGGTTCCATTTCAATATATTGTCTTCTTTCAAATCAAGGAAAAGAAACATTGTAATTCCTTTTTGAGTTTTAAAAATCCCCTCGTTTTTGAGGGGATAATTCTATTTTTTGAAATCTTCCTGGACTTTCTTTTCTACTTCATTACAAATTACTTGCAAGGAACAAGAATGACAATCCATCTTAACCTTATTCATAAGATGATCAAGCGCCTTAGTGATGTTTTCACATTTGCTGACGAGACTGTTAATCTCATCATAGTCATACTCATTCAAAGTAACAAAGATCATCTTAACGTTCTTAACAAAGGAAAGGTCTTTATATTTAGAGAGAATATAACTGCCTAGCTTAGAGAAATCCGTATGCCCTTCTTTTAAGGCTTTCTTAGAAACGAGCAGGCTCTCTTTCTTATTGAAAACAGATTCTCTTACCATTACTCCATCATAGGTGAAATGATATTTAACATAATCAAACTTACGAATATTCTTATATAATTCGTTGCCAGTTCCCATTAAATGGTTATCAACGCTTGCAATGGTAACACGAGCGTAGTTACCATCCTTGGAGAATGATTTTAAATCATCACCAATAAGAAGAATTTCATCTTCAAAAGACTGATCGGTTAATAAATCAAGTGCTTCACCTTTATATGGATTTGCGCCCAATTCAAAAGCCTTATCGCTAGTAAAAATAAACTGATTTGGATTCTCAACGAATTTCTCGTTCAAATTGAGACCTAACTTCTTAGGAACGTATTGTTTATTGATTTCGTCTACCTTTGAGACTAAATCATCGAAAATAAACATAGTTAAATCTTACGATTTCTCTTTTTCTTGTCGTAAATCTTAAGTAAAAGAGGTTCTAAAGAAGAGGTGAGTTTCATGTCTAAGTTAAAGAAATAGATAGTGAAAAGAAGACCAAATAAGGCAATAAAGGAACCAAGGACCGTGCAAACGATGCTAATCCAAAGTTGCCAGCCTAAATATGGAAAGAGAGTCCAGCTTAAGACAATTAACGCGGTTCCCATATTCTATCTTCCTCCAGCAAGGCCTTTTTGACGGGCATATTCTGCTGCACCAAGAGCACCCATCAATTGTGGATCGATAGGAAGGTTAACGACTTTTAAGTGCAAGACTTTTTCGATTGCATCTTTTAAGCCAGCGTTCTTTGCGCATCCACCCGTAAGAGTGATGCTATCCACTGCTCCAGCCTTCTTCGCCATAACGAAGCATCTCTTAGCAACGGAGAATTCGATACCTGCGGCAATTTCATCCATTGGTTTTCCTTCACCAACAAGGGAAATAACCTCAGATTCAGCAAAAACCGTGCATTGGGCGGTAATTGGAATGATATTCTTTGCACTTAATGAGAGTTTAGAGAATGTATCTAAATCCATTTCAAAGGCTCTAGCCATTGCTTCAAAGAATCTTCCTGTACCTGCCGCACACTTATCGTTCATCGCAAAATTCAAGACCGTGCCATCTTTATCGACGGCAATGCCTTTAACGTCTTGCCCGCCAATATCAATTATCGCTTTGACGCTAGGATCCGTAACATGAACTCCCATCGCATGACAAGAAATCTCAGAGATATTCTCATCGGCAAATGGAACTTTGTTTCTTCCATATCCTGTGCCAACTAGATAGGCTAAATCTTTTGCGGATTTTAAGCCTTCAACTTGAGCAATCGCTTGATCAAGTGCATCTTGGGCACTTAAAACAGAATTGATTCTGCTTCTTAAGGTAACATTAGCTATCATTTTGCCATTTTCATCGACAATAACGCACTTTGTATAAGTACTTCCTGAATCACATCCACCATAATATTTCATCTTTTTATCTCCTTACCATGATTTTGCATCATCAATAACTTCTAAGCTTGGGTCAACTGGTTCTTCTCTCATGACAGAACGCATGTATCTATTAACGTCATCTCTGATTGATTGTTTTGTAATGACGCGTGGGTCCATAAGATCGTGATTGACCCAGATGAGTTTGATGCCATGCTCTCTTGCTCTTTCTTCGAATAAGCCATGCATGCCATCGAGTGCCTTACAAGAAATGTGTTCCCATAAGATAACCATATCGGCATTGTATTCTTCGCAGAATCTCCAAAGGTCATCAAGTAAGACTTCATAGCCACCATGGGTTCTGTTTCTCATAATCATCTCTTGATAAAGTTTTGCAATATCGTAAATCGCTTGTTCTGGATCATCTTCTGAGATTTCGTCGAAATATACTAACGAAAGCATATCTACGAGCGGCAAGATGCCCCAACAGTTTTGTAACCATGGCAAGAAATCTGTATAGAATTGAGATTGAACGCCCCAAATAATTGCTCTATGACGATTTTCTTTGCAAACGAGCGCTTTTCTCTTAAAGGCTTTCTCGGCGAGTTTTGTAATTTTTCTATCAGCTTTTACAAAGTCATCAGAACGTCCTGCGACAGCCATGTATGTTGTTTCAGCATACAAGGCAAGGTTTGCGCCATAAACTTGAGGATAATCGGTTTTAGACATTTCCATCCAGGATTTACGGAGTCTATTTTCTTCATTGAAACGTTTTGCACATTTGAAGTAATTATTCCAATCCCATTTTTCGCCAGTCTTATCTTCGATGAATTTAATGGCATTTCTAATTTCTTGAGCAGCGTATTCTTGAACGCCTTCTTCAGTATGTCTTAATGGGGCAGCAATTTGGAAAGTGGGAATTCCGAATTCCTCATATTTCTTACTCATAATGCCGTTTCCCATTAAGGAACCATCACATGTGGTGTTACATTGAATGGCACATGCGCCATAAATTGGCATATCTTCATCAACGGCTGCGCCAGCTTCGGCTGCAGGCATTGGGCAAACGTCACCTGGAATGCCCATTTCTTGAAGGACATCAAGATAATGAGTAACCGCTCCACCATTTAAGAGAACCGCAACATAGATTGCCGCAGTTTCCCAGCTAACCGCATAAAGATTTGGAAAGCCACACATGATGTGGAACATTTCGTTTTCATCTAAGACAACACATTTCTTAGAGAATTTTTCATTATTGCCACATCTCTTGTCAGCTTTGAAGACTCTTCCTAAAAGTTGAGCAATATCAAGAGCAACTAAGTCATATTCGGTATGTGCGATTCTAAGCGCTTCACCTCTAAGACCCGTCGTATGCTTATCGATCATCATTGGAACGGCAAGGTAATTAACCATCCATCTATATCTAAAGAAACCTTTTAAGTTATTTGGCTTAACGATGAACTTGGCTAACATCCACATGATTTTTAGCCAGCATCTAAAATCATAAAGAGTATCAACTAAGCCTCTCCACTCTCTTCTTTTTCTAACTCTTTTTCCGTTATAGAGTTTTCCTAAGGCTTCGGAACCAACTTTTCTTCCCATTATTTATTGCCTCCTTGGATTTTCTTAATTTCAATACTTTCGACGAAAGCTTGAACTCTTGTTCTTATTTGACCGGAATTACCTACTGCATATGGTCTATCGATAGAAAGAACCGGATAGTTATATTCATCTCTTAACATATGAGTTCCTGTCATTCTTTCGTAAGCCCATGGATCGCAGAATTTCATTTGTTCATAGATAATCCCATCCGCATGATATTCTTTGGCGATTTGGTTAACGTATTCTTTTCTTCTCTTGAATTTAGGAAGATTCATATGGCGTGGGCACATGCATGAGTGCATATATTGTGCGCAGATTTGAGTTAACACATCATCCGTATCATTAAGAATGATTTCTTGTCTTCCAGGCAATGAGCCGAAACAATATCTATCCGCGACAACTCGTGCTCCGCTTTCTTCGACAAGTTTAATCATATCGACATCATCCACTTCTGATCCGACAACCATGACTTTCGCACGGAATTTCTTCTTTTCGTCAGGCACTCTAGTTTTTACTTCTTCAAGAGTTTCTTTAAGTTTGTCTATCAAAAGATAATGAGGGCAAACATAGGTACACATGGTGATGATATGGAATTCATATCCAGTGATACGAGGATTGTCTTCTTTTCTAAATTCACCGAGTTCAGTGATTAATCTACAAAGTTCATTGTATTCTTTTACCGCTGCTCTCATCGCATCATCAGAAACATCAATTCCAAAATGATCGTGGAGAGAATTCAAGATTTTCTTACGGCACTCTGAAACATAAAGGTTAAGGCCATTGTCATCATCTTTCATTGGAACTTCTAAGTATTCATAGAAGAATCCTTCTTGAGGCATGGTCTTAAGTAGTTCCATATTTTCCACGCAGCGGTTAATCATCGTGCAGCCATCTGGTGTAAGAAGGCAATCGAGGAATTGATATCCTCCTTCGATGGCTCTTTCTAATAACGCTCTAGAATATTCGCATAAGAAAGAGGTCATGTAATATGTGGCCATTTCAAAAGAACCGGAACGTGGCGCTCTTAAACGCGTGGAGAAACACCCTTTTAGATTGAGAAGAACTTCAGGAATTTGGTAACAAGTACTTCCGACGCACTTAAGGCCATCTTCTTTTGCTTTTCTTACCAATTCGTTGTTGGCATCTTCTAATAGTTTCTCGAAATAATATAAATGTTTTAAATCTTTCATTGAGACCTCCTTCTATAATATTCCTAGTTTTTCTAAGGCTTTTTTAACATTTTTGACAATGCTTGTTTCTTCGTTAAGGGCAAAAACAGAATTGCCTTCAACATCAGATAACATCATGTCTTTATCATCTGGGATGACACTTAATAGATTAAGGCCATCAAGATTAAGTTTATTAACATCAACAGTTTCGTTTACACGGTTGAGGATTAAACCATCCGTTTCAAACATCACGAGTTCTTTTGCTACCTTTTTAATTGTTTTGGTGACTTCGATTCCTTTTTTCGAAGCGTCGCTTACTAAAACAAGATGGGTAACTTTTTCCATTACACGACGATTTACTTGTTCAATGCCTGCTTCACCATCAATGACAACATAATCGAAGTTATCAGCAAGAAGGCTTATTACTTCCTTTAGATAGGCATTGACCTTGCAATAACAGCCGCTTGCTTCAGGACGACCAATTGCGAGGAAAGAAATGTTATTCATCTCTACCAAGGCATCAAATATTTGATATTTTGCTTCAGAGAGAATCTCTAATGCGGCTTTGGATTCTCCACTTTCCGCATGTTCAATGAATAGCTTCCTAATATCATCAACTGTTGATGAAGATTCGACACCTAAGGCAGTAGCCAAACCGATAGCCGGATCAGCGTCAATGGCAAGGATTTTTTTATCAGGAAAAGCTTCGTGAAGCAATC
>CAVKFY010000015.1:6856-9237 GCA_963655775.1 Alistipes communis
TTCCACAAAAAGCCAATATAACAGGTTTGTTCATAATTACTTGCCTTCCGTGTCAATGATAGCGTAGCCATCAACCAAATTAGCAATGGCCAGTTTCCCCTTAACTTCCATCTTTCTTTCCATAAGATCGGTGAAAATCAAAGAATCGTTCTTCGTTTCGATGCTCATCACATTCTTCATTAGAACGTTCTTATCCTCTTTCTTATTTTTATATATCGTAGATAAACACATACAAAAGAGCCTATTTATTCAATTCATCAAGAGCAGACGCTAAAATCTGATTTCCTTCTTGGAAAGATTTAATCGCATCTAAAACTTTTAAATATGCCACATTATTAAGGGATTTTAGGTTTTCTGCTAAGTCTTTTAATTCCCCGTTATGATGCTCGTTGTGATTAATTAGGTACTTAATCAATGCGACGAGTTCTTCTTTATTACTAGTTTCCATATCAATCTCCGTCTTGTTTCTAAGACAATCAAAAAACGTATTGATAAATTTTTATCAATAAAATCTAACATAATATCGAACTTTTAGCAAACAAATAATGAATTTCGGTAAATAAAATTAGTTAGTTCCAACATACTGATATTAATAATCAATCCTTCATTTTTAAATTCACTTAATTAATTATACGTTTCAATTAAAATAACTATATTGTCAAAAGAAATATAATAAAAGAAGCACAAACACATTTTGATTCGACAAACAGCATTAGTTTTTTGTGATAATTTATTGCTTTTTTATAAAAAATCATTAAATTAAATAAAAAAATTGAATAAATTTAAATTATTCATATAATAAATACATAATTAATTTCAAGTATAAAAAAGGAGTTTGCATGAAATTCAAAAACAAAATGTTCCTATCGTTGGCTGCATTAGTCGTATTTTCTGTGCCAACAAATTCTAAGGAGATAATTTCATCAGTTAAATTATCAGATCATTCTTGTATTAGAAAAGAATTCGCTTATGAACAGTTTAGGGGCGAATGCACAGCGTTCGGCTTCACAATTTCCGACAAGTGGATACCTTATGGAATGGATGAATTCGCAGAATGGCGTTATACTTCAACCGACAATGGAGTTTTGCAGTATCAAACTGATATAGAACAAATCTTCCTTAGATATAAGGATGTAACAAACGTGTTCGCTTTCGCCTATAGAATCGTCCAATCACCGTGTCAACCTGGAAGAAATATAGGGTTTTTGGGTATTGGAAGTTATGGCGACAATTGGTATGCAAGAGGCGTCAAAACATCTATCACTCTAAGAACAGGCTATAAGCTTACTGATTGGGCTCCAGAAAATTCTCCGAGCAAAAGAACCGAGTCAATAGGAGTGTCTGGTGGAAGCGAAGGATTTAGTATATCCGCTTCAGCTTCGTTCGACCACAGTGAGTTAGAAGTGATTAGTAGAACAAACATAGCAAAAAGGCATTATGAGACTGAATATGTTGTCTCTGGTAATGATGAATATGCCGCAAATTCCATAAAATACTATGGCTTTTTAACTTTTATGACGGATGCAAGTATTGCCTACATCGATGTTAAACACGAATCGTCTTTTGAAGGTGTATCATATCACGGAAAGGTTACAGATTCACATGAATACACATTATAAAAAAAAGATTGTATCTGTTGGTTTGTTAATGGCATCGTTATTACTAAATTCTTGTCAAAAGAAATGGGATAATTCAATAACAAACAGCATAAATTATCTAAATCAAAGCGCCACTTATTTTTGCTCATATAAAAATTATGATGAGTCATTTTCCGGCCTTAAGAACTACTCAACATACGTCGATAATGAATTTAATTTCAATGAAATAAAGTTCTTTTATCTTTCGATAAACGTGAAAGAAGACAAGGAATATCTAACCAAAGACGAAATCAACAAAATCCACGGCTTATTAAACAATGATACGTACATTTTAATATCTTTTTACAACGCTGGAGAAGCTGAATTTTTGCAAGACACAGACTTTGATAACGGAAAGCATTTATTTAATACTAGTAGCTCATCAGTAAACGTTTGGAAAAATTCAGGGAAAGCCACTACATCAATAGGTGGTTACTTTGGATATAACCCTTCACCAGTCGATTATGAAAGCCATGATTATTATGTGTTTTCGGTTCTTAGTTGTTGCGAACAATTAGTCAAAGAAGTTAGAGGCTCGATATAATGGCGTTTTTGCTTTCGGCTAAGAACATAACAAAATCCTTTTCAGAAAACGGTGATACAGTCACTGCCGTAAGCGACTTTTCTTTTGATTTTCCAAATGAAGGCGTAATTTGTTTTATCGGTGAATCAGGCTCAGGAAAAACAACTCTTCTACATCTTCTTTCTCGTTTAGAGAATCCAGATAACGGTGAAATCTTAATA
>CAVKFY010000015.1:9266-15599 GCA_963655775.1 Alistipes communis
GATCAGCCATTGGTGTCTAAAATAAGAAATCAATATTTTGGCTTTGTTTTTCAAGAAAATAACCTTCTCGAAAAAATGACAGTTGAGGATAATCTAAAGCTCGTTTCGATGATAGACACTGATATAGATTCTTCATTAGAAAGCGTTGGTCTTTTAAATAAGAAAAATGTAATCGTTTCCAAATTATCTGGAGGCGAAAAACAAAGAGTATCTATTGCTAGAAGCATTCTTAAGAAATCAAAGATTATTATTTTTGATGAACCAACAGCAAGTTTGGATGCAGTAAATTCAGAACGTGTTTTTGAATTGATTAAAGAGATTTCTAAGAATCATTTATGCCTCGTTTCAACGCATAACACAGAATTAGCAAATCAATATTCTGATATCTTGTTTTCACTCAAAGACGGCAAAACAACTTTATTGAAACAAAAAGAAATAAAGTCTAACAGCGAAATCGTTCTTAATCAGCAAAATAGCGGAAAATTGCCTCTATTTTACGGATGGTCTTCTATATGGAGAAGAAAAGGAAAAGCAATTTTCTCGTTTGTTTTATCTACGCTCTCGATGTTAATAGCTACATTAGGTGGATCGGTCGCATTTTTTAATGAAGAGAATTCTTTTAAGAACGCCTTAGATCAGGAAAACATTTGGGCAATTACTCTAAAAAACACTGAATATAACGAACCGACAAACGAATACCGTACGTTTTCGACTGGAAAGCATTTAGAAAAATGTGCCGAAAATTCTTTTAAGAAAGCCTTTCCTATTATTGATGGGCATATCTCATCACCAAAAATAACACTCCATGTTTTGCCGCATTTCGAATCATTAACGATCCAAGGAGCCAAAGTGTCGAATCCCGCAAAAGGAGAGTGTGTCGTTTCATCTTTCCTCAGTTCAATTTCGAAAGATAAATTGTCATTTACTGCTTCGACAAGGTTTTGTAACACCGAATTAGAACTTAGTTACAAACAAATCATTAATGTTGATTTTGATAGATATACAATGAATTCACTCTACAACGACAATGATTTTCAAAGCAAAAACAGCGATGATTTTCTTGAAAAGTACGCATTCGTTGTAATGAACAGTGATGAATTTTATTCCATGTTCTCCAATTCATCACGCATATGGTTGCCCGCATCCTCTTTCTTGTTGACAGATAACTCTTACATAACATTAAAACAATATGCCGATGCTCAGGCAAGATACGCACCTTATAATAACGAGAAATTAATTAAAGGCAGAACAATCGAAGCAAGAAATGAAGTAATTATCACGACATCTTACCTAAACAATTTCACAGATTACGACTCAATCATAGGGAAGACTTACTCATTCAGAGATTTAACCGCCTCCCCTAATTACGTACTTTATCGCACCACCCCTAATCCATACGAAATTTGTAATGAGGTCAAAGTTGTCGGAATAATTGAAGATAGAGAAAAGGATGTGTGCGTTAGCAAAGAACTATACAACAATTTTGCTGAAGATATTATTCACTATGCCAATACTGTCGCTGGGTATAATAATGATTCAAGCGTTTCAGCAAACATTCTTTCTCATCATGATTTAAAATCAAATCTATCTCACTTACAGCCTGTATATTACATATCAGGCATGAAATCAGGCTCTTTCTTGATGGTTATGATATGTCTGGAAACTTTGCTTTGTTTGGTTGTTATATTCACTGGATTCTCTATTGGATCGGAATGCGTTTCTGGTAAAGAGAAAGAAAACGCTTTAATTCTTACGCTTGGATATGAATCTAAAGACTTGCTTAAAAGATATTTATTTGCGGGTTTCCTTTTCCAAATAATAGCATTTGTCGTTTCTTTAGGCCTTTCATTTGGGGCGATTGCAATAATAGATAATGCCTTCAAAGCAAAAGACGTGTTTGGAATAAACTATTCCTTATTATCCGTTGAAGGTTTTGCTCTTTTGACGGTTGTTGGAACTGCAATATTATCCGTATTCATTTCTTCTTTCGTATATTTAAAACGCTTGTCACATATTCAAATCTCGGATATTTTCCGTGGAAAAGAATGATTTTTAAAATTTTAAAATCTAATTTTCTACTGTAAAACCGACTTGTTTTTAAAAAAACTATCTTAAAAACTCGTTCTTCTTTTCCCTTTGTAAAAGCAAGGATGCGATTTCTTTAGCGGTTTTGCCGTTGTTCACTATTTCATTAACGCCATAAACAATTGGCATGTCAATCTCATATTTGTCACAGAGCTCTTTTGCCGCTTTTAAAGATAAGATGCCTTCCACTACCATTCCTACCTTTTTAATTGCTTCTTCTACTGAATAACCTTCCCCGATATAATGGCCTGCTTGATTGTTTCTACTATGTTTGCTTGTGCAAGTGACAATTAAATCTCCCATGCCGGCTAAGCCAGAGAAAGTCATTGGACTACATCCCATCTTGATTCCTAAATTCCTTAATTCATGAACTCCACGAGTGATTAAAGCGGCTTTTGCATTATCACCATAGCCTAAGCCATCAGAAATTCCGCACGCTATAGCAATAATGTTTTTAAACGCTCCACAAAGCTCACAACCTTTGCGGTCTTCGTTTGTATACACTCTAAAAGTTTCGGAATGAAATATTGCTTGAACACGTTTAGCGTTCTCTTTGTTTTTACATGCGGCAACAATACAAGAAGGCAAATTCAAAGAGACCTCTTCCGCATGTGTTGGGCCAGTAAGTGCCACTACTTCATCTTTATTTCCTAACACTTCTTCAATGATTTCTGATGTAGTTAAAAGGCTTCCTTCTTCAATCCCTTTTGTAAGATCAACAATTAATTGATTGCAAAACATTGGTTTTATTAGCTCCGCGGTTTTTCTAACATAGGATGAAGGTGTTGCAAAAACTATAGTTTTAGAATCTTTAACGCACTCCTCAACGTTAGAAGAAAAGACTATTTTCTCAGATAAGATTGCACCAGGAAGGTTCTTATGAATATGTGTTTCATTTAGTTCTTTGGCACTTTCTTCTCTATGGGAATAGCAAAACACATCATATCCATGATTTCCCAAAAGATTCGATATCGCGCTTCCCCAAGTGCCACTTCCTAAAACTGCAATTTTCATATTAAAGACCTCTACCGAATTATATTTCAAATCAATATAACTAGGCCAATTCAACTTTTCCAGTATAGAGATCGTAATATGCGCCTTTTTTGGCAAGAAGTTCTTCTTGTGTTCCTCTTTCAATGATTCTTCCTTGGTCTAGAACCATTATTTCATCCGCATCACGAATTGTCGAAAGTCTATGAGCGATTATCATGACGGTGCGGCCTTTTTCTAATTCTTGCAAACCTTTTTGGATAAGCATCTCACTACGTGTATCGATATTTGAAGTCGCTTCATCAAGAATCATCACTGGAGGTCTATTTAATGAAGCTCTTGCTAAGCCTAAAAGTTGTCTTTGACCAGCAGATAGATTTCCTCCATCATCATATAGCATCGTTTCATATCCATTAGGAAGTCTCTTAATGAAACTGTCCGCATGAGACATTTTTGCTGCACCTACTATTTCATCCTTTGTTGAATGCAATCTTACATATTTAATATTGTCTTGAATTGTACCAGTGAATAAATGGGTATCTTGGGTGACCATGGATATTGCTCTTCTTAGAGAAACTAATTCAATATCTTCTATATTAATGCCATCGTAATAAATTGCTCCACTATCTAAAGGATAGAATCTAGCAAGTAAGGAGATAATTGTTGTTTTGCCTGCACCAGTTGAGCCAACGAAAGCGGATTTCTTTCCTGGATGAGATTCAAAAGAGATTCCTCTTAAAACTGGTTTATCTGGAGTATAAGAGAAATATACATCTTCGAACTTAATTTCTCCTCTTAAAGGTCTTCTTTCGAATTCTCCGTTCTCCAGAGGAATTTTCCAACAATAACGATCGGCAAAATCCTCTTTATCGCTGATTTTTTCTAAGGTTACTTTACCATTATCAACTTCATTTTCTTCATCAAGGAAGTTAAAGATTCTTTCAGCGCCGGCGGCTGCGACCATGAAATTATTTAAGTGCTGTGTAAAGAAATTAAATGGTTGGCAAGCATTTCTCGTTAAAACTAAATATGATTGCAACGCACCAAATGTAAGAGGTCCAGCCCAGCCTGTGCACAAAGCTAAAACACCACAAACCGATGAAATAGAGAAATTAAGATAGCTTAAAGAAACAAAGAAAGGAATGTTAACTTGGGTATGGAAGAAAGCTTTCTCAGAGGATTCTCTCCAGTTATTATTTGCTTTGGAGAATTTAGCGAATGATGCATCTTCATGAGAGAAAGCCTTAATAACTTTTACTCCAGAAACATCTTCCTCAACGACGGAGTTAACTGCACTCAAAGCGTTTTGCTGTTTACGGAAATGTTTCCTACTAGATTTCGTGTTGAAATACATGAAAACAAACATCACTATGATGAAGAAAATAACTATCAACGTTAAATACACGTTTATGAGGAACAAAGTAACGATGGTACCAATAATCTTAACCAATGATAAGAAAATATTGCTAAACGAATCATTTAAGGCATTAACGATACTATCAACATCATTTGTGAAATAAGACATTATTTCTCCATGAGTGTGCTTATCGAAATAAGAAATAGGCAATGTTTGAACCTTTCTCATTAAGTCGGTACGAATCTTAAAAAGAACTCGTTGCGTGATTCTAACCATTATCGAGTTATAGATAAAAGCACAAACGAATCCTGCCGCACACATGTAGATAATTGGAACTAAGCTATTAACCAATAAATTTAGTCTTACTTCCGTGGATTCATGGAAATTATCTATTATTCCGTCGGTTACATTGCCAGCTAATCTGGTAACTAATATTTCTGTTAAACCAGAATATATAGCCATGATTATTACGAGTATTACCAATGGCCATAAACCTTTGAAATATCCAAAAAGCCTCAGTAAAGTCCTAGGCAAATTGTCTGGTCTTCTTTTCTTTTCCATATTATTTGCCCTCCATTTGGATATGATAAATATCCTTATAGATATCATCTGTTTTTAAGAGAGTCTCATTATCTCCAATGGAATTAATCTTACCCTCGTTAAGAACGATGATTTTATCTGCATCACTGATGGATGAAACCTTCTGAGAAATGATGATCTTCGTCATGTTTGGTAGTTTTGTGCGAAGATTTTCCTTAAGCTCTGCTTCAGTGATTCTATCTAAAGCAGAAAATGAATCATCAAGAATAAGAATCTTTGGCTTCCTAATTAAAGC
The DNA here is from genome assembly GCA_963655775.1 of Alistipes communis. Lineage (GTDB taxonomy): Bacteria > Bacillota_I > Bacilli_A > RFN20 > CAG-826 > UBA4951. The sequence goes on from CAVKFY010000015.1 coordinate 14,534, forward strand.
TCTAGCGATGCACAAACGTTGTCTTTGACCGCCTGAGACATTGCTTCCTGTTTGTCCTAATTCGGTATCGTATCCATTCGGTAACTTATTGACAATGAAATCATGGCAACATGCGATTTTGCAAGCCTCAACAATCTCTTCTTCTGTCGCATCTTGCTTTCCCCATAAAAGGTTGTCTCTAATTGTGCCAGTGAACAACGTTGGATTTTGGAAAGATATAGCAATATTCTTTCTAACTTCTTCAACTGGATAGTCTTTAATGTTGTTACCACTAATTAAGATTTCACCTTCAGAGACATCGTAGAATCTTTCGATTAAATATATAAGAGTAGATTTTGATGATCCAGTTTGTCCTAAAATGCCAACAAATTCCCCATCATTAATTTTGAACGTATTGTCTTTGATGACATATTCTTCGCTTGTTTCTTTGTATTTGAAAGAAACGTGTTTGAATTCAATTGAGCCGTCTTCTATCTTCAAAGGAGAATCTTTCTTATCGATGATTTCGCTCTTTGCTTGGAAGACTTCGTGAACTCTCTTCTTGCTTGCTTCACTACGAGTAAAGATCATGAAAACATTGCTAAGCATATTTAACGAAGCCATCATCTGATTCACATAAGATAAGAAGGTTGCAATGTTGCTAACAGATTCCGCGTCTTGTTGTTTAATGATGGCTGTTTGTCCACCAATATACAAAACGGCAAGAATGCAAGAATAAGTCATCATTTGCATGAAGCCCATATTCAAAGCAGTTAAGCCTAAAGCCTTATTACCTATTTTCTTAGATTCATTATTAACGTTTCTGAATTTTTCTTCCTCATAGTCCATCTTAGAGTTTGCTCTAACAAGTTTCTCTGCGACTAGCGTTTCTTGAGTTGTTCTATTGATGTTATCTAAGGCTGTTTGAAGTTGGTAGAACTTAGGTCTAGCAACGATAACAATTGTGAACAAAGCAATTCCAAGCAAAGGAACCGAAACAGCAAAAACAATGCTAAGTTCTTTTGACATCATGATCGCAAAGACTGTAGCAAAAATGAGTTGCAAAGGTGCTCTTAATATTGGGCGG
>CAVKFY010000016.1:0-6985 GCA_963655775.1 Alistipes communis
CCTTGATCTTATTGGTGGGCAAAATGAAGAGAACCCATATGAAATCAGTGAAATCGAAATCTACTTCAATCGTTATAACGAATTAATCCTTGTTTTCTATGAAGGAGATGCAAAGGTTGATGAAGCGACAGTTACAAACATCAATTCCGCAACAGAAAAAACGATTGAAACATATCTTGCTAGTGAAGGTGCATCTCTTCTAACTGGTGGTTCATTAACCAAAGAAAAGATGACATATGTTCTTTCTGACAATTTACAAGTCTCTAGCAAAATTCAAAAAACTGTTACTTCCATCATTTCCGATGTGAGTGGCACTTATTTAAGAAAATCCGCTAACAAAATCTATCGTAATAAAACTGATAAGATCGGTGAAATCGTCGATGAAGAAGCGTACGTTCTCGATGAAGATGAATGTTTCACTGAATACTATTTAAGCGTTGATAATACTGTTTCAACTCACTATAACGAAGATGACTATTGGACAGATGTTTTCGATATTTCCTCTGTAGATCCTGAGCTTTTTAAGAAATCTAGTGGCAATAATTATGATTATCATGGCGGAAAGGCAGAAACAATTCTTTCTAATCTCATTGATGAGGATGAAGGAGAATTTGGTAACGTTTCTTCTCTTTGTGCTGTTGTTGAAGATAACCAAGTAAAATCATTTACCTTCACTCTTGATAGTGGCTATATCGTTACATCCACATTTGTTAATCCTACAGGCGAAGTTCCTTCAATCTCCCCTAAAAAGAGAGTAGAAGGTGTTGGTGACCGTTTAGAGACGGCATTCAATAAACTTGCATATTCTGAAACGACAAACGGCTTTGCTATCAGCATGAATGTTCGTGGTCATGGAAGCGAATATAACACCGTAGAGGGAATTTATACAAAAGATACAGTCATGAATTATGACCGTTCAATCACGAACTCCGATACCATGCGTTATGATGGAATCGGCTATCAAGTTCGTGATGGAAAACTCTTCTCATTTAACGTTACCGGAAGCGATTCTGGCGATGAAACGGATCTAAAACAAAGCTATAGTTTTACTGGTACAGATATTTCTGAAGGAAGCTTATCTAGCAAATGGTTTAACATCATTGCAAGCCCAGATGTTTTCTATAAAAAAGCAGGCACAGAGAACACATTCGTCATGCATAAAGGCTTATTGAATTATGGCAAAGCCTTCCCTATTTCTTTGTACGATGGCGAAGAAGTAACCGACGTTTCCGTTGTTTTAGATTCTTCCGACAATGTTTCGGAGATTCACTTAGAAGTCGCATACAATGGCGAAGATGAGGGTGAATCTGTCTTGAAATTCACCTATGGAAGCGAATCCTCACCAATTATTTCAACTGATACCTATACAAAGTTAGACCAAGCCTATACAAGGATGTTACAACCAGCGACTGACTTCACTGGAATTAAAAATGTTAAAAACAATCTCATTACAAATGCTGATCAACCAGTAAGCGAAAAAATCCTAAAAGATCTTCCTTATATTAATGTTCAAGGTGCGTCTTCTCTTTGGAACGCAAGTTTTGATTTAGAAAATTGGCAAACTGATTATTCGAAGTTTGATATCACCTTAAGTGCTTCAACGTTATCTGATTTCAACGTTGAATCATATTACACTAAATATATAGCCCTCCTTAATAAGAAAGGCACTTATACAAAGAGTGGCGAAGAAACCGAAGACGCATGGGGAACGACAAAAACATCAGAAACATATACTAATTCAACATTAAAATATTCCGTTTATGTTGTAGCTGTTAATGATGAGGACTATGGTGAGAAGACGTTCTCTCTCAAAGTCACACTCTTGTAATTAACAACACGTTCAACATTTACCGTTTTAAAAAAACGACAAGATAACGAGGTCGAATACGTTCTTCCTCGTTTTTCTTTTTGGCGATCTTATCACAATCACCTACCGAGAGATTCGCTTCTTTGTTTGAAAAGATTGGCCTTTTGTAGGAGAAAATTGGAAAAATCAAAAATAAATTTCGCCATCTCCTGATTAGATATGCTTTTTAAGAGAATACATGTTTAGATATCTTTAGTTGTACAATATACGTATGAACAACAAAGAAAAAATAAAAAGCTGGATAAAGAAAGATAGCAGAATCGTTTTCCTTGGTGGAGCAGGTGTTTCCACCCTAAGCGGAATACCAGATTTTCGCTCGCCTCAAGGACTCTATCGTATTCAAAATAAATACGGTCTTCCTGCAGAAAAGATGCTTTCTCATTCTTTTTTCTTTGAAAACACAGACTTATTTTATGATTTCTATTGGAATTTCATGGTCTTTCAAAACGCTAAGCCAAATAAGGCTCATCTAGCTTTAGCAAATTATGAGAAGAGCGGTGGAAAAATCACAATACTTACTCAAAATATAGATGGTCTTCATCAAGAAGCAGGATCTAAAAAAGTCTTAGAGTTACATGGCTCAACAAAAAGGTATTTTTGCCTTGATTGTGGAAAAGCTTATACACTAGATGACATCAAAGAAAAGAAAGGAATTCTTCATTGCGAATGTGGTGGAATCCTTAAACCAGATGTAGTTCTATACGAAGAGCCGTTAAATGAAGATGTCCTTAACACATCAATAGCCGCTCTTAGATATGCGGATATCTTGATTGTAGGAGGAACATCATTAAACGTTTATCCTGCAGCAGGATTGATTTATGAATTCTGCGGCAAGCATACAATTCTCATAAATAAAGAAGAAACATCATCAGATAACTTTTTCGAAGAAGTCATTCATGAAGATATCGGTGAATGTTTGGAATATCTTCTAACGAATAACAAATAAAAAGGCGGTATATCACATTCGGATTGCCACCTTTACTTTATTTGCCTTATTTAATCTCGTTCCACATGACGCCCCAAGGTTCAACTTCTTGGACACTGCTCTCTTCGTATTTTTTCAAGAGATCTATAGGAATGAATTCCTTTTTGACAAAGACTTCATAAACAAAGTTCTCAAACCATGCGTCGTCCATGATAAAGAATCCATCTTTGCCTGCATCCTTTCCCCAGGTGTTTTCTACCTTCCATCTATTTGGAACATCTCCCTCAAGAAGATTAACGCCAGTGAAGGTCATCGCATGGTTACAGAAAGAAGTTCTAGTATCCATACGTGCGCCTTTATCTTGAAGAAGCTCAACATTCAATAACTTGTCGTAACGAATAAGGCCATATGCTAGATAACCATCTTTTCTTAATGATTCGCTAGACACATCCGCGGCAAACCAAACAAGTTCATTTCCTTTAAGAGAAGAAATAACCGCTTTCTTCATTTCATCGATTCCAACGTTAAAGAAGACTACTGAATCACCGCCAATAACATTATTAATCCATTCAGAGGTGTATTTTTGATATTTCTTATATCCAGACATTGGCGCGTCACTTAAGACGACATAGTCATCTAAATTAACACCAATATATTTCTCATAGAATTCAAGAGGAGTGGTTTCTTCTAAACGAACAAACTTGTTATCTTTATCTTTGTACTCATAGATAAATGATTTTGGAGGAACGCCAAGCGTAACACATAAAACGTTGTAACATTCAGAAAGGAATTCCTCTTTCTTAGCAAGAATTTCTTCTTCGCTCTTTCCTTCTTTTTTGAGTTCACGTAAAGCAAGAATATCTTTTGCAACCAATGCACTTAAAAGAGAATTCAATTGAGCAGTAGAAGAATTCACGCAATTGTCTGGCATGATTTCAGAAGGAACGACGCCATATTTTTTAACGAGGCTGGTGAACATTGCAAAATGTCCTCCATCTGAAACTCCTCCATCAAAAAGAAGAGTATTTAAACGTGAATCAATTGGTTCATCAGCTAATTTAAGGGACTTTTCTAGGGTAAAATTGAATTTTTCTAATTTATCATAGAATTGTAAATAGGCTTGGGATAGTTCAAAACTCTTTAGATTTAACTTCTTTGCTCCGACCATTCTAATGATGTTTAGACCCGCGAACATCCAACAACGTCCTGATTGTTTTTGATTGGTGATGTTACCTGCATCAACATCAATTGAGAATGTGTTTTGCAAAGATTGGACTGTGTCTGGGTCAATAGCAGAGTTAACAAGTCCATTTGTGTTAACCGCCATTCTTGCGACATTTAAGGCGTTATTTTCCTTAAATGAATTCGCAAACTTTGTAAGAATGCTTACTTCGATAGTATTTTTCATATTTGTCCTTTCGGTAAATTTATAACCAAAGTTGATATTAGCCATCTTGAGAGAAATGTCACTAAAATCTTTATAAACACTCGGTACAATGTTAAATTATTCATATGAAGATAACCAAATACGAAAGATTTATCATTTATCCTATTCTAGTTGGATTACTTGTTCTTTTTGCTTTTTATGATTTAAACATTACTCATTCTCTCTATGATCCAAATAATGTTTTTGGAAGAATGGGGGAGATACTTGCTGAAGCCCCGTTTCAATTAGTCGGAGTTTTTGCCTGTTTGATGTTGTTTAAACTAAGAGATAGAAGCACAAAAACAAGAAACATTCTTTTTGGGATCCTCTTTATGTTCCTTGCCGTTTTTATGGCTGGATACAATGGAGGAAGACTTATTTCTTATACGGATAACTATGGATGGAGCAAGGGCCTTCGCTGGGGACTCGGTATCGGATTTGGAATCCTTAGTTTCCTTATTCCAGGCATTTTTGCTTATTTTTGCAAAGTAGAAGATCGAAAGAAAATGATTACCTTCTCTTTCTTTGTCTTAATCATGTGGGCTGGATCTTTCCTTTTAATGAACATCCTTAAATTCTTTTGGCATCGTCCACGCTGGAGATATATCGTTACTCTCGAAGGAGATCCTGACCAATATTTCGTTCCTGTTTATATATTAGGATGCAATGGCAGCCTATCAACCAACTTTGCTTCTTTCCCATCTGGTCATACGATTAACGCGATTGGCGTTATTTGCATTTCTCTTGTTGGATATGCCTTACCAAAGTATGATAAGTCCTCTTTCTTACTAAGATGCTTTGCATATATCTGGGCAATTTTATGTGCAGTTTCGAGAGTAATTCGTGGTGCACACTTTTCTACTGACGTTACAGCAGGTTTCCTTTTCGGCTTCTTGTTTTTTGATTTAATGAGCACATTTTTCTATCCATTTTTTGAAAAAAAGATCATTGATTACAAAGCAAAAACATCCACAAATGCTTAAAAATCGTTAATTTTTACAATTTGCCATCCAAAATCTTTACAATTTGCCATTTTGTTGTTGACTTTGTCTTTTTGCTTGATGATAATATCACAGCACGCTAAAAGGCGTGGCCTCGATATCAAGAAAGAAGGAAATTATTTATGCAACGTCAAACAACTGTTGCCAAGCCTCTTGAGATCAAAAGACAATGGTATATCGTCGATGCTACTGATGTAGTTCTCGGAAGATTAAGCACCAAAGTCGCTGGTATCTTAATGGGATCTGGCAAGCCAATCTTTGCAAACAATGAAGATTGTGGTGACTATGTCATCATTATCAATGCCGCCAAAGTTAAACTCACTGGTAAAGACGGTGGCGAACACAAGAAGAATTACTACAACGTTTCCGGATATAACGGTGGTTTAAGAACCCGTTCCGCTGGCGTTATGAAACGTGAGTATCCTGTCGAAATGGTCGAAAGAGCAGTCTCCGGAATGCTTCCACACAACCGTTTAGGCAGAGCCATGATGAAGAAATGCTTCGTCTATGCCGGAGCAGATCACAAGCACCAAGCCCAACAACCAGTTGTGCTTGAAGTTAAATAAGGAGTAGACAAGTATGGCAGAAGAAAAGAAATACTATGGCACTGGTCGTAGAAAGAGCTCTGTCGCTCGTGTCTGGGCCAAACCTGGAAAAGGAACTATCTTAGTTAATGGCATCGCCGTTGAGGAATATATGCCTTATGCAACTTTAGTTCAAAACCTCAAACAACCTCTTACCTTAACAAGCAGTGAAACAAAATATGACATCATTGCTGATGTTAATGGTGGCGGATTCACTGGACAAGCTGAAGCTATCCGTTTAGGAATTGCCCGTGCTCTTCTTGAAGCAGGAGAAGATCGTAAGACCTTAAAAGTTGCTGGTATGTTAACCAGAAACTCCCGCGCAAAAGAAAGAAAGAAATACGGTCTCAAAGCCGCTCGTCGCGCTCCACAATTCAGCAAACGTTAATCGTTTCCAAAATTGTTTCGAACCTCAGAATCATTTCTGGGGTTTTTCTTTTTTCTCGAATAAGAAAAATGCGATTTAGACAAATCGTTTGTTCGTTCTATTTCTTTGCTAGTATACTCAACCTCTGGAAGAGACAAAGACCAAAAACGATCTTTGCCCCTTTGTTTTGGCGGTAACCCCACTTGACGCAAGAGGTTTACAAGATTAGACAAATCATGAACTTTATGAGCTCTATGAGAAACGCGAGAAGTGGTGACCACTTCAAGAGCCACTAAAGAGCCCTTTTAATTTTCAACATTACCAAGGCGGAGGAGATACCTCCAAACCTCTCTACGTCTTATGTGGCTTCGCCCAGGTTGTTGCGTTCATTCGGTTTACCTCCTGCCCGCATATATATTTTGGCCTTATATTTTATGGGCAGATGCCATAAAAAGCATAAAAAATAATATTTCTAAAAAGGTCCGATATGTTCGAGCTTTTTTTGATCTTTGTAAAGATTTTTTCTTTGCTTTATAAATATTTGATTTTTTAATTTCAAGGGCTTTTTGCAGTGGATTTTTGTGTTTTTTCTTTTTCTTTAACAAATGTAGCTCTAGAATAGAAAACATGATCATAGATAAGAAAACAAAAGGACATATATTTCTAGGAATTTACTTAGCTGTTTCATCTATTGTTTCATTCTTTATTCTTTATCCTTGGAGAAATATGTTTACCTCCAAAGATAAATTTGTCGTGGATTCGGATATTCCTCTTACTTATAACGTTTTTGATGCAGCAGACGTAGAATCCAATCC
>CAVKFY010000017.1:0-5086 GCA_963655775.1 Alistipes communis
CGCCAAAATACATCAAGTCGCATGCTATATAGTTAAAGGCTTTAGACCGGATTTTCAAATAAAGGGTTTAGAAGAACTTAGAAAACTAGAAAAAGAAGGAAAACCTTTTCTTCTCGTTTCTAATCATCAATCCGATATGGACCCGATTTTAATGCTGGCTTTCTCAGAAAAACCCATTTCTTTTGTCGCAAAGAAAGAAACTTTGAAATTTCCATTCATTGGTAAGGCAATAAAGTCTATCGACGGCTTTTTCATGGATAGAAACGATATGCGCCAATCTCTTAGGGTTATGATCGATTTAGGAAAACGTTTCGAAAAAGGTGATCTTTCCTATGTTATTTATCCTGAGGGAACAAGAAATAAAGAACTCGATAAGAACCTTCTTTTGCCGTATAAACCTGGCGCTTTGAAATCGGCAAAGAAAGCGGGGGTTAAAATCTTACCTATATGCATTTATGGTAATTTCAGAATTTTACCGATGAATACAAACTATAAGAGAATGCCTCTTGAAGTTACTTTCTTTGAACCTTTTGATGAAGAATACATCAAAAACAATGATACAGATACAATTACGAATAGAATTTGTGAATTAACACTTACAGAAATTCAAACACAAAAAGAGGAAGATATAAAATTCTTCGAAAAAGGCTATCAAAAAATCCCTTTAAAGAAGGGATCTTTGAGATAAATTAAATGTTTCTTCTTAAACCTTTAGGATAATGGTTTTTAGCTATGCCTTGAGTAACCTTTACATATCCTAAATTTTGATTATCGTAACTTACGATATAGAAATTATCTGGTCTTTCTAATGGGAAGGTATCCCCATGAATATAGGCTTTTGCTTCTTCTAAACTGATCGGAATCGAATAAGAAGCGGGCAGATAATGCGTTAAATGGTGATCTGGAATATAAACATTTCTCATTTCGAATAGTTTTACGCCATATCTTAGAATATTTAAGTGAGACACATCGAAATGTTGGGATAACGAATAGAATTTGCTTCTCATCATTTCATTAGAACGATTCTCTAAACCATATTGTTCAACGAATGTTTTATATCTAACATTATTAACGATTTCTTTCTTCGCCTTAACTAAAGTTCCGGGTTTTTTGAATAAACAAATAAATTGTCCTTCTCCTTCAAAGTGATTCGGGTGAAGTCTAACTGCTTCAGGAAGCTCTTTTGTTCTAACAAAGGAATCGTTTTGCTCTAAGTTAACCAATTCAATCTCTGGATGCATTTGTTTAAATGTAAGGATGACATTCTCATCTTCTTCAAAAGAAAAGGAACAAGTGCTATAGGAAATCGTACCACCTTCTTTCAACATGCTATAAGCAAGTTCAAGAAGCTCTAACTGTCTTCTGGAATTCGTTTTAACTTTTTCGTATTTCCAATCTTTTTTTGCAAGAGCATTTTTTCTCATCATTGCTGAGCCAGAACATGGTGCATCAAGAATAATTTTGTCGAATGTATTAGCAAAATGTACATGAGAGAAAACAAAATCATTAGAAGCAACGATCATATTGCCTCTTCCCATTCTTTCAACATTCTGCGACATCGATTTTGCTCGAGGATAAGAAATGTCGTTAGAGACAATGACTCCATTATCCTTCATCGCTAAAGAAGCCCCAATTGATTTGCCACCAGGTGCGGCACACATGTCAAGAATAATATCGTCTTCTTCTGGTTTCAAAAAATAAACAACCATCATCGCTGATGCATCTTCTATAGAGAAAACGCCATCATCATAAAGAAGGCTTTTACCGAATTCATATTCATCTTTATCGTAATAGTAGGCGTGCTCAACAAATGGATGCTTCCTAACGTTTGGATAACGTTTTACGAATTCTTCATCGCTCATTTTTTTGTCGTTTAATAACAAGGCATGAGTCACTTTCCCATTTTCAATTTCATTTAGTAGACTATCTACTTCATTTTCTGCTAAGTGTTCAATTAAATTTGTGCGAAAATCCATACATATCTATTATAATAGAAATGGCTTTTAAATCTAGGAGCAACTTTTATGAGAATGGTTGATGTTATTGAAAATAAACGCGACGGAAAAACGCTTAGCGAAGAGGAAATTCGTTACTTTGTAAAGGGTTATTCCAATGGGGAAATACCAGATTATCAAGCGAGCGCTTTAGCGATGGCTATCTTATTTCAGGGAATGGATAAGCATGAAATCGCCGTTTTGACAGACGCAATGGAACATTCTGGCGAAACGATTGACCTTTCCTCGATTAAAGGGATTAAAGTGGACAAGCATTCTACCGGCGGTGTTGGAGATAAAACATCGCTTGCTTTGGGACCGCTTGTTGCAGCATGTGGAGCAAAGGTTGCTAAAATGTCAGGCCGTGGCTTAGGCCATACTGGTGGCACGTTAGACAAAATGGAATCTGTTCCGGGAACAAACATTTATTTAACAGACAAGGAATTTATCGATCAAGTTAATGACATCGGTATAGCTATTATTGGCCAAACGGCAGAAATTGATCCTGCAGATAAAAAGCTTTATGCCTTAAGAGATGTTACTGGCACAGTTCAATCGATTCCTTTGATTGCCTCCTCTATTATGTCTAAAAAACTAGCCAGTGGATCAGATACTATTCTTCTTGACGTTAAATTTGGTTCTGGCGCTTTCATGAAAACCTTCGATGATGCCAAGAAGTTAGCAGAAACAATGGTAGAAATCGGAGATTCGTTGAATCGCGACACTAGAGCAATAATCACAGATATGAACGAACCTTTAGGTTTAGCTGTCGGTAATAATCTTGAGGTTATTGAAGCCATAAATACCTTAAAAGGACATGGGCCAAAAGACTTTGTCGAACTTGTGAAAAGAGCGGGTTCAATTATGCTTAATCAAGCAAAACTCGCTTCGAGTTTGGAAGAAGGCGAAAGAAAAATTCAAGAAGCCATCGATAATGGAAGCGGATTCCAAAAAATGCTCCAATTATTTAAAGCCCAAGGTGGAGATATCTCTTACTTAGAAGACACTAGCAAATTCCCTGTCAGCAAGCATATCGTTCCGATCATTTCCGAAAAAGAAGGATATGTCACTCGTATCGATTCTTTAGAAATTGGCGTTTCTAGTATGAAACTCGGTGGTGGGAGAGAAAAAATCACTGATGAAATAGATATGTCCGCAGGCATCGTTCTTGCTAAAAAATACGGTGACCATGTTAAAAAGGGTGAGATATTAGCATATGCCCATACTAATAAAGAGGGTTGCGAATCAATATTCAAAGACATTCATGATGCCTTCGAAATAAAAGAAGAAAAAGTAGAAATATTACCGATAGTTAGAGAGTACATTCATAAATGAGAGTTTTAGTTCAATTAGTTAAAGAAGCCTCCGTAACGATAAACGGAGAATTATATTCGGAAATCGGAAAGGGTTTCTTGCTTTTTGCCGCCTTCACTGAAGGAGATAACGACGAAACATTACACAAAATGAGGGACAAAGTTACAAAGCTAAGAATTTTCCCTGATGAAAACGGCAAAACAAATCTTTCTTTGGACCAAGTTGGAGGAGAGGTTTTATCTGTTAGCCAATTCACTCTTTATGGAGATGCAAAGGAAGGAAACAGACCATCATTCGTTAAATCGATGAAACCAGATGAAGCAAGGCCTCTTTTTGCTTTATGGAACAATCTTTTAAGAGAAAAGATGCCTGATTTAAAAACCGGCGTTTTTCAAGCCGATATGCAAGTGAAACTGATTAATGATGGGCCTTTTACTCTTTGGCTTGATAGTGCGGAATTATTTAATAAATAGGTAAATGATATGAAGGAAAAAGTTTTATTAGGACTTTCGGGCGGTGTTGATTCTGCAATCGCTGCTTATAAATTGAAAGAGCAAGGATACGATGTTACCGGTGCTTTTATGAGAAACTGGGATGCAATGGCAAATGGCGATTATTTAGGAAATCCGACGGTTAACGACAATCAATGCCCACAAGAGAAAGATTATGATGATGCAAAAGCGGTTGCCGCAAAACTAGGAATTCCTCTTTTAAGAATTGATTACGTCAAAGAATACTGGGATACAGTTTTTAATTATTTCCTTAAAGAATATGAACGCGGAAGAACACCTAATCCTGACGTTTTATGTAACAAAAACATCAAATTCGGACCTTTCCTTGAATACGCCAAAAAGAACGGCTTTGACTACATCGCAATGGGTCATTATGCCAAAAAAGTCACGTTAGATGGACATACTTATTTGGCTAAGCCATATGATTTAAATAAGGATCAAACGTATTTTCTTTGCGAATTAAGCGAAGAACAAATTGCTTCATCTTTATTTCCGATGAACGATATAACCAAAGTTGAAGCAAGGAAAATCGCTACAAAACTTGGACTTGATGAAGTAGCAGGTAAACATGGATCAACTGGCGTTTGCTTTATTGGAGAAAGGAATTTTAGACAATTTCTTCATAATTATTTCCCTGCAAACAAAGGAAATATTGTGGATATCGAGACGAATAGAGTTTTAGGAACCCATATGGGCGTTCTTTATTACACCCTCGGTCAAAGAAAGGGCTTAGGAATAGGCGGAATCAAAGGCGAAGGGGATGCGACTTGGTTTATTTGTAAAAAGGATGTCAAAAACAACATTCTTTATGTCACAAAGGGCGATTCTTCAGAATATTTGATGAGCGATGAATGCTATATTACGGATGTGAATTGGATTGGTGAAAAACCGACAAAACCATTACATGTACAAGCTAAATTCCGCTACAGGCAAAAAGACAACCCAGTATTCTTATCTTTTGACGGTGAAGAAATCCATCTTAATTACGATTTAGAAGTCGAAGCAGTTACCCCTGGGCAATTTGCTGCATTCTACACTGATGAAGGGGTTCTTCTTGGTGGCGGAATAATTGATAGAACATTCCTGAAAGGAAAAAGACAAGACATTTAATTGGTGATATACAATGGCGAAAAAGAAAAAGATATCTAAAAAGACGCAAAAAGCAATAAAAAAAGAAGCAAAGAAACATCCTATACTTGTGGTTTCTGTGGTGGTAGTTGCCTTGGTTGCGGCAGGAGTCGCAGGCTATATCCTTTATAGAAATGG
>CAVKFY010000018.1:0-22294 GCA_963655775.1 Alistipes communis
GCCCAGGGATTGGAGTTCGATTATGTTGGTGTTCTAATTGGAAAAGATCTTTGTTTTGATAAAGAAAATAACCACATAATCACAGACAAAACCAAGATATCAAGAGACGATAAAACGTCTGGCATAAGAACTGCATCAGATTCTGAAGCGGCAAGGCTGATAAAAAACACATATAAAGTTCTTTTAACTCGCGGTCAGAAAGGCTGCTATATCTATGCAGAAAATAAAGCGTTATTGGAACAAATATCCAAAATGTTAAACATAGAGATAATCAGATAGAACAAGGATCAATCATCGTGAAAGAATGGGGAATTTCAAACCATTTTGGCGGATTCGAAAATATTGATTATATGTGTTGCCTCATGTACAATCCTCTTAGAAGTCGGGAAACCCCGACCTCATGCACAGCCTAGCGGACAAGTGCAAGAGCCAAAGCCGTGATAACAGTAATTATCACGGCTTTTTTTCAATACGCGTTTAAACATATTTCCATAACCTCCTTAAGAGCGTTAAGGCTCAAAGGGGTTAGGGTTTCCCGCTGCCGCAGGATAAAACCTTTGGTATGCTTAAATTATAACTCAATAGCGGCTAATAAGGTGACAAAAAAGCCATTAGTTTTACTAATGGCTTTGAATAGTCGTTTGACTATTTTGCTTCAGTGACTTGTGGTCTATTGAAGAAACTTGTAACGATGGAGACAAGTCCAGAAACAAGCATGAAGACGGTTCCAACGATTGCGCTGATACAAGAAGATCTTGCAACCGCATTACCGTTCTCAAGGTCAGAGAAGAGAGCAACGCCGTAGTAATAGACTCTGTCGTACATGAAGTAGATGGCTGCACCAACTAAGAAGAAGGCTGTAGCAATCTCGAGAACCCCACAAATGATTCCGACAATCTTGTTATCTTTGAACGGGGTGAAACCCACTGCAACATTGGCTAACTCACATAAGAGAGCAAGAATCAAGAAGAGAATGATTTGGAAGGAAGGATTAACTTCTGTGAAGTACGGTAGAGATTTATTTACCGTATATAAGATGACGGAGACAATCGTAAGAACGAGAGTAACAAGTTCTAAGATGAATTTTACACCTTGGTTTTTAATGAATTTCATTGCTATTTCCTCCCTTATTCTTCTTTCTTACCCTTAAGAGCAAGGACAACCATTAAGCCAGCGGATGCAGCTAAGATAACGCTGAATGAGATTGTCATGACGTTGAACATAACTTGCCAACTTGGAGTAACTGAGATGACCTTTGTTGAGGCATCCATACCATTTAAGAGGTTGGAGTGAGCATAGGCATACCATTGATATTTCATGTTGGTATGTAAGTGTTCATTTAAGAGCTTATCATGAGCAATATTAGTTGCTTCATAATCGACCCATTCGGTCTTTAAGTCTGCGGAAGCACCACTACCATTTGCCATCATGGTGATACCGCCTAAGATGCATTCACCTGGTAAGAAGTAGTTTTGGCCATTGACCATATCTGTGGAGATTAAGCCTTTGTAACCCCATTCTTTTCTTAAGATGTTTTGCATTAAACCTTCGTGAGCATTGAGGTTAGAGCAACCGATTCTGTTGAAAGCTGTCATTGTGGCTAAGCATTCGCCAGATTCATATGCTTTTTGGAAGGATCTGAGCTCTGTTTCACGAGCTGTTTGTTCCGTCATGTATTCAGAAAGACCATATCTGTTATATTCAATGGCATTGAAGGCAAAGTGCTTAGGACCGATTAAACAGCCGAATTCTCTACCTCCAGAGACCATTTCTTTTAAGGAATATGCGGATAAGATTGGGTCTTCGGTGAAGTATTCGTGGGTACGTCCTTCGTATGGTGAACGATGGAGGTTTGCGCCACCCGCCCAGATTGTCGCACCACCATTCCAAATGGAGTGGTTACCGATTAATCTACCAGAATCTCTTTGGATTTCTTTGTTGAAGGTTGCAGCGATAAGCGGAGCATTTGGTTCAGATGCTTTGTATCCTTCCCAAGTTTCTTTCTTATCTTCGGATAACTTGTATGGTGAGTTATCTAAGATTGCATAGCCCTGGTTAATGCCGAAGGAGCTAAATCCGTTAGGACCGTCAGCTTGTCTGTTTCTTGGGTTTCCGATTTCATCGATTGTCCAGGTTGTATTACCGCCAACAGCAATGATCTTGATTGCGGAATCTAATGGAATTTGATTAACGAAATCATCCCATCTTACATCATCCCACTCAGCGTCTTTCATATCAGCAAGAGTGTAGCTTGTTTTTGTTGAACCCCAGACTGTGCTAAGTTCGCCATCATTTGTGATTTTGTGTTTCTTATTACGTAATTCGACAATCATCGCATCATTTGGCGTGACGATTTGTCTTGTCGGGAAGGTGCCTGCCCAGTCATTTCTAGAAAGGTAGGTAACTGCACCTGGTTGATAGTAGTTAAGATCAGCGTTGTCTAATTGGTTTTCAATTAAGACCTTTCCACCTTTTGATCTTCCGAATAAAGAAGAGTTTGGAGTGTTGTATTTTTTAACGATTGCTTTGTTGCCATCGCCATTAACATCCATTCCATCGGATGTTGTTTTGCCCATTTTGGCAAGAACGTTATTGACAGCTTCGTGAGAGCCATTACCAACAGTGAAATAATAATCGCCTTCAGCAAGGATATATCCACCTTTGACACCGTCATGTTCTAAGGTGTTGTCATAAGAAGTTGCATCAGAGAGTTCTGCTTCAATTTCGTATGTCTTGCTTTCGCCTGGTTGAAGCGAATCGGTCTTCTTGTAATCCAATAATTGGATAGCAGCCTTTTCTAATATGTCGTTATTCTTTCTTGGCAAGGAAACATAGAGTTGGATTGCATCTTTTCCAGCGACTGAGCCAGTGTTTTTGACTTCAACGGTAGCCTTAACGATTTTATCTGTTGTATTGAAATCGATGCTCTTGAGGTTTTGTTCGAATGTCGTGTAAGATCCGCCATAACCGAAGGTATAGCTGACTTCGTCTTGATATTTCCAAGATGTTGCGCCTTCTTTTGCGCCTTTTTGCGAGGAAGCGTTGCTAGAAGGATTCACGACAGAATCGAAATATCTTGTTTCATAATATTTGTATCCGGTATAGATGCCTTCTTGATAGACGGTATATGCAGATGCTCTAAGGTTATCAGCGCTAACTGCAGTCCAACCATCTTTGTTGTTGGTGATGTGATCATTTTCCGTTGTGGCGATCTTATCTAAATTCGCATAAGAGAAGATGCCCCAGTTTTGAGCGGCTGGTGAAACGGAGTTATCGGCTGCATATGTATCAGGTAATTTGCCAGATGGGTTGATGCTTCCTTCAAGAATCTTAGGAACAGCACTCATGCCATATGTGCCAGTCGTACCAATCCAAAGAATCGCATCGATTCCATCATCGTTTTTGAGTTCATCGATTTCCATTGGTGAGTTGGAGTTTATAAGAACAACGACCTTCTCGCCTTTTTCTTTGGCCATTTTAATCATTTCGCGTTCTCTGTTGGATAAGCCTAATGGGTCTTTTGCGCCTTCATTAACTTCACCAACACCAATATTGGAAACGCCTGCTTCGCCTGGAAGATAGTCGCGTCCTTCTGAGTTGACTCTGCCAAGGACGACGATTGAAGTCTTATAGTCGCCAAAGCTATTTGTTACGCCTGCTTTTTGAGCTTCGAGTTCGCTTAATCCGACTTCGTTGATGTCAAATTTGTATTTAGCAACATCAGCTTCGTTAATCATTCCGAAGCCACCAGAGATCTTAGAAACTGCACGGTAGGTCTTATTGCCGTCTTTGTCTGTATCAACTTTGTAGGCTTCGGACATATCATTGTTGATTTCAAAGCTTTCTTTCTTAAGAGCACTAATTAAATCAACAGTCTCATAACCGGCGATATTAACTTTTTGAGCGCCGGATCCCATTTGTCCACCAAGGACATTTGAATATGCGGCTTTACCAACTAATGTAACTTTCTTTTCGCTAGATTTTAAAGGAAGAGCATTGTCTTTGTTCTTTAAGAGAACTGCTCCTTCTCCTGTAACTCTCTCGCCATATTCCATATCAGCTTTGGCAAGCTTTTCTGGTGTGTCATATGTGGACTTGTAGTTGAACTTGTCAACCGTGACTCCATCAGTATTTTCGACTTCTACTACCTTTGTTGAGGTGGTATGGAAAAATTCATCCATGTAGCTAGAGTATTCTTTAGCAATCAATTGGCTTATGGTAGATACAGCCAAGAGAGCCGCGGAAACACTAGCAACTCCACGGAGTATGTTTTCCTTTCTTTTTTTCATAGTTTTCCCTCCATTTTGGAAACTTATTTGAGTTTTTGCTCTTGCGAGAATAAGGCGATTAAACCCATCACGTCTTAAGGCATTTAGCCATTCCTTCAGGCCTATAAAGAAATCTGGCAAGATATGTAAGCGTTTACATTATATTTGGCAATTTGCTCTTTTTTCTCTTTTGGCTTGTTTTGCGTGATTTTGAACTTAATTGGTAAAGATATACTTTTACGAAAAAATTGCTCATTTTTTATCTATCTTTACATATAAAGATACCGGATATATTTTACGAAAAATAACGATTTTTCCTTAATAAATCTTATATTTATTTTTATAATTGTAGACAGAAGGAAACCTTTGAAGATGTTGCAGTTTTTCTACGATTACGGATTAGTTCTAGAATTGTTCTCTGCGTTATTTATTTTTACGATCAATCTCAAAAAGAGAAGTTATTGCATATTACGTTACCTAGTATTGGTCTTTGCGATAGCCTTCTTTTGCTTCTTAAGAGCAGCTTTCCCGTTAACTACAATATACGGAAAAATTTTTTCTTATATGATTTTGTATGTGATTTGCTTCGGACTTAATTATTTTATTTTCGATACATCTTTTAGAGTTATCGTCTACTGCACAATTAGTGGAATCATCGGTCAACATATTGCCTATGTCATATCTGATTTCGCTAGAAGCATAGTTGCATCATATTCAACATTAACTATGGGTAATGTCGCATATACTCTAATTACTATCACGATTTATGCCCTTCTTTTCTTCTTCTTATCATTCAAACAAGAGCCTAGAGACTTCATGAAGCTTGATAAAGAGCCGATCATCATGAGCACAGTCATTATTTTCATTATTTGCGTTATCGTTTTGCAAATATACGAAGTATATAGAGAAAACATCATTTTCCCTTTACACATCGTATTCGTAATCCTTGATATAACTTGCTGTATGTCTATCTATCTCATTCAGAGAATCTCCTATATTTCTGCTAGAAATGCGATAGAAACAGAAATCATCAAAAACAGGCTGAACCAATATGAATCTTTGCAAAACGTTATCGATCTTATGAATATAAGAATTCATGATTTGAAACATCAAATTCATAAATTAGAGAAAGACAACAGCACTTCTCCTGAAGTCATCAAGCAATTAAACGATTCCATCTCGAAATATAAGAGCTTTTCTCGTTGCGGTAACGATATTATTGATACCATCCTAACCGAGAAGAATATCCGTTTCGAGAAAGAAGGAATAAAGTTCACCTATAACATAAATGGTAAGCTCTTCGATCATTTTTCCATTCAGGATATTAACTCGATATTCGGAAACGCTATCGATAATGCCTTAGAGTATCTTATGACTATGCCAACTGATAAGAGATTCTTAAGCATACGCACAACAGAAAGTGGCAATCTTGCAAAGATATCTTTTGAGAACACATACCAAGGCAAAGCCAATTTCAATAAGGAAGGATTATTAAACTCAACAAAAGACAACACCTTCTACCATGGTTTTGGCCTTAGATCAATTCGTTCTACGATCAAGAAATACGATGGCAGCATGCTTCTTGATGTAGAAAACGACACATTCAAGCTTCAATTGTTGTTCCCTAAAAACACAAATAATGATATAAAAGAAAGTAAGTAAACCAATGAAAATAGCAATTGTTGAAGACAACATAGAGTACACCGATACTCTCAAAGAATATATCGAGAGATATTCTAAGGAAAATGACATTAACATTGCCATCTCTACTTTTAATAATGGGGAGAAATTCGTAAATGATTTCAAATCCGACTTCGACATCGCCTTCATGGATATCGAAATGCCAATGATGGATGGGATTGAAGCAAGTTCGAAAATCAGAGAGAAAGATTCGGAATGTGTCATCATTTTCGTTTCTAATTTCATGAAATACGCGATAAAAGGCTATTCGGTGAATGCCTTAGACTTCTTAACAAAACCACTTGAATACGATGTTTTCAAAAACACCATGTCCAAAGCAGTCTTAAAAGTCAAATCATACGAACACGAACCGATTTTCATTCAAAACGGCACAGAAACATACCGTATTGATATCAATGAAATCATTTACATTGAAGTTTATAAGCATCGCGTAAATTACCATACGACAAAAGGTGATTACGATATGCGTGATTCTCTTCAAGAGGTAGAAAAGAAACTTCCTAGCAAACAATTCATTAGATGCAA
The DNA here is from genome assembly GCA_963655775.1 of Alistipes communis. Taxonomy (GTDB): domain Bacteria; phylum Bacillota_I; class Bacilli_A; order RFN20; family CAG-826; genus UBA4951. The sequence continues at coordinate 6,495 of CAVKFY010000018.1, forward strand.
TTCTGGCAACATAGTTAACCTCAAATATGTAACTGGTATTTCTAAGGACGATCTTATTGTCTTTGACACAGAGCTTCCTATATCAAGATCGAGAAAGAAAGACGTGTTGAACGCTTTAACTAGATATATCGATTAGTACTTCAATTGCAAAGACTTATCTTTTGAATGTAGATACGCTTCAGATAACGTTTGATCTCTTGAAGCGTTTTCTTTTATATATTCCATGACTTTTTCTATTTGTCTGTCGCTTAAGGAAATGGATTCCCCGGTTTCAGGTTCATAGCCTGCAAAAATAATAGGTCCTGCCCACACTCCTTCAATTTCAGGAACGATGATATTTGGATCCATTCCATTAAGCAACGACTCATCGTTAACCATCACATCAATCGTTTCATCTAACGGAAATTCGGTGATATCCATCATTCCTCCTAGATACTCAGATATCCTCTTATAATCATTCTTGATTGTTTTTATTTCTGGATCTTTATATGGTTCTTTGATCACGACCCTAATGAATCTTTGAAAAGTAATATAGTTTTCTTCCATAGCTCCTCCTTCTCCTTTTCATCTATATAAAGACGTGCTTAGAAGAAAAAGGACAAAAAACTTGCCGATCGTAGAAATCTAGAATGATATGTGGAATGTCTCTCACACTTAATATTCGTGGTGAAATCCTAACCCATTCATTAACAACGTTTTTAATTCTATTGTTCAATGATTCATCACATTCGTAGAGATTATGTTTTCTTCTATATAAGAAGATAACTTCACTTTGGAGTTCTTCTATCTTCCAAGAAGAAAACCTTTTGCATACTAACCGATTATATATAACCTCTTCATTTCTTCCGAATTGAACCATATTAAAAATGCTATTCTCTAATTTCTTATCATCATCTTCAAAGTAATGTGATTTATGTTTCCTATCAAACTCGTGTAGGCGAAAAAGAATGTCTCTAGTTATTGCCCAATAATAGAAGCTATCTTCATCGTCTCCGCTTAGCCATTCGTAATCTTCATCCATGTTCATTCCTCCAATAATTCCAAAATAAAATGCTAAAAATAGTTTGTAAATGGTTCGCCTCTCCTAACAGTTATTTTTAAAATGACTGTTAATTATTTTTTAGGCTTTTGAGCAAAATCAAACTTTTTCCCATAATTCTCCTTAGAAAAAATTTCAATGTTTATTTTTAGAAATCGATAAAATGCCGATGTAAGCGCTTAGATTTAATCACATTTAAAGTTCGCGAAAAAAAATCAGCAAAAAATAAAAATTTTTATTGACATCACTATAACCATAAATAAAATGAACCCACAACGGGAAGGGTGACTCCTCGTTGAAGTAAAAACAGAAGAGCCTATCTAACAACATTATGCGCTAAATGTTGCTAAAGAGGTTCTGATGTTAAGAAAGGAAAAAAGTATGACAAAAAATTCAAAACTAGTTGCTGTTAGTCTTGGATTTGTTCTTGCTACTACCCTTGCTGCTTGTGGAAAAACATATTCTGGCAGCGGTGAGTATACCTACAGATCTTATTCAAGCGCATTAGCAACAAACTGGAACCCATGCACATGGGAAACAAACGCAGACTCTGGAGTCTTAGGATATTTAGAAGAAGGACTCGTCAATTTGGAGCCAAGTGACACAAAGAAAGGTATCTATCAATGGACCTACGACATGGCCACTTCCATTAAAGACGTTACAAAAACAAGCGCCGATAAATTAGTTAAGTACGGCATCTTCTCCACGCAAGAAGAAGCTGAGGCCTATATTGCTAAGTGTGGCAGCAGCGATCCAGGTAAGTACGTCTATCAAATCACATTAAGAGATGATCTTAAATGGCAAAATGGCGATGTAATCAACGCCGATACATTCGTTTCATCAATGAAGTATCTCCTTGAACCGAATGCCAAAAACTATCGTGCGAACCTTTATGTCTCTGGCGAAAGCGCAATTGCTGGTGGCGAAAACTACTATTATCAAGGGTCTACAGTTGCTCTTGAAAACTATAATGGGTCCGGATTTAACTGGGTTGGCAGCGAAGATGATGTCGAATTAAAAGACGGCAAATACTATTCCAAAACAACAGGTGGATTAGTTTATCTTGCCTTGGGTGCTTCATTAACTTGGTGCTCCGGCTATAGCCTATCAACTCTCGTTAAAGGATATGGAGATCAATATTTTGATACCACTTATTTCAACAGTGAACTTGCAAGCCTTGCCGATGAAGATACAGGCTTAGTCGCTTTAACACCAGAAATTCTCTCCAAATTCAAGACCTTCCTTGATAACAGCGCAGGGTGGGGCGAAAGCGCTCAATATTGGCCTTGCTACACATATGTAGACAACACTTATGCTGCATTCGATTTCGATAATGTTGGTATTTATAAAGTCGATGACTTGACATTCTGCTATGTCATGAATACCCCACTTGAAGAATCCTCTGCATGGGTCAGCTTCTCCGAAGTTTGGTTAGTCCACCCAGAAACGTATGAAAGGCTTCTTGATAAGAGCAAATCTCCTTGGACAACAACATATGGAACATCCGTTGACACCACAATGTCTTATGGTCCATATAAGCTCACTTCTCTCCAAGCCGATAAGCAAATGGTTCTCGAAACAAATGAAAATTGGCACGGATATGTAAAAGATGGATCTTCATATAAATCCACAACCAACTTCAAAGTCGATGGAGAATACTTACAACAATATCAAGCAACAAAAATCATCATCGACAAACTTGATGATGCTTCAGCTAAGCAACAATTCCTTGCTGGTAATCTTACTGAATACAGCCCAACAGCTAGCGAATTAAGTGAATACACACTCTCTGATGCTCTTTATCAAGCTGATGAAACCTACACAATGTCCTTCTTCTTCAACACCAATCTTGATGCTCTTAAGACGATGGATTCAAGCAAAGGAAACAAGAACAGCGTTGTCCTTTCTAATGTAGATTTCAGAAAGGCTATGTCTCTAGCAATCAACCGTTCTGAATTTGTTACTGCAACTCCAGCTTACAAACCAGCATACTCAATCATGAACGATCTCTATTACTATGATGTTTGGAATGATCCAAATTCATCATATCGTGCATCTGAGCCTGCTATGCAAGCTATTTGTAACCTCTATGGTGTTGAATATGGCGAAGGAAAAGCCTATAAGACACTCGAAGAAGCCTATAAGTCCATTACCGGTTATAACCTCACAGAAGCTAAGAACTTAATGAAGAGCGCATGCGATGCCTTAGTTGCTGCTGGCTTATACACAAAAGGCGAAGCCATCAACATCAAAGTTGCTTATGCAAAAGGTGCAATTCAATCTGATGAACAAAATCAAATCGCTCTCATGAATAAGTTCCTTAACGCTGCTGTTGAAGGAAGCGGATTCGGAACAGTCACTCTTGAAGCTGTCGGTAATCTTGAAAATAGATATAAATCCGTTCCAAGTGGCGATTATGCCATCGGCTACGGTGCTTGGGGTGGTGCTGCATTCTATCCATTCAGAAACTTCCAAGTCTATTGCGATAGCGAACAATACAGCCTTAATGAAGCTGCATGTTGGGAGCCAGCCAGCGAAACGCTCACCATTGAATTTGATTACAATGATGAGCACTTCAAAGACACAATGACATGGAAAGATTGGTCTAATGCTTTAATCGGAACTGGCAAATATGCCAACGCAAGCAACGAAATCAAACTCAGAATCACCGCTAAGATGGAGGAAGAATTCTTAGGTAAATACTACAGAATCCCACTCGCTTCCACAACTTCAGCCTTCTTACTTGGCTATCAAGTTAGCTACATCACTGAAACATACAACATCATGTATGGCTTCGGCGGATTCCGTTTGATGAAGTTCAACTACGACGATGCACAATGGGCTGCATACGTTGATAAGAACAACGGCACAATCAATTACAAATAATCTAATAAATTGTTTATAATGAAATAATCACTAATGCAACGCGCTCTCAAAAAGGGCCGTTGCATTTAGCGGTTATAGCCTATTTATAAATAAGAAAAAAGGAGAATTTAAATGTTTAAATATATCTGTAAACGTCTCTTACTAATGTTGATGACGTTTTTCATAATCATTACAATTTGCTTTTTTCTTGTTCGCATGTTACCTCAAGAGATGCCTATTGATAAAAATCAGCAAGCAGTCATCGCTGCTAGATGGGAAGCGCTTGGTTATAACAAGCCAATCATCGTTCAATATGGACTCTATTTAAAAGGAATCTTCACCTCTTTTGACTTTGGTACATCATGGAAAATTTCCATTATGAAACCAGCCACTCAGGTTTTAGGCGAAAGAATCCTTCCAACAGTATTGGTTAATCTCTATTCTCTTATATTCTCATTACCAGTTGGCATTTTGCTCGGAATCTACGCTGCTATTAGAAAAAACAAATGGCAAGATCACGTCATCTCCACCATCGTCATCCTCTTTGTCAGCGTTCCTTCTTATGTTTATGCCTTCTTAGTTCAGTACATCTTCTATTTCAAATTGAAATGGGTTCCTACTAATGTCATGTACTCCTTACAGGATGCAGGTGGCAGCTATTTTACTTGGAAAATGTTTACAAGTTTAATTCTTCCTATCTTGGCTCTTTCCTTTGGAGAAATCGCTGGTTTATGCAGATTTACAAGAGCCGAGCTTACTGAAACATTAACCTCTGATTACATGCTATTAGCAAGAACAAAAGGCTTAACAAGATCGCAAGCAACCATCCGCCACGCGTTGAAAAACGCCATGGTCCCGATCCTTCCAATGATCATTTCTTCCTTCATTGGAATTCTTGGAGGATCACTTGTTATTGAGCAAATCTTCTCAATTCCTGGCATTGGTTCCTTGTACATCAATTCTATCAATCAACTTGACTACGATATCTTCATGTTAGATTCAATCTTCTATACCTTAATTGGTTTACTTGCAGGTATTGTCGTTGACATTTCTTATGGATTTATCGATCCACGTATCAAGATGGGGCAAAAGTAATATGGAGACGAAGAAAAACGAATTAATTCAAGACGAACGCTTCACCTTTGTTCAAGAAAACGTGAAGCTCCACGATCAAAAGCTCGAAACAAAGCCTCGTGGTTATTTTAAGGACGCTTTTATCCGTTTCACAAAAAACAGAGCTAGCGTCGTTGCCTCAATCATCATCGCATTCATCATCCTTTTTGCGCTCATTGTCCCTATTGCCACGCCAAGCAATATTCAAACTTTATTTGACCCTTATTATTCAAAGAAAGGGCCAAGAAGCACGACATTCTATGGAATGGGGATCAACGGTTCACAAAGCAATTCATATGTAGACAGAACCTTGATCTATGAATATTCAAAAGGTGTTGCCGCCGAATTCACAGAAGAAACCCCTGTTATCTCATTAGGCGATTCCGCAAAATCATATTATCAACCTGTTGTCAGTGTTTCTGATCCTACAATCACTCTTTCTGGCAGAACTCAAACCAAGACTTACACCGCGTCTGTGGATCAATATCTTGCTGTTGGATTCAAATACATTTCTGTCGAGCAAAGCGAATATACCAAAATCAGAGAATACGAATCTCAACACGATTTCAAAATTCTTTATCCTTTGATCGCTGACAATGAATACACATATGGTTCAAGCACATCTGATGCCGCAAACTATTGGTATAAGACTCAAGGAAAATGCGACCCTGTCAAAATCGTTGATGGAGAAGCTGTTGCACTTAGCTACAGCACCGATCTTGTCCTAGAAGAAAATTACATGAGAAACGAAGATGGAAGTTACGTTTATTACACCTACGCAGGCGGAGGTAGCACCTCAACCGCTCAATATAAAGTCCGTGTTCTTTATTACAACTACTACAGATATTTATATGGACGTGAACCAAACTACATCTTTGGAACAGACTCACAAGGCTATTCAATGATCTATCGTTTGGCGACTGGTGTCCGCTTATCACTTGTCATTGCTGTTTTAGTCAGCGCGATTAACTTCGTCATTGGTGCTATATACGGTGCTATAGAAGGATACTATGGCGGAACAACGGACTTAGTCATGGAACGTATTTCCGATATCCTTAGCGAAGTGCCATTTGTTATCGTCGTTACGCTCTTCCAGATGCATTTATCAGCAAAAGTAGGCTCGTTTGTTTGCTTGCTATTCGCTTATGTTTCTACTGGTTGGATAGGAACAGCCTCTTCAGTAAGAACTCAATTCTATCGTTTCAAAAACCAAGAATATGTTCTTGCCGCCAGAACCTTAGGCGCTTCAAATAAGCGTATTATGTGGAAACACATCTTCCCAAATACATTAGGAACGCTTATAACATCATCGGTTTTAGTTATTCCAGGCGTTATTTTCTCCGAAAGTATGCTTTCATTCTTAGGAATCGTTAAATTGGGCGATGCAAAAACAACATCTCTTGGAACTTTACTTTCTGATGCTTCATCAATCTGGACATCTTATCCATCATTGATTATTTTCCCAGCAATCTTCTTATCATTATTGATGATTTGCTTTAACCTTTTCGGTAACGGCCTTAGAGATGCCTTTAACCCACAATTGAGAGGAAGTGACGAATAATTATGGCTATATTAGAAGTTAAAAAATTAAAAATTTCATTCAGAACGAACAATGGTACAGTCAAAGCGGTTCGTGATATTTCCTTCAACCTTGAAAAAGGAAAAACCTTAGCAATCGTTGGAGAATCCGGTTCTGGTAAATCGGTTACTTCTCGTGCAATCTTAGGTATTTCTGCAGGTAACGCAATTATCGAAGGCGGCGAGATCATCTATGATGGTCGTGATCTTTTGAAATGTTCTGAAAAGGACATGTATCACATCCGTGGTGATAAGATCGCCATGATCTTCCAAGATCCTCTTTCTTCGCTTAATCCAATAGTTCGTATTGGTAAGCAAATTACCGAAGCTATGTTGCTTAAAAACAAAGCAACAAGAAAAGAATCGAAAAAAGATTTCAACAAGATGCTTGAAAACTTGAAAGCTTCGATGAAAGAAACCGCTACCGAATCCAATTTAGATTTGGCAACAATCGATAACATCATTAAAACCTTTCACGAATTCAACATTATTTCCAACAAGTTATCAATTTCTTATGGAAAAGATGTTAACAAGCTTGAATTTGTTGATTCTCAAATCAAAGATGCTTTGATGAAACTTGAGCATAAGCATAAAGTTGATACCAGCGCTATCGCTAAAGGTTCTTTAGGAAATGTTAAAACACTTAAAGACCCTTACTTCTTATCGGGATTAAGTGACGATGTCATTTCGATGGAAAAAGCCTTAAATGACATTCTTGAATTGAAAAATTTCGATCTTCCAGAGGAAGAAAAAGAAAAGACTGTTATTGCCAGCTTTAAACACGTAAACGAGACAATCGACAAGATTTTAGCTCGTGAACAAATTGATTTCTTTAGACTTGGTTATTACCTCTATACGAACAAGGGAGAAAACCTTTCATCTCTTTCATATCATGAATTAAATGAAAAAGTTTTGGCCTATTTCGATGAGAAATTCATGCCTCTATTCAATCAATATACTAGAGCCGCTCTTGAACACAGTGTATATAAAACGCTTGAATACAAGAAGCAAGTAGTGGCATCATTAGAGGAATTCAAGTCATATCTCGAAAAACGTGATATCGATCGTAAATACGTTAATGATAAAATTAAGGAACTTAAGCCTATTGTCAACGCCTCTATAGATCCTTTAAAAACGCAAAAAGATAGTATGGCATTTGTTCTTTGCGGTTCGTTGAAAGTCTATAACGACAAGTATTGGCATGCCATCAAGGATAACGCCAATGATGAAAAACGTTATGCAAGACAAATGGCCAAATATAATGCTGCCATCGCTAAAGGAAAGAAAGTCGATTACAAGGTCGTTCCACAAAAAATCACCGATCAAAACGCCTTCATCGATGACATGATTTCTTCTATCGATGCCGTTATTGTTAAGTACAAAAAGACAATTTCGAAATTTGATCGCCACGAATATCAAAAATGGGAAAAAGTTTCACGCTTACTCGTTGATTATCTCAAGGAGAAAGCAAAAGACATGGTCTTCAAACTTACAAAAACAGAAGCAAAAGAGAAGGCCATCAAACTCATGGAAGAGGTTGCAATCCCTGATCCAAGAAGCCGTTTCAAACAATACCCATTCGAGTTCTCTGGCGGTATGCGTCAAAGAATCGTTATCGCTATCGCTTTAAGCGCTGAACCTGAAATCCTCATTTGCGATGAACCTACAACCGCTCTTGACGTTACGATTCAATCACAAATTCTTGAGCTCATTAATCAACTTAAGAAAAAACGTAATCTTTCTATCATCTTCATCACCCATGACTTAGGCGTAGTCGCCAACATGGCTGATGATATTGCGGTTATGTATGCAGGTAAGATCGTTGAATACGGAACAGTAAACGACATCTTCTACTCTCCTGCTCACCCATATACTTGGGCGCTTCTCTCATCTATGCCTGATTTAGATACAAAAGAGAAACTAGAAGCAATCCCAGGAACTCCGCCAAACATGATATATCCTCCAAAAGGTGATGCGTTTGCGGCGCGTAACAAATACGCCATGAAAATAGACTTTGAGGAACAGCCTCCAATGTTTAAGATTTCTGACACTCATTATGCTGCAACTTGGCTCCTCGATCCTCGTGCACCAAAAGTCGAAATCCCAAAGACCATTCAAGATCGTATTGCACGTATGAAAGCCAAAAAGAAAGGAGACAAGTAAAATGGAAAAGAATGAAAATAAAGAAGTTTTACTCTCCGTTAGACATCTTTGCCAATATTTCCAAACGAATCACAAAGATTTCAAAGCTGTTGATGACGTCTCCTTTGACGTATATAAAGGCGAAGTCTTTGGGCTTGTTGGCGAATCTGGATGTGGCAAAACTACTACCGGGCGTTCAATCATCCGAATTTACGATATAACGTCTGGCGATATCTTCTTTAAGGGAGTTCGTATTGGCGCCGGTATTCGTTCCTACCAAGGCAAAATCAAAGAACTCAAAAAAGAATTAAGTTCAATAAATAATGATTTGAAAAAAGGTGAGGTCTCCAATTCTTCTGAACTAAATTCACGTAAGGAAGAGATTCTTAAAGAAATTGACGAGCAAAAACTTGAAATAGCAAAAGCTCGTCACGATCAAAAGAACTGCAACAAGGATTTTTCTGAGCTTAAATGCAAAGAAGTCCGTGAAAAGTACTCCGCTCTTTTGGCAAATGAATCTGATCCTGAAAAAATCAAATCTCTCAAAGCGGAAGAAAAGAAAGAACTTCATATTGCCAAAAAGACAAAGATCGTTACTTCAATCCAAATGATCTTCCAAGATCCTATTGGTTCGCTTAACCCACGTATGACGGTTGAAGAAATCATTTCTGAAGGTCTTATCGTTAAAGGAATTAAGGATAAGCAATACATTCGTCAAAGAGTATACGAAGTCCTTGAACTTGTTGGCTTGGTTAAAGAACACGCCACAAGATACCCTCACGAATTCTCTGGTGGTCAAAGACAACGTATTGGCATTGCTCGTAGCGTTATCATGGAACCGGATATGATTATCGCGGACGAACCTGTATCCGCACTTGACGTTTCTATTCAAGCTCAAGTCATTAATCTGCTTAACGATTTAAGAAATCAACTTGGATTAACGATTCTCTTTATCGCTCACGATTTGTCTGTTGTTAAATACTTCTCAGATCGTATCGGAGTTATGTATTTTGGAAAAATGGTCGAGCTTGCGTCATCTGATGAATTGTTCGTTCATCCACTTCACCCATATACAAAGTCGCTTTTAAGTGCTATTCCTCTTCCGGATCCAGACTACGAAAAAACGAGAGTCCGTATCACTTATAATCCAATTACGGATCATGATTACTCAGTTGATAAACCATCAATGAGAGAAGTTGCTCCAGGACACTTCGTCTATTGCAACGATGCTGAAGAAAAAGAATATAAAAAGATATTAAGCAAATGAAGAATAAAACGATTATCAAATTAATTCAATACGGCGCGGCCTTCTTATTCGCGACCGGCCTATTCTTCATTGTCGTTTCGCTTAGAAACATCTATACTCAAACTTCAGTTGCAGAGATAATGCGTTTTCTCTCCGATGGCTTCATTGTTCCAGGCGTTCTTCTTATTTGCTTCGGGGCAATTGTCGCGGTTGCTAACATGGGCTCTTTCTATGGCATTGGATATGCGATGAAACATTGTATCGAGATGTTAATTCCCTTCACAAAGAAAAAGCATCAAACATACAAAGAATACATCGAAAATAAAAAACCAATTTCCAACTATTATTTCTTATACGTTGTTGGAGCAATATTCACCCTTGTTGGCATTATCTTCATGATTATTTGGTTCGCATATCAATAATTATCGCCCCATTCATTCGAATGGGGTTTTCTCTTTTTCTAGAAGAAAGAACAATACATTGTTGTTATAATATTTCACGTTAAAAGAAGGAACACATATGGAAAGTAAAGAAATCCTATATAAGCCAAAAGACCTTTATGAAAACTCATTAAAAGAAAAATATCATAAAGGCGCGGAAGAATATTTCGAAAAACTAACAAAAGAGTCTAAAGTAGACGTTGATGCAAACGCAAAACACGTCGCAGAATATAACTCTTTAGCGGCCAAACAAAAAGAATTAGAAAACAAACTCGGATCATCTAAAACTCTTAGAGGATTCATGATTGCTTTGATTGTTCTTCTATTTGCAGGCGGAATCATTCTCTCTGCTGTTGGAATATTAAATATCTCTACTCTCTGGTACATGCTAATCATTGGCATCGTCTTAGTCGTAGGAGGCATCCTCTTAATTGTCTATACGGTTAAGAATCTAAACAAAATTATCAAGCAAAAAGAAGCGGCAGTCGCTAAAGCAAGAGAAGCAACCAAAGCCAAACTTGATGAATGTTATAACGACCTTGCCACGTTAAATTCTTCCTATGATTGGAACATTCCTGGACAAATCATGGAAAGTGCGACTGGCATTATCGATATCGATCCATATTTCTCTGAGAAAAGACTTCAATATCTTGTTGAGAAATTCGGTCTTCCTGCAAAAGAAGGAGACAATCGCTCAGTCTTAGGAATTATCTCTGGTAATATCCAAGGAAATCCATTCATTGTTAAGAAAGTTCTTCAAGAAGATTACAAAGACAAAGTCTATAAAGGCGAACTTGTTATCAGCTGGACAACCTATACGACCGACTCCAAAGGAAATAGAGTCTCTCATCACCACACCCAAACATTAACTGCGACCGTTACTCATAAAGCCCCATTCTATGGCACGGATACAGTCTTAGTTTATGGCAATGAAGCAGCCCCTCATCTTTCCTTCTCTCGTGAGCCATCTAACATCAATTCCTTAACAAGCGAAAAAGAAAGAGAAAAAGAAGTTAAGAACAAGATGAAGGAGATCAATAAGAAAGCAGATAAGGCCATCTCCTCAGGAAATAGCTTCACACCAATAGGAAACGACGAATTCGATGTCTTCTTTGGTGCGACAAACCGCGACAACGAAGTAGAATTCCGTCTCTTATTCACCCCTCTTGCTCAAACGAATATGCTTGCCCTCTTAAAAGATCCAAGCCCATATGGCGATGACTTCTATATGGAAAAGGACTGCATGGTCAACTACGTTATGTCAAAACATTCCCAAAACTTCGATTACAGTGCAAATCCTCAAACATATGTTTCTTATGACTACAAAGTAAGCAAATCCACATTCGTTAACTACTGTGACGAATATATCAAACATCTCTTCTTTGATTTAGCTCCTCTTCTTTCCATCCCTCTTTATCAGATGCATAAGCCAAGAGAATACATCTATGAGAAAGATATCGCTTCAAACTACTCTTTCTATGAGCATGAAGCACTTGCAAACACTATGGATTCAAAAGTGTTCACTCCAGATGATGCAGATACCTCTCTCCCACTTATCTTAAAGAGCACCGCAGTTAGAAAGAATGGCAAACTTGATAAGGTTAAAATCCATTCTTACTCCTATCACACAGAAAAGAAAGTCGACTATGTCTCAGTGCATGGTGGAGATGGATATTGGCACGATGTTCCAGTTCATTGGATCAAATACGATAGAGTCGATTCTGATAAAGATATCGATCTTCGTTATGTTGGATCCACAAGAAAAGGATTCATGGACAAACTCTCCGAAAACAAAGAATTATCAGGATTGGTTAATTCCTCTTCTTCTGCAATCTATGCACACGGAATGTTGACCATGTGTTTCGATAAGGAAGATAGAAAAGATATCGATCAAATTCTTGATGATGTTTTTGAAGAAAATGCTACCCCTGCAAAATAGATTAAATTTATAATTAACACAAAGGAAAAAGGAATAAAAAATATGGCACAATTAGACGAAACAGATGTTAGCTTAGAAAACACCGAAGGTAGATCGGTTCACGTTATCGATAAGAAGGTTCCAGTTGAATTAAATGGAACAGATAAATTCGTTAACGTTGGCGTTTGGTTTATCTTCATCATTGGTGGAGTCGTTTACACCTTCAAGAAGAATCACGCAAGAAGCTATTTCAAACAATTAGAGCAAAAGATTCAACGTGACGCTTCAACAATCGATAACTACATGACTCAACGTGTTGTTATCCTTCAAAACACCGCAAAGCTCGTTGAGAAAGCGGTTCAACTCGACAAGGAAACATTTGTCGATGTTGCAAATGCACGTAATGGCAAATCCACCGACCAAGATGTCGCTCGTAACGAACTCCAAGGCAAACTTGATACTGTTCAAAACAGCCTTAACGTTGTCTTAGAAAGATACCCAGAACTCAAGGCTCACCAAGAAATCCAAGACGCCTTACAGCAAAATAGCTATCTCCAACAAGAAATCACTGCTGCTAGAGAAGTCTATAACAACGACGTCAATAAATGGAACTCCGAAATCTTCTCTCTTTGGGCAAAGAAATATGTTGCCGCAAAAGAAGGATACACAACCCGTATTCCATTTATCGCCAGCAAAGAAATCAAAGAAAAAAGTGAATCCGTTCTTTTCTAAGAAAAAGACAATCATCAAAAGGCCGATTCAATCGGTCTTTTTTCGTTTTTAAGATAACACTCTTTATTTTTTACATTTCAAAATTAGGAACCCGTAAGAAAAAATATCTAAAACCAATGAATTTTCAGTTATAATGATTGATGTAGGTGACACATGAAAGACTCTATTTGCAATATTTTAGGAACATTCTCAAAAGAAGTAATCAGCAATGAGAACATATCTTCTTCTAGAGTTATTTCTTTCTTAGACCAAATAGTTAAAGAATTGGATTTAGAAACGATATATGTTTCTGAAAGCACAGGTACAATAAGTCACTTCATCTATCCATATGTTTCCACAGGTGAAGCCTCTCCAACAATGTTTTTCAATCTTATCGTCATGCAAGATAAAGAGACTAAAAGACTTGTTGAGCTCTTTAAAAACGATGGGATTACAGTCTTTGATGGAAATATGTCTTCATCTAGAAGAGCAACCGCAGAAGGCAATCTAGCCTATGGCTATATCGTTAACGATAAATGTCTTGGCTTTATCTCCTTTAAAGCAAAAGAAAATAGAGTTTGGAACGATGAAGAAAAAGAAATAATCAAATGTCTTGGTAACATCGTTAGACCTCTCTTATCTAGAAGACAATTAACCGATAGATTCTGCTACATGAATAACATTAGCAAAACCAATGTCGGTTTATTTTGGTATTACCCTCGCTTAAAGCTAATCATCATCCCCGATAACACGATGGATAAGTTCTCAGTTAGGAATTTCGTCTACAGAGACGCACCAGATTCTTTAACTGAAGAATTTGTAGATGATAAATACATAGAAGACGTTAAAAAAGCCTTCGAAAAAGTAACCAACGAAAATAAGCCATCCGACGTTTCTTTTGCTAGTAAAGAGAAAAATAACTCCTATTACCGTCTATCTTTAGCAACTAATAGATACGATGATAAAAACAATCCTATTGAGATAATGGGAATGGTCGAAAGAATAAGCAAAGAACAAAAAGACTACGAAAAGAGGCCAGAAATACTGAAGATATATGAAAATTTCAAAAATCGTATATCTGCAGTTAATGTTGCTGAATTCCACGTTGATTTGCTAAACGGCAAGGTAACTCTCTTTAAATCTGATGACACATTTAGCAACGCCTTCAATAAGACTGATAATTTCGATTCATTCATCGATATTATTTGTGAAGAATCAATCTCCAAAGAATCTAGAGATTCCTTTAAGGAAATAATGAATACAAGAAACCTTAGAGAGAATCTAATGAAAGAAAATGATTCCTATAGTGTTGCAGCTAACTTCATCATCAATGGAGAGATGAAACGTTTTGAAACCATCATCATTGCCAATAGAACTTCGATATACGGCTATACAAACGATGTTATGGTCTTTGTTAGAGATATCACACATATCGATTCTCTAAATTATGATCGCCTTACTGGTCTATTAACCATGTCCCATTTCTTAGCAAAAATGAAAGAATGGGAAAGAAAAGCCAAAGAATTCAATGAGAAAATCCATGGTTATATCGCTTATTTCGATATTAAAGACTTCAAAACATTAAATATTCAATGCGGTGTTGGAAAAGGTGATGAAACCCTTAAAGCAGTTTCGGAAATCCTTAAGAAGAAATATCCAGATGGCTTAGTATCGAGATTCTCTGATGATCATTTTGCCGTATTCGACATAGAAGAAAACAAGGAAAAATCAATTCAAAAAGTCCAAGAGGTAATTAACGAAGCAGCATCGATAAACGATGATTTCAAAGTAGAAGTCAAAGTAGGTTTCCATAAATTAAACCAAAACGTAGATTTCTTAATTTCGGTTGACTACGCTCAGCTTGCCTGCCAAGAAATAACGAATAATCCACTAGTTTCTATCCGTGAATACGATGATGAGCTTAAGGCAAAAACCGAAAGAAAAAAATATATTATCGACCATATAGACGAGGCAACAAAGAAACACTGGATCAAGGTCTTCTTCCAACCAGTAGTTTCCACAAAAGAAGTATCCTTAGTTGCCATGGAGGCTCTAGCACGCTGGATTGATCCAAAATACGGATTCCTATCCCCTGCCGACTTTATCCCCGTTCTAGAAGAAAACAATCTCCTTTATAAGCTTGATATATATGTTGTCGAACAAATATGTCAAAGGCTTCGTAAAGAGATTGATATGGGACATAAAGTTGTACCTATATCATTCAACCTTTCTCGTAATGATTTCTTAAGTTGCAAACCATTCGATGAAGTAGAAAAGTCCATTGAGAAATATCATATTGATAGAAGACTTGTTAGCATCGAAATAACCGAATCCGTTGCAATGACTGATCCTGCTGCTCTACATAAAGCGGTTGATCAATTTAGAAACTCAGGTTATGAAGTATGGATCGATGACTTTGGCTCAGGTTATTCCTCACTAAGCATTCTTAAAGACTTCAACTTCGATGAAATAAAAATAGACATGTCCTTCATGCGCTCATTCAACGATCGTTCAAGAACCATCGTTGCAAACGTTATTAGACTTGCCAATGATTTGAAAATAAGAACGTTATCTGAAGGCGTAGAAACAAAGGAGCATTTCGACTTCTTAGCTAAAGCAGGATGCGAAAGAATCCAAGGCTACTACTTCAGCAAGCCCCTTCCTTATGAGGAATTGATGCAAACCCTAGATACGAAAAAGATATACATAGACAATTAGCAAGGTTAAAAGCCTTGCTTTTTCTTATCT
>CAVKFY010000019.1:0-2296 GCA_963655775.1 Alistipes communis
AGGTGAATCTGATGCAAAAGATATCGTTTCAAACTATCAATATTCTCTCTTTAAAGACGCGACCTACGCTTCACTTACTGAAGATGGAGTAACTTCTAATTACTATTCAGGCAAGAAAGATAATAAATATTATCTATTTACCTATGATAACGATAAAAACGTCCAAAACATTCTTTCTTCTAATAAGATAAGCGAAGAAAACCCGTATTCTTTAGAATCAAACTCCCTGTTTAACATCTATAACGCCTCACCGGTTTACCTACTTAGTGGAATGATTGAAACATTATTCGACGCATCATATTCCTTAGGCGGAGACTTTGTTAACTTTGGCGATACGGACGCATATGGAAATTCTTCCTTTAAGATTAACGATTCTTCTATTCTCGTGGAGTCTAGTTTCAAAAACTCAGAATCCAATTGTTGTAATTTATCCTTAAGTGTTTCTTTCGAAGATGGATTAATTAAGAGTTTTTCCTTTAGCGAAGAAATCGTAAGTCCAAATGCTCTTGTTTTAGGATATTACGATTTAAGATCGGAGAATCTAACATACGGCGATAAAGTAGAAGACAATCTAACAAACAATCCTTCCCATCTTAGCTTTGATAAGTATTATTTCAGCAAATTGGAATTGCTTTGCTTAAGCGGAACAAAGAAGGAAAATGTCTATGACTATACAGATTCCAATAAATTTGGTGGTACGGGTAATGAATACAATTCATCGACAAATACCTACTCTTTGCCAATCTATAAGTCATTGCCATTAAAGATTGATGACACGTTAGGAAATTGCGGAATTGATGAAGTTAAGGTCGAAGCAAATAACACCCAAATTGATGTTCCTACATTAACCAGTGATGGAATTCTTCTATTCTCTGCAAAAACCGTCAGAGTCAAGCAAGATGACGATACATATAAGAGCGAGGTTCAAGAAGGAGAAACAACCTTCACATTAACTTCTTCAAAGAATGGCGTTTCTTGCTCAGTTACTGTTAAATTCACCAAGCTTAATCTAACAAGCATAGAAATAACCGACAATAAACCTGCAAATAACGACTTTGGTGATGTCTATAAGGATGAATATTCTTCCTATTTTTCCTTAAAAGCGGAGCCAAGTGATGATGCTTCAGAATATGATTACGAAGTAGTGGATGAATCCGATAACTTAATTGATGACTTAAGTGTCTACCAATACCAAGATGGTAACTTAGATGGAATTTCTTCCTTCTCTTATTCCGTTATTGGTACAAAAGTAGGCTCTTATCGTTTCAAATTAAGAGCAAAAGGCACGAATGTTACTACATCCGATGTGTTTACAATCAATATTCTTGAGCCTTTATCCAAACAAACCTTGATTGATAACTTGGTTGGTAAGAAATACGTCAAAAACGGATCAACGACAAAAGAAAGCTGTGAATTTGTCTCCGAAGATGTGATGAGATTAACTTATACCAACACAATCACAAGCGAATCTTCTTCCGCGGACGTTGCCATTGAATTCAAAGATGGTGGAGTATATATCAAAGAAGCAGAAGATATCGGAGATAACTACAAAGGCCAGAAATTCAAAGACTTTGAATACACAAGAATTTGTGGAGGAAAGATCAAACTTGGAAAGGATTATTCATCCGTCTCATTCTTTGCGACAAAAGACAATCAATCCTTATATAGATTGGATTTCACTCAAGATCATTCAAGCTCAGTTGATTGCACAAAACTTGATACATACCTCAATGGCAAGACATATACTCTCACAACGTTTATGGGTCTTAAGGTGGATACAAGTTTAACCTTCGCCTCAAATACAGGTCACCTCATCGTAAAACAATTCTCTGATAAGACTACAATCATTGATATTGAGTTTACTTATACCTATTCGTATTCGGTCTATCCATTATTCGTTGTCAATTCTTCGAATGCATCGACTGTGAATTCTCTATATAAATATTCCGTGACAGATATTAATGTCAAACAGGATGATAATTTGATCGATGTAAAGATAAAAAACGAAAATGACCTATCATACACCTTCGAATATGATTTGACCGCCTTTGATAAATAATAGTTAAAAATAACGCATAAGTTGGACTTGTGCGTTATTTTTTTAGTGAATATTGACAAAAAAACTTGAAATAAATCGAAGAGAATGTATATATATTCCGTATTTTTAAAGGAATGTAAAAAACATGAAAAAATTAAAATTAGGCTTAATCTCTTCGGTCTTAGCGATTGGACTTGCTGCGTGCGCTCCAACAACTAGCTCAAGTTCCGAAGTTTCCTCATCCAAGGAATCTTCAGT
>CAVKFY010000019.1:2365-10816 GCA_963655775.1 Alistipes communis
ATCTAGCGTGAGTTCATCATCTAGCAGCAGCTCATCTAGCTCCTCAAGTTCTAGTTCTTCATCATCTAGCAGCTCTAGCAGTTCTTCAAGTTCTTCTAGCAGTTCATCTTCTTCTGAAACACCAGTTGTTGTAAAACATACTCTTGTTAAGAAAATCGCACCTCAACTCTTTAATAGAGACTACGATGGCACGCCTTCATCTATTTCATTCGATAAAGAATCTTATGAATCTGGTGAGACTGTAACTTATACAATTAAATGTGCCAACTCTTATTACTATGCTGAAACTTTTAATGAACAAGCGCTTATTGTCGTTGGCGGCCATACTATCGCTTTCAATGTTGTCGCAGGAACAGAAGAAAACACCTTCGTTGGTTCTTTCACAATGCCTGAAGTCGAAGGAGATAGCGTTGATTTCTTTGCTGCTCCATATTCTGTTTCCAGTTATAGCAGTGAAAGCACAGAAACAAAAACCATTACTTATAACTTAACAGATGGATTAGTTGCAATTGGTCCATCTTCATGCGTTGTTGACTCGAATCTTTATAGCATCACTTTGTATAGATCTAAGAGCATTTCCATCACCAAAGCAACCATTAAAATCGGTGATACAACTTCAGATATAGATATTTCTAACTTAAATTGGCAAGATAATTTTTTGACCTTCTCTCTTGGCTATAAGAAAGCAACGGATAACGTCGTTATTACAATTGAAGGCAAAGAAGTAAGCTCTCATTCTTTAACAATTGTTGGTGCAGATTACATCACTTATTATAACGGTGCTCCAAAATCTAAGTATTTAGAGGGTGAAACTGTTGATTTCTCGTTTGGTTTCAAAGATGGATATAACGTTTCCTTCACCATTGAGGGCGCAACAAATGCGGTATCATACAATGCAAATCAACATATCAACTTCGTTATGCCTGGAAACGATGTTACTATCACTTTTGTTGGAACAGAATATGGCAAGATTGAAGTTGCAAGTAACGAACATATCACCTCGACAAAACTCTATTCTGCTGCCGGTTCATACGGCTCTCCAAAAGAAATGGCATCTACTTCGGCAGCTGCTGGAACGGACATCTACGTCATTCCAGAGGTTGCAAGTGGATATACACTTGGAAAAGCTTACATCCAAGGTGATGAAGCTAATAAAGTTTCTGCATCCGACATTTATCTTGGTTATGATTCAAGTTATAAACAAATAACAAAGACCGGATATGAATTTAAAATGCCTTCTGATGGCTCAAGCATCACAATCGTTATTGAAACTGAGGTTGGCGGAACGATTACGATAACTGAAGATAGCACTCATTATTCTGAATGCGTTGTGAGAGCGTCTTCCTCAATCTCCGCTCCTGCAAAATCATTAAGCGATTTCGCTCCAGGTGATGATTTCTATTTATTCCCAATGGTAAATACTGGCTTTGGTTTAACTGGTGCTACAATTTCTGATGGTACGAATTCCACACATTTCAACGCTGAAAGCGGTAGCGGTTATGTTGGATACAGTTCCGTAACTTATGATTTTGTTAAGTGTACTATGCCAGAAAGCGGCATTGCCAACGTCACTCTTGAATTTGGTAACAAATATTCCGTTACAATCGAAAATGAAGCCGATCTTCAATCTAAAGTTAGATTTACATTCGAAGCAAATACAGCATCTTTTGCAGCTGGCAAAAAAGTTAAGATCAATCTTACAGAAACTTTCGGATATTCGCTTACAAAGCTTGAATATAGCGTTGCTTCATCGAGTGAAAAGACCGAATTAGAAATTAAAACGGGTGAATACAACAAAAAATATGTTGAATTTGTTATGCCTGAAGGAAACGTTACCTTAACTCCAACAGTAACCGAAAATCAAAAAGTTAGTGTTAAGTTTGAGTATGTCAATAACTCTTCAAGCGAATTGGGCATGGTACAAGTTCGTACCGTTAAAGGCAGCGCTTCATTGAGCACTTATACATGCGCAGTTGGCGCCAGCGATAGCGCAACGAATTCAATCTATCTTGGAGATACAATTACCGCTAGCGCTTCTGACTATAACGCATACGATTCTGAAAGTGGGTCTTACGTTCAGAGATTTGATGTAAAGGTTGAAATTAGTTATTCTGATGGCACCGAAACAAAGACGCTAGACACTACATTCTCTTATACAACCTACTCATTAAGCACAATTGAAGTTACCTCCAATCTTGCTGGTGTTAAACTCATTGTTGCAGACAAAGTGGTTTAATTAGAAACATCTAAAACTAAATGGTCATTAAGGTACAAGCCTTGATGGCCTTTTTAGTTATTTACAACTCTGTATTTATGAACTACAATACAGTTGCAAAGACAAATATCAAATTGCAGAAAAGAGAGGGCTTTTTATGTCAATGAAAATAAAAAAGAATTGAGATTGCATCGATGTTAGTTATCTTAGGAGTCATGCTCATTTTGGAATGCATGCCAAGAGCGATAGTGATGCATTTTTTCGCTGGGCCAGGAGAAACAAGCGATACATATGTTCCTTATTATGACCTCTTGCCTACGGGATATGCGACATTCTTCCCAATGTTTATGATGACTTACACGGTTATTTTGATGATTATCTATATCATTAATTTGTTCCTACCTAATGTTAAAGTTTTTAAGATCTTATCTTGGATTTTCTTATCTTTGCTTCTCTTCTCTGGATTTATGCATGAAGCGTTTTATCAAAACTCTGCAACGGTTTACTCCCACATTATCTTTGCACTCATCTTATTGCTTTATATAGGATGGATTGGATTTGTATTCTTAGATAGGAAACAATCTTATAACGCAAAAATGAAAACGGCTGCCTAATTAGACGACCGTTTTTTAATTCAATTCTATTTCTTTATTCATTTTCTTAAATTCAAGAATGATGAATATCACAGCTAGAATCATACTTATTGTATCGGATATTGGTACTGCCCTTAATACTCCTTCAATCCCTAAACCAATAGGCAAACAAATCGTAAGTGGGGCGAAACAAATGACATCACGTGTTAATGATAAGAGCGTCGATTTGATGGGGGACGAAATCGATTGAAGGAAGACAGCGTTTGCCTTTTGCATACAAGTAAAGAGAATAAGCATTAAATATATTCTTATTGTTTTTTTTCTCCGAACTCAAAATAGAGATCTTTATTCGTTGTATTTGCACCAAAGATTCCAACAATCTCTCTTGGTATGCTTTGGAATATGATAGTGGCAATAACACCAACTACGGCCGTAGAAACAAGAATAATCCAATGGCCTTTCTTGACTCTATCGTATTTCTTTGCTCCATACTTATAGCCAATTATAGATTGAGCACCGCTAGCGATACCTACGGTAATGTTGATAACGATTGTAAATACCTTCATAACGACTCCAACAATTGCTTGAGGATCATTAATTCCGTATTTTGAATCTTTTCCATATTGAGCCAAAGTGTTCATAATAACAACACTGATGATGACAATTGAGATTTGAGTAAGAAATGAGGAGAAACCTAATTTCAATATCTCAAGAAGATCGTTCCATTCTGGTTTGAAACTATCTAATTTCAAACGGAATGTTTTTGACTTAAAGAAGTAAAAGAACGAAAT
This sequence comes from Alistipes communis, assembly GCA_963655775.1. Taxonomy (GTDB): domain Bacteria; phylum Bacillota_I; class Bacilli_A; order RFN20; family CAG-826; genus UBA4951. Next base: position 5,965 of record CAVKFY010000019.1, read on the forward strand.
AACGAATGAGATGATTTGACCAATGATTGTGGCAAGGGCTGCACCAGTTAAACCCATATCAAGAGAAAAAATCATAACTACATCTAAGACGATATTAGTCACTGCGCCAGCAACCATAGAAATCATTGCAATCTTAGGCGCACCATCAGCTCTGATGATTGAATTCATCGTGCTCATGATTATATAGAAAGGGAAACCAATAACAATTATTAAGCCATATTCATGGGCTTTTTCTAATGATTCTTGGGTTTTTGCCCCAAATAAGCTAAGGATTTGATCAAGCAAGGGGATACAAATCGCATAGAAAATAAGCGACACGATTAAGGAAAATAAGAGGGAAACACCAACGATTTTGTGAATTTTCTCTTTTTTCCCTTTGCCTAAAGCAAGTGACATATATGCGGCTGCACCATCTCCTAACATCAAGCCAAAAGCGAGTGCAATGACAGTTAATGAAAAAACGATAGTGGTTGCAGTATTTCCTAACGTACCAACAGATGAATTGCCAATAAAGATCTGGTCGACAATGTTATATAGTGCAGAAACTAATAAAGACAAAACACTAGGTATAGCGAATCTTAAGATCAATTTTCCTAATGGGGCTTCCCCCAGATAATTTACTTCTTTTTCCATATTTACCTTCAAACAAAAAAACGCTTATTGCCCTCCAGTCAGACATGAGAAGAACGACACTTTTTGTCAGCGATTTTTGAACGGATGAATTATCACAAAAACAAAAATTTTTCGTAAGAAAAAGATTTAAGAAAGAGTTTACAAAAAAGACTGCTACGTGAGCAGCCTTAATGAATCTAATATAAAGTTTGAATCAAATTAATTTGTTACCTAATTTATTTAAGAAGATTTTCAATTTCTTTGGTAGAGTTCTCTAAATAATCACCTTTATATTCTTCGATTTTTCCTTCATCTATTAGCTTTGTTAATGATGGATCAATGCCTATCTTGTCTAATAGTTTTACATCCATATCTTTGATAAGGGATTCGACACTATCTTTACCAAAGATGTTGATTTCTTCTCCGCAATGAGGACATTTCACGTAAGCCATATTTTCCACAACGCCTAAGATCTTGATATTCATCATCTTAGCCATTTTTATGGACTTTGTTACAACCTCAGAAACAAGATCTTGAGGAGAGGTAACGATGATTACTCCATCAATTGGAAGTTGTTGGAATACGGTAAGAGGAACGTCTCCTGTTCCTGGCGGCATATCAATAAGAAGGAATTCTTTCTCCCCATAGACAACTTCGGTAAACATTTGGGCGACTAAAGAAGAGATAAGGCTTCCTCTCCAAACTATTGGAGTTGTTGGGTCATCTAAAAGGTTGTTAGAACTAATAAGAGTAAGACCACTTGCGGTTTTAGCTGGGAAAATGCCTTCTTTATCTCCCATACAAGTGTAGTTATCTTCACCAAAAGTCTTAGCAATTGATGGGCCAGTAACATCCGCGTCCATGATTGATACGCTATGGCCTTTGTTCATCAAAGAAACCGCTAAAAGAGAGGTAACAAAGGATTTACCAACTCCGCCTTTTCCTGAAACTACGGCTATTATCTTTTTAAATGAAGAATCTTTATGTGGTTTTAATTTATTTCTTCTGATTCTTGGATCGTATTTTGGATCATTTTCTTCCATTTTCTTAACCTCAATGAATAAATTATAAACAAAGCCCATTTTATTTGCTATCCTTATGACCTTGTGGGAGGAGTTATATAATAAAGGTATGACTTGGGAAAACGTTTCTGAATTAGCACTTGATACATTATTTGATTCCTTGAAGATATTTGGAGTTGCAATCGTCTTATACGTTGTTCTCTCTTTCTTTGAGAATAAAATTGCTCATTTATTAGAAAGAAAAAAGAAAATGGCTCCTTTCTTTGGCTCATTAGCTGGTGCTATCCCACAATGCGGCATATCAATAGTTGGTGCAGATCTTTTTAGCAAAGGTCATCTAACCTTAGGAACGCTGATTGCAATATTTATTGCTTGTTCAGATGAGGCAATGCCAATCCTATTTGGCAATTTCAATAAATGGTATGTTGGTTTCATTGTTATTGCGGTGAAGATTGCATTTGCTGCAATTGTTGGCTTTGGCATTGATATGTTATTTAGAAAAAATAACGATGAAGTTCATGAGCATATGGAACATTGCGAAGGAGAGAATGAAATCCATATCGGTTGTTGTCACCATTCCATAGAAGAAGAAAAGGAAGAAAGCAAGATTCATGAACACGTCGTTCATCCATTGTTACATTCTTTAAAGATATTTGCTTATTCGTATGTGATTTCTTTCCTTTTTGGTTTACTTATTCTAGGTGTTGGAGAAGAAAACATTTCCGCATTTTTAACGAATAACTATTATCTTTCCCCGCTCTTTGCCGCTTTTGTTGGCTTGATTCCTAACTGTGCCGCATCAGTTTTGATTTCGAACTTATATTTACAAGGTTTGATTCCTTTTGGAGCGTTGCTGGCAGGGTTAAGCGCCTCAGCAGGTTTAGGTCCTCTATATCTATTTAAGGATAAGAAACACTTAGGAAGAGCCTTTATGATTCTAGGAATGGAATTTATTTTCGCTCTTATTTTGGGTTATTGCTCTATTTGGGTTACAATCTAGTCATGCCGTATTTTGGAACACGAAAAAATAAAGGTTTCACACCTTATAAACGAAAAAGAAAAAGTGGCCAAACAGGTGAAGATTTCGATATGTTACATGAAAACGAAATTGATCCAGAGCATGGCAGATACGGATCAGAAAAATACAAAGATCATGAGGATGGTGCATAAGTATGGAAGAGAATGAAGCAAGATTATTTTATAAAAACAAGATCACAAAGACCTTGTATTTACTTTCCTATATTTTCTTAGGATTGTTTGGCCTTTTATATTCCTTGGTTTCTGGAATTGGACTTATTGTTGAAAATGGTGCAGGCGCATCAACATATCTATATGTTTGCTTAGGCTTTGGCTTTGGTTCATTACTAGTTTCAATCATCGTTCTTTGCCTTGCCTTTATTAAGCCAGAAGAAGGATTCACGATTAATAGAATGAATGCGGTTTTTGGCGTTAAAACTGGTTTAAGAATTCTTAACATGATTGCAGCCTTACTCTTATTAATCGGAACTTTTGCTGTGCAAATTGGCTTTGATGTTGGAAACGATGGTTGGGGAAATTTCGTTAGAGTGTTTGCTATTGCCTTACTTGTTATCGAAGCAACGATGTCTTTATATTCGATTTGGAAATTAGCCTGGAGAAAAGAGAACCCTGAACGTTACGCACCAGGACTTGTAGTTGAAAAAATCGAAGAAAAATCCAGCCCATATGTTGCCACAAAGAAAGAAAAACAAGTCAAAGCACCTAAGGAAAAGAAAGAAAAACGCCATCTTTTAGGTATGAAGAAAAAAGAAGAACCTAAAGAGAAAGAACTCGAAAAGACTGTTCTTGAAACAAAACAAATAGAAAAGAAATAAGCTTATTTTATTTTCTTTAGATCAATATTATAAATTTTAGCCGCGTTGAGATAGAACGTATGTTCTATCTCTTCTTTTGTTAATTTGCCTTTGTTTGCAAAATAATCCGTATACATAGGGTTTGCATAGGTATCTGCCCCATCGATTGGATTATCGCTTCCATAGCAAATGCGCTCAATCCCAACTTTTCTTAAAACATTTTTCGCATCTTTAATAGAAACCCAAGCTGTATCCGCATAGATGTTTGGACATCTTTTTAATAAAGAAATTGCTTTGGATTTATTACCTTCTAATAATTGAAGATGAGCAGCAATGAAATTGATATTAGGATATTTCTTTGCAACAGATTCAAGGAAAAAAATAGAAGAAAACTGATCTTTTGCCGTATGAACGAGTAAAGGTAACCCTAAAGAATTGATATAATCAAGATAAGGAACGAGTTTCTTGTTTGTTATACGGATCCTGCTTTCGTATGGATGAAACTTAAAACCGTGGATGATATCAAGATTATCTTCGATTAGTTTTTTAAATTTAGCAGTTAACTTCTGGGTGTTTGGGTTTATCCAAACTAAAACCCCAAAACGATTAGGATATTTTCTAGCAAACTCCAAGCATTCCTTAAGACCTTGGTATTGGCTGATTTTCCTTATTGAATATCTATCTCCAGTTGAAGGAAATTCCGAACAATCGCAATGGCTAATCAAAGAATAAGAAATTCCATATTCCTTCATGGAATAAAGGATATTTTTCTTGCAAGTTGCCAAAGTAGGCCAAGATGCTAAATGAACATGCGCATCAATTATCATTTTTTCTAATAACCTCTTTTATTTGTTTTAGAAGAACTTGGAATTCATTTTCATTAAGGCCATCATTTTCAGAATTCAAGAAAATGTAGTCAGCAAAATCACGCCCTTTTTCGACGTATTTTTGATGCATTGGCTTAACTGTTGATAGATATTGTTCAATAACGGAACGTGGAGTTCTTCCTCTTTCCTCGCTGTCGCGAAGAATTCTTCTAGCTAGGCGTATATCCGCATCACAATCAACGTAGATACAATAATCAAAATATTCTCTAGGGTTTGGAATCGTGTAAATTAAAATCCCATCCACAAAGACTGTTTTTGAAGGCTTGATAAGAGTTGAAACATCTTCTTTTCTTAAATGAAGAGCGAAATCGTAAACAGGAACGTTAATCTCTTTTCCTTCTTTGATGTCTTTTAAATGTTTGGTGAATAATTCTTCATCAAGAATTGCTGGATCATCAAAATTAAGCGCACAACGTTCCTCGAAAGGCATATCAGCAAAACATTTATAGTAGGAATCATAAGAGAAGAAAGACGCGTCAGGGAATTCTTTTAGTAAGCG
>CAVKFY010000020.1:0-16650 GCA_963655775.1 Alistipes communis
CATTAATCTCTTACGCATCTTCTATTGTCGTCTCATCAAATAATATGTATATGACGATTCTAGATTCGTACATATTCAAAATTATTCATTCGAAAACGTAACACTAAAATTTTCATCAAAAGATTTTGTTCTGCAGAAAATCTTTACATTTCTTTTTGAGAATTCATGCTTATTAACCGAGTGGATATAAATAAAAACGTCATTAAAACCACACCAATTTGGGTCAGATGTTTTTTCCGTCTCACACTGCGCCATCGGATAAAAAACAGTATTATCATTCAAGGATTCATATCCTCCAACGTGCAAAGATCTTATTTTGTCAAACGGAGTATTGTGCCATTCCATCACGTATTCATTCGAAGAAGACACTGGATTATCATTGTTATAGTCCCATTTATGCATGCCCCAAGATCCATTCGGAAGAATAGTATGTTTATCATATTTACCGTCGGCATACTTTTTGAATTCAAAATACGATTTATCGTCAAAAGTCCATCCTTCAGGAAGAAAGTCTTCATTCTCAATTGACTTAAAATGATAGATGCCCTCCATCAAACCAGGAGTCTTTGCATCCGCAACTTTAGGAGTGAAAACTGAACAAGAAGCGAGTAGTGCTGTCCCAACAAAAAGGAACGATTTAATTTTTATATTTAGCATTCCATCAGCGCCCCACACCCGCAATAATTTTTCCTAGTAGCTTTGTCGCCAAAATACTTGTTGTGTTTATGCAGCGATTTGTTATATATCCCAATAACACCACCAAGATCATAAGTTCCGTACTGAGAAATCACAACCTGCGAATAATTATTCCATCCGTAATGAACCAGCAACTTTCCGTCATTGTAATAACCATACACTACAACAACATGTGGAATGGTGCCATTCCCAGTGTCTACTTTTGGAGCATTGCCGAAATAAGCAGCAGGAACGCCCTCTCTTACAGGATCAGTTACGGTAGAAAATTTCCAAACATAATTGTATATATCATATTTTTTGTCCTTTCCAGACATAAAACTATTTATTGCATCAGAAATCGTCCAAGGAAAAGACTCCCCTATTTCGCTTCCCCATATATCATGTGGAAATGAATCAATCAATTCCGGGACTCCATCCCATCCATCGTTTGTCTTCGTTCCGGCATATGATTTTATATATTTTACCGATTGTTCTGTAGAGAAATAACCTGTGCTGTTAAAAATTTCGTTATAAGCGAGGAGGAAAGAAGCAGCCACATATCCGCAGTCACCTTTTCCGTCTGATTTTTTTTGGTTGTCGGGAAATTGAGTTGAGTTTCTTTTGAAATACCAAGAATATGGCACTTCTACATCTGCATAAATCAAGCCTTCTTCCAACGGATGCTTGCCAGAATCAACTGATTTTGTTTTAGCTGATTTCACAGTAGTAGAGGATTGCGCTTGCTCAAGAAGCGCCTCATTCTTATCATCAATGGACTTTTCAACGAATCTTGCCGATTCGTCTTCGAGATACGAAATCTCACCTTGTGATAGAACTTCGTCAGTTTCAGAGTTTACAAAAGAACCATCTTTTGCCTCATAAAACCCATTCAAAGGAATATAACGGACGTCTTCGGCCTCCCAATCGAAAGGCAATGGAGAGAACGGGGCGATTTCGACTATATCATCGTTTGCGACGTTTAAAATTCCGTATCCTTTTTCGTCATATCTCGCGACAACGAAATCATGACCGGCAAAATCGTGTATCGTTCTCGATCCCGTAGATTGCACGCTTTCCGTTCTTAAGAGTTCCGCCATCTTCTCATCGATAAGGCCAACGGAATCTTGGATGTCGATTACGGAGCATATCCTCTTAACCTCCGTTTTGCTGTAAGTTAATTTTTGGGATGCGCCAGTGAGATAGAACGTCGTTTCTTCTCTAGTCTCGGGAATGCATGAACCCATGATGAAGCAAAGCAACAGAGCCTTAGATAAGACTTTTAGCATGCGTTTCTTCCTCCTTCTAAATGTGTTTGCAGCCAAAGCATAGCATCAAACGACTCACCAATAAGGATAAACACGATTATCGCCAAAACAACCAAAACAGACGTTTTTGGAATTGCATTCAATTAAGCGAAATCTGTATTATGCTTTTTTGTGACTGCACTAATAAATTAACACTGCAGTAATACAGTTTCAAGTGTCAAACAGAAAAAGGATTAATTTTATTGTTTCTCTTCATAAATAAAAAAGCCAGCTTATTCTTATTCTAGAAGAGCTGGCCATTCTTGAATTAATAATTAATTGATAGATATTGATTGATGTTCTATGAACTAATAAATTGTCTTTTCTGTAGATGAGTCAAAGATGTGCGCTTTTGAAACGTTGAATGAAAGTTTAACTTCATCGCCTACTTTTACATTTTCTTTTGATGAGATTTTTGCAACTAGATCAGTTCCAACAAAATCTGCATGAACAAAATTATTATCACCAGCTAAATCAGAAGAAACAACACGAACGCTAAATCCATCGCCAAGAACAACATCTTCTGGGCGAATAGCAAAGATAATATCGTGTTTTTCTGTTAATGCATGTTCGTATTTATCATTCAAATAAGAAAGCCTTTCAGCATCTTCTAAGAGACTCTTTTCCTTAAGCGTTTCTATTTTCTTTTTGTTATTCTCTATCTCATTTTTATAGAAAGAATCATGTGCTTCAATAAACTCTTTTTCTAAGGCAATCTTTTCGCCACTAGATAGAGTTATCGTTCCATTCTCATATATACCTTTCATAACATTAAGTGTTGGCGAACCAAAAAATGTTGCAACAAATAAATTCGACGGATGAGTGTATATATCAAGTGGCGTACTTACTTGCTCTATGTGTCCAAGTCTCATTACGACCACTTTTGTTGAAATAGTCAATGCATCAGCTTGATTTGCGGTAGCATAAATAGTTGTCATGCCTAAATCATTATGTATTTTTATAATTTCTGAACGCATTTGGATGGCTAAAGAACGATCTAACCCAGCAAGAGAATCATCCATTAAATAGATCTTTGGATTTCTAACTATCGCTCTACCTAAGGCAACTCTTTGGCATTGGCCCTCAGTAAGAGTTTTTGGTCTTGCTTCTAAGTATGGAACTAGTTGAAGAACTTTGGCCGCATAACGAACACGTTTATCAGTTTCTTCTTTTGAAAGATGAAAAGATTTTAATCCATAGGCTAAATTCTCATATACAGTCATGCTTGAATACAAAGAAGCTGTTTGAAAAGAAAGAGCAACTTCGCGGTCTTTAGTAGAAAGATTATTGGAAAGTTTGCCATTTAGATAAATTTCTCCATCGCTAACTTCCTCTACTCCAGCAATTAAACGAAGAAGAGTAGACTTCCTTTATATCCAAATTCAAATTAGATATTGCTTTTACATTGTTCTCGTATACTTTGCTTATGTTTCTTAGGCAAATTGCATTTGTTTCTTCCATCTTCTTATCCTCTTATTTTTTCTAGCTAAAAATATTGCTTCACCTATTATAAAAGAAACATTTCTAATTATGCTAAACTTAATATATGAATGACGTTGAAGAAGAGATAGGTTGGAGTCACACAATAAAATTTGACCCTAACTACAAGAGAAGGAAAAAGAAGAAACAAAAATTAAGCAATAAGATGATACTTGTTATTGCTTTCATAGTAATTGCTGTGAACGTGGGTTTTACTCAGGCTGTCATGTTCATCCATAGCACCGGAGATATATGGAGTGTGATCATCAGTGAAGAAGCACTTGCCGCGTTCCTTCTTTTCTCCTTTGTGATATTTCTTTTGTGTTTCTATGGCAAATTCAGCAAAAGTCTTAAAGGTGTAACAAGAATGACTTTTACTAATATAGGAATTAATAGATACAAAATCAGAGTTGCTGGAGAAAAGAGAAAGAAACATTTCGAGTATGAAGACAAAATAAACTTCATCAAGAATGAAGAATCATACGCTGTGGTAAATTGTGAAAAAGGGAAGAAATTCTATATCCCTTTCGATGTGATTACTCCAACGGATATTGAATATATAAAGAGAATTAGCAAAAATACCACGCCTAAAGAACCAATGAAGCGAAGAGACGTGAAACACAACGACAAGGGATCTATTTTCTAATCCATTTGTCTTCGTTTTGTTTTAGAATGTTTTCTAATGAGTTTCCTTTTTGTAAAGACAAATAACGATGGTGAAGACCTTAAATTTGGATATCTAAAAACCGATGATAGTTTGAAACCAATAGAAAATAACGTTCTTTCGTTTTCTAAAAACTCAAACTTAATAACGGATTTATTAACAGATCCAGATAATGGGATATTTGGCTGGTCTATATATAAAGATTGCAAGCTCATATTAGATAAATATAAGGAAATAGGTGAAAAACCTTTTGACTTTCAATGTTTCGATGTCCGTTACATGCTTAACGTTATTTCAATGGAATCAGAAGAATTCGAACTTACTAGATTTGTTCCATTAAATAAGCAAAAATCACGTTATGAAGATCCTTTGCTTGATGAATGTTATCTCATCTTATTAGCCTTCAAAAACATGTTATACGCCCTTAATGAGAATGTTTCTTCCTTCTTAGAAAGACATGATTTTGACAGCTGCTTTTATTATTCACTTGATGCTTATTACGGCAAAAAAGGAATAGATAATACGGTTCCAAGCAAAGTTATGAAGCTCAAATCTATTTTTGAAAAAGGAATAGAATCGTTTGTCTTCTTTGATTTTGAGTGTGCGAATTGTTTCAACCAAGTCGGCAAAATATGTGAAGTAGGCATCGTAATAACGGATACATCATTTAACATCAAACAAGAAATCCATTATCCAATAAATCCTAACTCTAAATTCAATTTACTCTCACGAAGCGGAATTGGCCTCCACTTATATTGGGAAGCAAATAATTATGAGGTTTATAGAAATGCCCCGTCTCTTCCTTATTATTACGATTCGTTATGCGCAATATTGAATGATGAGCATTCCCTTTGCTTCGGGCATTCCGTGCATAACGATTTATCTTTCTTGGAAACCGACTCTGAAAGAAACTCATTACCAAGATTCATGGGTTATGCGGTAGATACTCAGAAAATGTATATGTATTTAGTCGATAAACAGATGAGTTCTATATCTTTGGAAAACGCCTATAAAAATCTCCTAGGCGAAGAAGAAATGAGTAAATATACTGCTCATAAATCTTTGGATGATTCAAAAATGACGATGGAAATAGCCAAAAAGATGTTAGAAGACAACTCTATGTCTATTTCTACTTTCCTTTTTAAAAATCCCAAGTGTCTCCGAGAAACAAGCAAAAAGCCAAACGAAGTTAAGATCGTTGATGAATATAACTTCCCTGAGCCAAATTGCAATAAGCATATTGATCTAGCAAATCCGGAAAATCTTTATTGTGGAATATATTGTGAAACTCCAAATGAAAGGCTTTATTACGAAGCAGTCGTTGAAGATGCAGGCAAAGCTAAAATGTCCGCTTTTAACGGACGCAAATATGCAATACCTTTGGAATCTAGATTAGTATCATACGAGGAATTGGCAAAAACAATGGCTGATATACGTTCAAAAGGCGGAGTAATTCTTGGGCCTAGCGATTCCGTAGAATCAAATTTCACAGTCATTAACGAAGATGGAAAGCTAACATACCGTAACCACGTTCCGCTCTCTTCAAAAAAGAGAAAAAACAAAATAGCTACTACAAAACCCTCTTCTTTTTAAAAATATCTAATTTAGAATTAAGCTTTTTATAGACGTGCTCAACCATCCATTTTTCAGTCGATAACGTATATACATCATCAAGTTTCACCCATCTTAAGCCAGAGTTTTCATCTTCTTTTATTTCAAGAGGATCGTTTTCGTCTTCTTGTAATAAATAGGTCACATTCAAATGAAGATGAGACGGAACGTACCTTCCTTTTCTATAATGAGAATTAACAGTAAGAATCTCTAAAGAGAATATTTTGCCATCATTAAGGACTTTGAAATTAGAAAGGCCACTTTCTTCCTTTGCTTCCTTCAAAGCAACCTTCAGACAATCTTCCTCTCCATCGTTATGACCACCAAGCCAACTCCATGCTTTAAAGATATTATGGTAACAAAGCAAGACTTTATCCAATGTTCTATTTACAATCCAAACCGAAGTAGTCAAATGATATGTTTCATTATCTCTAGAAAAGACATCTTTTTCTTTTCTCAATAATCCCAGAACGATTCTCTTCTCTGTTTCTTCCTCTTCATTAAAAGGATGAAATTCTCCTAATTCGTTTATCAAATCTATCTTATTCATAAATTGTTAATTAGTTCCTGTAATTTCAAAAAGACATTAGCCAAAGGGAAACCATCAACCAAGGCATGAGAAAGAGTTATATTCAAAGTTAAATGATATCTTCCATCAACACCCTTTTCGTATTTATCCCACAACACTCTTGGTATAGAAAGACTATCGTGATTTCCAGAGGGCGTTGGATGTCTAAAAGACTTAACATGCAAGATAGGTAGGCATGAAGCCAATATTACATTCGGCGCGGAGCATAAAGGAGACGTGTTTAGCTCATCATCTGGATCCATGGCTTTTGCTTTTTTATTTAACTCAGTTACATTTTTGACAAATGTATCTATGTCTTCATTAAAATTGCATCCTGCATTTATATAGACGCCGGAATTACTCATGACAGTCCAAGTAGGTTCAATAAAATCATAATAATAGATTTTTCCTTCTACTTCTCTTAAATGAAGTTCGTATACGGAATTTATCGCCTTTGTAAGAAAATATAAAAAAAGAGGAAAAAATGAAACATTCTTCTCTTTCTTATATTTAAGAAGATTGGTAACATCAATATCTACATCTAATCCATAGGTTGGATCAGGGAACTTAGAGAAATAATAATATTGGTTTCTTTTCTTATAAGTTTTTAAATCAATCTCTTTTCTCATTTAATCGCACCCTTTCTTTTTAATTCGCCAATTAGATATTCTCTTGCTTTAGGATCGTTCTTTAAATCAATCTTATCAACATCAATATCAATTATCCTCTCCTTAGGATAACTTTTCCTCATCATTTCGTCATATCCGTCATATATGAATTTATAGTAAGTCACTAACTCAGGGTCCATTTCAAATGAACGCCCTCTGCTTTTAATTCTCTTGAAAACGGTTTCAAAAGACCCATGAAGATATATCAGTATATTGTTATCGTTATTTTTTAAGTCAACCAAAGTCTCTAAAATTTCTTTTGAGAAAGAATTGTATATCTTTATTTCGAGTTCAGAAATATTGCCTAGTTCATAATTTTTCTTAGCAAAATAGCAATCTTCAAATAAGGATCTATCAAGAATTGCATTCTCGTTTTTAAGGGCGTTTCTTAAGGTGTTAAACCTTGCTCTAAGGAAAGACGTTTGAAGCAGGAAAGAATAACGATATTTTTGTTTTTCCTCGTTGTTTGCCTTGTAGAATAATGGTAATATCTCATTTCCTTTGACAGTTTCAAAATATGTTGGAAGACCTAATTCCTTCTCTAAGATTTGTGCAGTTGTCGTCTTACCTATCCCAATCATTCCACCAATAACTATCATTTTTTTCTCTCCTTAAGCCTTACGCATTATCTAACAAAGAAGAAAGAGTAACCATAGGAACAATTACACGTAAAATTAAATCTAAAGTCAACGTAAAAATCTTTTTCTAAAATCGTAAAAAATCGTCATCTATATACTATTGCTAACTGCCTTTTTGGAATTATAATGAGTTCCCGGATAAGAAAACTGTTCTTTGATCTATTAAGATGCGATGTGACTCATTAGAAAGCTGTTGTCGTGTTTTGATAGAACCTTATCCAGAATTCATACATATAGGAGGAAATTAAAGTATGAAAAAACAAGCACTTCTTTTATTAGGTGCCTCACTCCTCACCCTCGCTTCCTGTTCACCAAAGGAAGACAAAAAATCTTCTACTAGCACAGAAGATACAGTTATTAAGGTTGCCTTAGTAACAGATTCCGGGACGTTAAATGACCACAACTTTAACCAAACTTCTTGGGAAGCGGTTAATGAATGGGCTGTCGCAAATGGCGGTGGAAAAGTTGAAAACCAAGTCGTCAGCAGCGGCAAAATTCAAACAAAGTACTATCAACCAACAGCAACAGGTGGTGACTTCACCACAACAGAAAGAGTTGCAGCTATCAAAGCAGCCGCAGACTGGGGCGCAAAATTCATTGTCTTGCCTGGCTACCTCTTCCAACCTGTCGTCAAAATCGTTCAATCAAACAAAGAATACAAAGACATTCATTTCTTAGCCTTAGACTGCGTTAACCAAGATTCTGATAACGAATACAAAGAATTCACATTAACAAGCAAAGTTTCCATGACTCAATATCATGAGGAACAAGCTGGATTCATGGCTGGATATGGCGCTGTCAAAGAAGGTTTAAGAAAATTAGGCTTTGTTGGCGGTATGGCAGTTCCTGCCGTTATGAGATATGGCTATGGCTTTATCCAAGGTGCAGAAAAAGCTGCAACTGAATTAAGCTTAGACGCTGACGCCATCGACATGCAATATTACTATGCTGGACAATTCGCTTCCACAACCGAAGCAACCAACCTTTCTAAGAATTGGTATGAAAACGGCACTGAATCAATCTTTGCCTGTGGCGGAGCTGTCTATAACTCTGTTACCACCGCTCTTTCTGGCATTGCTAATAAGACTGGCAAATCCTGGATTGGCGTTGATACCAACCAACACGCTGACACCTCCATCAAACCAGATGGCATGAGAGACTATCTTTTAACCTCTGCTATGAAAGGCTTAGGCACATCCATCAAATCAGCTTTAACCGATTGGAAGAATAACAACTATGAAAAATTCTCCGATAGCTTAGCTGGTAAGATTGAAAACCTTGGTATTGATGAAGATGCAGTCGCTCTTCCAACTCCAACCTCCACTGGCGATGAAGGATGCTGGGGATTTAAGAACTTCAAACTTGCGGATTATGACACTCTTGTCAAAGCGATGAAAGCCAAAACAATCACCGTTTCTTCTGACACGACCAATAAGCCAACAGTTTCCAAGGTCAAAGTAACCTACCACAACAAATAAACAACAATTTTAAGGGGGCCATTACGGCCCTCTTTCCTTAATTGGGAGTAATCATATGGAAGAAAAAGTTCTTGAATTAAGGCATATATGCAAATATTTTCCTGGCATAAAGGCAAATGATGACATATCGCTTACATTAATGAAAGGTGAAATCCACGCCTTACTTGGTGAAAATGGCGCAGGTAAATCCACTCTTATGTCTATGGTCTCTGGTTTATATGAACCAGATTCTGGCGATATCCTTTTAAATGGCGAAAAAGTTTCTATTAAGGATCCACATGAAGCATGCAAAATGGGAATTGGTATGGTTCATCAACATTTCATGCTTGTAGGAGTTTTTTCAGCATTAGAAAACATCATCTTAGGCGAAGAGCCTACCGGTAAATTTGGTTACATCAAGCCAAAAGAAGCAAGAGCAAAACTTGAGGAACTCTGTAAGAAATATAACTTCCACATCGATTTGGATGAAAAGATCGATGATATGTCTGTTGGAGAGCAACAAAAGGTCGAAATTCTTAAAATGCTCTATAGAGATTCAAACATTTTGATTTTCGATGAACCTACAGCAGTTCTTACTCCGCAAGAAATCGATGACTTGATGATTTCAATGAGAAACCTTGCCAAAGAAGGGAAATCCATTCTTTTCATCTCACATAAGCTTAATGAAATCATGGCTGTTACAGATAAAGTCACGATTCTCCGTAAAGGCCAATGCATTGGAACGGTAAATACAAAAGAAACAACCGAAGAAGAACTTTCACGTTTAATGGTCGGAAGAGACGTCCAACTTGTTACCCAAAAAGGAGAATCAAAACCAGGCAAAGACATCCTTACCATCAATAATTTAACAGTCTATAACCAAGAAAAAGGAAAAGACACGGTTAAAAACGTTAGTTTAAATGTCCGTGAAGGAGAAATTGTTTGTCTTGCTGGTATCGAAGGCAATGGACAAAGTGATTTGGTCTATGCCTTAACTGGTATTTGCAAAGCAAAAGAAGGAGAAATAATCCTTCGTCACGTTAAGAATCCTCGTTATAACAAAACAATTAAAAAACTCCTTGAATCCAAAGGTAAAACCTACAAAGAGAAAGAATATATCGATGCTCACCTAGAAAAACTAAGCATCCGTGAGAGAGAAATAGCGGGTTTATCCCATATCCCGGAAGATAGACATAAATACGGATTAGCATTAGATTTCTCGCTTGAAGATAATCTCGTTTTAGAAAGATACTTCGAGAAACCATATAACATCATGGATATTCGTAACAAGAAGGCCATCAATGAGTATGCGAATAAATTAATTGAACAATACGATATTCGTTCTTCTCTTGGTGCAGAAACAATCGTTCGTTCAATGTCTGGTGGCAACCAACAGAAAGCAATTATCGGAAGACAATTAGATTTGAATTCTCCACTATTAATCGCAGTCTCTCCTACAAGAGGATTGGATGTTGGGGCTATCGAAAGAATTCACAAACAATTGATTGAAAACCGCGATGCAGGAAAAGGCGTCTTGCTTGTTTCTCTTGAACTAGAAGAAGTAATGAATGTTTCTGATCGAATTCTTGTGATGCATGATGGAAAAATCGTTGCGGAACTTAATCCTAAAGAAACCACAGTTCAAGAAATCGGTCTTTATATGTCTGGTGCTAAAGTGCAAGAAGGGAGAGAATAAATATGAAGGAATTTATTTCAAAAATCAAAAATCTCTCGGTAAAAGTCGGTTCTTTTCTAAAAAAGACTTTTACTCCTGTTGGTAATTTCTTAAATAAATACATTTGGCATTATCTTAGATACGTATGCGTTCCAATCGCTAAATTCTTTTCTTGGCTATTTCATTTTAAAGTTGCAAGAGCAGTTACTAGTTCCATTATCTGTATCTTAATTGGTCTTCTTGCTGGATTTATCATCATGGTTATTCGTGACCCAGAGAACTGCTTTGCTGGATTAAGTGTTTTGTTTACCGCTGGTTTCCAAGGAATGTCAGAAGGTGACTTTGATGCAATATCGCATGTCATTGGCACGATGACACCTATGGTAATGGCAGGTATTTCTATTTCCTTTGCCTTTAAACTTGGCCTATTTAATATAGGAATTACAGGGCAATTAACAATGGGTGCTTTCTTGGCTTTAATTTGCTCATTCTGCGGAATGCCTTGGTACGTTTGCGCTCTTGTTGCATTACTTGGTGGCTCTGCGATTGGCTTAATCTCTGGATTATTAAAAGCTCATTTCAACGTTAATGAAGTTCTTTCTGGCATCATGCTTAACTGGATTGTCTATTATTTCTGTGGAATGATTGGCGATTATCTACCAACAGATTGGATTGATAAATCCAACAAAACTCAATTAGCAAAAATGTCTGTTTCAGGAAGACTACCAACATTATTCAATGAATTTGATGCGGAAGGATATGCCAACCAAGCTTATTACAACATTACTGCAGGCATATTCATTTCTATTGCTGTTGCTATCATTATTTGGTTCGTTCTTAAATACACTAGATTTGGTTTTGAATTGAAACTTTGTGGGTCAAATAAGTTTGCTGCTAAATATGCTGGTATCAATCAAAACAGCAAAATCGTTCTCTCATTAGTTATTTCAGGAGCAATTGCTGGTGTTTGTGGCTATATGATATTTGCCACCCCTTCTCCTAAAGGGTTCACCTTCGGTTCACTTGATGGTGTTATGCTTTCGGATGGGTTCAACGGCATTTCTGTCGCTCTTATTGGTCAAACCGATCCTATTGGATGTATTTTCTCTTCCTTTATCCTTGCTTATCTTTCTGAAGGACAAACACAAATTGTTAACGTTTCTATTCTCTATTCCAAATACTACATGGAATTAATTAAAGCAGTAATCATCTATGCGGCTTCATTTAGCGCGTTTATCGGTATGTTGATCACTAATATCAATCAAAAGAATAAGCAAACGATCGATGCATCGTTTAAACAACTATATCGTTCCAATAAGGAGGAGAATTTATGAATCCAGTAATGATTTTAGAAGGAGTCATGATTACTGACAGCCTTTGGGGGAATTTGATTTTCTACTTCATCGTATTCGGCGTTGGCTTCATTCTTGGCGCATATGGCGGCATGTTCTCCGAATGCTCTGGCATTATCAACATTGCTCTTGATGGAGCGATGTTGCTTGGTGCATTTTCTGGTATTTTATTCTGCCAGCAAATGAGCGGAGCCTTATCTGATTCACCGTTGTTAAACAATTGGTTCTTTGTTAATTTCATCTACTTGCTTGGACTCCTGATATGTATACTGGTATCGGTTGTATTCTCTTTCACCTTATCTTTTGTTTCCATTAAGTTGAAAGCAGACCAAACGATTGTTGGCACAGCATTGAATAGCGTTGTTGCCGCAGCCGTTTTGATTGTTAACACAGTCCATCGTGGAGCAGACCTTCCTGAAACAGACGTCTCGATGTTCTATAACGTCATGCTTTATAAGACAGATAATGGCTTCTTTAACGGAATGTTCTCTAATCTTAATATCACAGTTGTAGTTGGAATAATTCTTATCATCGTTCTTGCCTTCATCATGAATAGAACTCGCCTTGGGCTAAGAATAAGAGCATGTGGTGAAAATCCTGCTGCAGCAGATTCCGTTGGTATCAAAGTTAATAAGATGAGATATATTGGAACTGCTATAGGTTCAGTTTCTGCTGCAATTGGTGGTTATATCATCTTCACTTGCTTACAACTTGGCGAATGGAACCTTACCTCTGGTGTATTTGGTTATGGTTTCTTAGTCTTAGCTATCGAAATCTTAGGTAACTGGAAAGCCTTAAATATTTCATTGGCTGCTTTATTCTTTGCCTTATTTATGTCTTTCGCTCAATTCATGACAATCGCCTTTGGCGGAGCAGCAAAAACCTTCTATAACTCCAAAGCCTTCTATTGCATGATTCCTTATGTAATCGCCTTGCTTTCCTTAATTCTTTTTTCGAAGAAATCCCACGCCCCGAAAGCAGAAGGCATCCCTTACGATAAATCTTCAAGATAATTTTGAGATAAGATTTGCTTCGTTTAATGTATAATACTCAAGTTTGTAAGAAAGGTTTTTAGTATGTATCAAGAGCTTCAAAAAGGATGGTTAGAGGTCATCACAGGACCAATGTTTGCAGGTAAGAGCGAGGAACTTATTCGTAGAGTAAAAACTCTTTCTTATACGAAGATGAAAATCATTGCGTTTAAACCTGCGATCGATGATCGTTATGATAAGACCGCAATTGCTTCTCATGATGGAAGTAAATATGAAGCGTATGCAATAAAAAACGCTTCTTCTATCCTTGAATTAGTTCGAGAAGATACGCAAGTTGTTGCAATCGATGAAGTTCAATTCTTCGATATGAGCGTGGTTAAGATTTGTGAAGACCTTGCAGATAGAGGAATTAGAGTTATTGTCGCAGGACTTGATATGGATTTCAAAGGAGAGCCATTTGGTCCTATGCCAGAACTATTAGCAAGAGCAGAGTTCGTAACAAAGCTATCTGCAGTCTGTACGGTTTGCGGATGCGCTGCAACTAGAACTCAACGTTTGATAAATGGTGAGCCAGCAAAAGCAAATGATCCAATAATTCAAGTTGGTGCAAAAGAAAACTACGAAGCACGTTGTAGAAAACACCATATAGTTCTGAAGAACTAAACTAAGCATCCTAAAAATAGGGTGTTTTTAAAAACCTAATTTTCACAGCTAAAACCCCTTTATTTTGATATGAAAAAGCCCTGGTGCACAATTCCAGGGCTAGATTTCATAGGAGTTTTAGAAATTATCTTTGAACACGGCCAGAGCCATCTCCGCCAGCAAGCTTCTTAACTTCATCAACGCTGACAAAGTTATAGTCACCTTCGATGGAATGTTTCAAGGCAGAGGCTGCAACAGCAAATTCAATTGCCGCTTGTGGTTGATAATCATTAAGTAAGGCGTAGATTAAGCCGCCTGCAAATGAATCGCCACCACCAACACGATCAACGATATGGAGGTTATATTCTTTAGACATATAGGCTTGTCCATCATAAATCATGCCACACCACTTATTATCTGTAGCAGAGATTGATGTTCTCATTGTGATGCAGACATATTTGAAGCCAAACTTGTCTTTTAATTGTTTTGCAACAGAGACATATCCTTCTTTGTTAAGTTTTCCGGAAGATGTATCGGTTGCTTCAGCTTTGATTCCAAAGACATCGTTTGCGTCATCTTCGTTTCCAATAAGGACATCAACGTATTGCGTGAATTCGCTCATGACTTCCTTGGCTTTTTCCTTAGACCAAAGTTTGCTACGGTAGTTAAGATCACAAGAAACCGTGACGCCATGTTTCTTACAAGCCTTAAGAGCTTGTCTAGTGATTTCAACAACGTTATCGCCTAATGCTGGTGTGATACCAGAGAAATGGAACCAATTAACTCCTTCAAGGATCTTGTCCCAATCATATTCATCTGCACTAGATAATGCGAAAGCGCTATTGGCACGATCATAGATAACCTTAGAAGGTCTTTGTGAAGCGCCTTTCTCAAGGAAATAGATTCCTAAGCGATCTCCACCCCTAACGATCTTAGAAGTGTCAACGCCATATCTTCTTAATGAATTAACGGCAGCTTGTCCAATCTCATGAGATGGGATTTTGCTAACAAAGGCTGCATCAATGCCATAATTGGCAAGAGAGACTGCAACGTTTGCTTCTCCGCCACCGAATGTGGCCTCTAAATGATCGCATTGAACGAAACGTAAATAGTTATCTGGTTGAAGACGAAGCATTAATTCGCCTAAAGTAACTGCTTTCATACTTATTTTCCTCTTACAAGCTCAACGGCTTTCTTTGTTTTTTCTTCAATTTCTTCGAAGCTGCCTTTCATCATGAAGCTGCCACCGCAGGCAAGAATATGAGGATAGGCAAGATATTCAAGAATGTTCTCTTCGTTAACTCCGCCAGTTGGCATGAAGGTAACTTGTGGGAATGGTCCATTTAAAGCCTTGATTGTCTTTAATCCGCCATAATTGCCAGCTGGGAAGAATTTAACAACGTTAATTCCTAAGCTTAATGCTTTCATGATTTCGGTTGGAGTGACGCATCCTGGAAGATAAGGAACATTCGCATCTTTACAAATCTTAGCGATTTCCTCACTTAAACCCGGAGAGACAACAAACTTGACGCCAAGAGAGATCGCTTCTTTTGCTTGTTCAGGATTAATAACGGTTCCTGCACCAATTAAAGCGTTAGGGAATTTCTCAATTGCTAATTTAATCGCGTCCTTAGCACAGGCTGTACGATAAGTGATTTCCGCAACTGGAAGTCCTCCATTAACAAGAGCCTCCATTGTTGGAATTGCATCTTCAATCTTGTTAATGGCAACCACTGGAACAAGACGGTAATGCTTAATTTGTTCTAAGACATTTTCCATAATTTATTCTCCTAATAAATTTTTGATATTGCCGTAAGAAATTTGATATGCCAATTTCTTTGCATCATCTAAAGGATACTCGCTTGCATCAACTTTTTCCCCTAAGAATGTTGCAAGAATTCTTCTGAAGAAGTCAAATCTTGAATAAGAAGAGAACGATCTTGAATCAGTAAGCATTCCTAAGTTAGTTCCCAAAAGGGAGTATTCAGAGATGATTTCAAGGTTTCTTCTGATTCCTAAGAGGGTATCGTTGAACCACCATGCCGCACCAACAAGAACATTTCTGAAGGCGCCAGAGATACAAGAGACTTCTCTAAGCATTTCAGGGTTGAGTGAATAAAGAATGATTGTTGGCCTTTCTTCATCACTTAACTTATCTAGGAATTTGATTAAGTCGGAGACGTTAACTCCTTCTGCAATGACATCAAATCCTGCATCGACACCAACCTTTTTAAACATTGGGGTGTTGATATTTCTAGTGACAGAGAAATGAATTTGCATGATGAGATTTCTCTTTTTGTATTCTTTCATCAAGAAGACAAGAAGATATCCGAATAAGGAATCGCGTTCTTCTTCAGAAAGGCTATCTCTCTTCAAATAAAGTTCTCTCGCTTTAGAATCCGAGGCATATTTACGGGGAAAATCTTTAAATCCGTGATCTGTAATCTTGCAACCTTTGCTTACAAAGAAATCTAATCTTTCAGAAATCGCTTTCTCTAAGTCATCTAAGGTATCTAAGGAGTATCCGACGAGCTTGCCTAATTCCTTGAGATAGTTTGAATCAAAAGAATAAAGCTTATCAGGTCTAAAGGTTGGAGTAACGTTGGTCTCGTTAACCTTGCAATGATCTTTTAAGTCTTCAGTTGGATCATTTGTTGTTGCAACAAAGTGAACATTGAAGAGTTTTAAGAGTTTTTGAACAGAGAGGCTTTTGATTTTCTCGTTTGCTTCGGAATAGATTCTTTCGGCAGTCTCGCTGTTTAAGCTCTCATTAATCCCAAATACTTGCTTAAGTTCAAAATGTGTCCAGTAATAAAGTGGGTTTCCACATAGGGAAGGCATTATCGAAGCGTATTTGAGAAATTTCTCATGATAAGAAGCAGAGCCAGTGATGTATTTTTCATCAATTCCAGCCATTCTCATAGC
>CAVKFY010000021.1:0-11235 GCA_963655775.1 Alistipes communis
CCATCGCCCATTTGCATAATTTGTCCAATTCTTTCATTTAAAGTTTCTAAAATTTGGCACATTGCTCTATCAAAAAAAGGAATGCAGCCTCTTTCAACCTTATCTTGATCAAAGCCGCCACCAAAAGTCTTTGCGATTGATGGGGAAAAATCGCCATAGCATATCAATTCCGTTTCTATTTGTTGCTTTTTATCAAATAAGGAAATGTCATTTAAAAATGAATCAAATTCATTTCTGAACTCATTTACCTTCTCTTCAGGCACAGCAAGGCTGTTATCGATGATTATTGAAATCAACAATTTATCCATAATCAAATCTCCTTTTTCCTATTCTTTTGATATATCATCAAGCATCTTTCTTTTTCTTTCGATTCTATACACGATTCGTCTCAAATCATTTTGATCAACTTTTAGTTCATTGAAGTTATACTTTTCACCCCCATCAAAACCAGCGCGTATTATCTGAAACGCCTTTCGATATTCGCACTTTCCTTTATATAAAATCAGTGCCAATATACGCGAAAGGTTTTTTAGGCCCTTTTCGTCAAGACTGAATTCGTACTCTTGAAAAAGTTCATAAATTGCGTCATTATCAATTTCAAAAACGGCTCCATCATAGTTCATGATATATTCAACAAGCACTTTTCTTGCAATAAGCAATGTCTCTGACATTTCTTCTTTCTTTTTGTCATATGTAGATTTTATCTGACGATAGTTTTCAATAAATTTAGATTCCTCAATTATCGTTTTGAAAGAGTCAAAATCGCTTTGAATGTGTTTAAAGGACAATGCCATGAATTCAATTTCATTCATTTTGGACATAAAGGTGCAAGAATGTGACCTTAGCGATCCAATGATTTCGATGCTCTTTGTCGAATAATTGTCATAATTAAATGATTTTGCATAAAAAATCATCTTGTTTGTTGTTACTTTTGGGTAGTCAAATAATTTAAACGTCAGTTCAACATCATTATGGCAAACAACATATTCAATCATTTTTCTTATTTCACAATCAGAATTGTCGTTTGCTAGCAATGCGTTAAAATACCACCAATTTTTAATATTAATACCTATTTTTTCTCCATTTTCAAAAGTTAAAAGCCCGTTTTTCTTTAAACATTCGAGTGTTTTTTCATTAGATTGAAAAAAGCTGATTTGTTTAAGAAAGGCATCCACATTAGATGAAACTGTTGTATTTATATTACGGCAATAATTCCCTGCACAAAAAAATTCATTTTCATTAGTAAACGAACACGATTTCATATTGTCGATAAAAAGCGATTCAATTTTATTAGCAAGTTTCTCCTCAGAAAGTTTCAAAAGTTTATCGAAATCATCTTGAGTTGCAAAAATTCCAAATACCGTATCTGGAGAAACTATGTCATTAGAAATAAGATATTTTTTTAAGACACCATTAAAAGTTTGCTCTACAGCTTCTGTATAGTCATTTGCTGCGCATTTTTCTTTTTCTATAAACTCCCCAATCTCACAAAAAACAAAATCGCAAATTTCATCCCAATTCATTTTAATCTTGAGAAATTTGTTAAAGTCTGTGAATTGGTTACAAGCATCAGCTTTTGCGTTTTCTAAAATAATCTCATTGGACTCAATTAATGAAGTAAATTCTGAAGATTTTTTCACTTTGGCCATCATTTGAGAATAGAGATTATCGAAATATGCTAAATTTCTATTATTTTTGCCAACTCTCATTTCAAAACATACCGTCATTACAATAGCTAAGAAAAAAGTCGCATCTGGTATTAACATTATCCTATTAATTGTGTGAGTTGCGTCTAAATAGACGCACGCTAAAATGGCAATCAGAAGAACGGTGTAAACAAAGCAAAAAGGCTTAAAAGGTTTTGCACAATACATGCGTGAATACCTATAATAATTTGCAAAACAAATATTCTTTCTTTTTGACAGTCTAACTTCACGCATCAATGATATTGTTTGGCAAACTATTAGCAGACAAAAAACAAACGGAAGAACATAGGAAGTAATTTGCTCAATAAAAGTCACATTTATCACACTCTCTTTCTGTTTCTTACAAGAAATGCAATTGCCAAAACAATCACGCTAAGAAAGGCCCCACAAACATAAAATGGCCATTTTTGATAAGCGGGATTGGCGTACGAAAATTTATAAGTCTCATCGAAATTAACACCTACTACACGAAGAATGTGTTCTCCTTTTTCCTCTACACGTAGGCTTTTGTCTCTAAGATTAACAGCCTTTCCATCTAAATACACTTGAGCGTTTAAAGTTGGAACCACAGGAGGAATTTTGTAGGTACCTATTGGTATTAGTTCGATATTACCTTTTACATATAAATCGTTGTATTCGCAATAGACGACTCCATCCGTGCCAATCACTTTAAGCTGATGATGGCCGATTTCAGAGATAATACCGCCACAAAATACGTTGTTATCAAGATAGCAAGATCCGCCACTAAAAGAAAAATCATAACTATAAGCATCATCTTTTTCACTTAACAGAGAGTCAAAATTAATCTTGAAATCAATTATTTCTTCATAATTATTCGCGCCAGTAATTACAATCGTATGTTTCCCTGGTTCCGAAACGTAATAGTCCTCTCCGGCAGGAAAAGTCTTTCCATCGAGAATGCAAGAACCTTTGGAAATTCTAATCGTAACACTTGAATCATACGTTTTTCCGTTTTCTACTCCGTTAATCCTTGGCTTTATTAAAAATGGGTAAGAATAAACAAGGCCTTGCGTTCCATAAACTTTGAGAACATGGTTTCCGACAATACCAAATTTCTGACCGGTCTTATAAACGTGGTTTTCATCTATAACCCCAGACGGATAAGAAAGATTGAATTCAACCTCATCATAAAAAACGTTCGACTTGTCGCTCAGCTCTTTTTGATCTACACTGGCTTTTAACCCTACTGAAAACGAAATACACAATTCATAATCATTGCTCCCTCTAATAATTAAAGTGTGAATGCCTGGCTGAGTTATTGGCTCATAAGCACCTTTTTCGTTTTTTGTATGAGCTTTATACGAATTGCCATCAAGCCAAAAAATGCCACCATCTTCACGGAAAACATTAAACGAGACATTTCCAGTATAATTCTTGCCATTTTCTAGTCCATTCACCACAGGCACAATGGTGAATGTGTATTTGTTTGAATAGCCATTAGTTCCGAGTACATTCAAAACGTGATTACCTATTTTTGTATATGCGACACCACTTTCATACGATTCATCATCTATGGTGCAAGCACAAAACTTAAACGAGGCCTTTGCTGTCAATTCATAAACCCCACCATTCACGATTCCGTCTATTTGTTCCTTAATGGTAAAATAAATAATTTTCTTATGTTTGGAGTCTATTTCAAATTCTAACTTATATTTTCCGATTTCGCTGATTAACGTGCCAGAAAAAATCTCATTATTAAGTTTTGCTGAAAAGTCATTAGATTTGATTGTTACTGGATTGTCATAGGAATTTTGATTTATTACGCCAAAATCATAAGGAAAATATTCGAAATCATATAGTCCTGTTTCAGCATTGTATAAGCCATATGTGCAAAAATCGCTTTTATCTAAGCTCAATTCTTCCGCTACGCTTTTAAGATCTAATATTTTATTTGCAACGTTCCAATCCAAAATGCTCGATTTGTTCAATTGAATAACGCCAGGAGTGTAGAAGCAGTTTGAAAGTGAGGATGACGCAGACGTTGTTATCCACCCCAACTCAGATTGAATTGATGTCGACGAGCTTAAAACACCTGAACTATAACAATTGGATATAGTTCCATCGTTTTTTGCAGCAATACGGCCAAACGAAACTGCACCATATCCTAATATTTTAATTTGGCCTAATTCATAGCAATAATTAATGGCCCCGGAATTCAGACCACAAATGCCTCCAAACAAAAACGAAGTTTTCCCAACGGATAAAGAAAAATCACCGCATACGTAACAACTATCTATAATTCCATAATTATATGAACATAAAATGCCATAAATTGTGGAATCAGAAGAAGAATTTAAAATCCCCCCCCGTCGTAACCGATGCAGCTAATTTTGCCGTTTTTACCGTTTGTTTCGACCAAAGGGGACATTTTTTCGAAAGCAGATGAACCCGAGTCGATTATCAAATTCTTCAAGAGTCCCTCGTTTTCAACTATTAACGTTCCGCCAAGATTACTGATTGTATAAAATTGGCCATCTAATATTTGATCGGACTGTAATTTTGTGGTTTTTGAGGTAAGTGAAGCGGATATTGTTGAACAATCTATATCGGCCGTCAAAAGTATGTCATTCGACGAATTAGACGTTAAAGCGACAAGTAATTCTTCTGCGGTTGAAACTTTAATTGTTTTTGAAACTCCTTTAGCTTGCACTGCCGCAGGACAAATTGTATTTAAATCAATAGAGCCAATTTGAAAGCTAACAAGCAACGAAAGAATTAGACAATGTTTTTTCATTTTAATTAGCCTCCAAATTTTCTTCTATGAAGTGACTCATCTCATCATAACTTTGCGTTCTGAACACAACGTAATGATATAGACCATTAATTTTTTCAGAACACACTAAATTATTAGTAGATCTTGATTTAAAAACTAATAGATATAGCCCATCAGTTTCTTCATGATATAAAGCGTATTCTTTTATCTCTTTGACTAATACATATTTTTTAGCTCTCTTGTCAACTATATCTAGTATTTGATTAAAAACTTCATCAGAAAATTCATTATTAGAAATAACATTTAGCACTTTTGCCTTGAGAGCGCTACCGGAGCGCTCTTTCAAAAAGCTGCGCGAAATCGAATCGACAGAGTTTTCTGTCCTTTTTTTCGTATAAAGCCTTTTAATATAGGCATATTTTTCTAAAAATAATTCATTAGTGATGGCATCGTCAGAAAAAAGAAAATCAAAAACATTATTTACCGATTGATTATTAATGTATCCATTGCAATCATATGACTTAATATATGAATCTAATGTTGGCCTGGCAACATTTAACAACGACGCAAATTCGCTAAGCGTAACAGAATTGTTTTTTAGAATTTCTTTGATCATGATTGGACTCAGTTTAGTGATTAATGTAAAATTTGTCAAGTTTTTTACAATTAACCACTTAAATAATTCATATAAGTCGAATTCGGTCACCTTTAAAACCAAATAAAACCCCTTTTTTAGTTGGAAAAATAAAAAACACGGTGCAAATCCGTGTTGATTTCAATTGGCAGGAGAAGAAGGAATCGAACCCTCATTAACGGTTTTGGAGACCGCTGTTCTACCATTGAACCATTCTCCTATAACCTAGTTAAACTAGGCACGCTTTTATTGGTTTCTTGAAAAGCGCTTAAGAATTATAATCCTTTCAAGACCTTATTTACAAGAGACATATCAACTTTACCACGATAATTTGTACTGAAATGTTTCATAACAAGCGGAACATTGCGGTCAGGTAAGGAAAGAATAATAGTTTTTATTTCTTCTTCACTCAATTGAGCAGGGATGAAAGCCTTCAAGGCGTCTTTTTGTTTTTCGATTTCTAAAACGCTTTCTTCTCTTCCTGCTTTCTTATAGGAATCGAGTTCTTCATCAAGTTCTTTAACGACTTTCTGAATTAAAGAAAGAACGTCTTCATCACTAATTTCTTTTGACGGATCTTTGCTCTTAAGAAGTTGATAACGAGAAATTATCGAACTATATGCACTTCTTTTTGCTTGATTCTTTTCTTTCATGGCCATCAAATTGGCCTTTTTGATATCATCAATTAACATAATAATTATCCTCCGACATTTTCTTTAAATGTTTTCTCTTTTGATAACGTTTATTTAAGTCTACAAATGGAGTTATGAAGAATCTTCTGAAGCCGTAGAAGGCCGGCAAGATTTCCAAACGTCCTAACAACATTGCAACATCAAGTAACCATAATAAGGTGTTGTAATGAACTATTCCATTTTCATTCTTATAGTTTGCAAAGTCAATAATTGTGATGCCTGTACCCGACAAAGACGTGCCCCATTCATAGGCCGCCTCTTCTAAGTTAATATTTCTAAGACACATTAACGCAATGATTCCTAAAACCAAGAAACCAATATATAAAATAGAATAATCCGTCGCTTCTTTTATGCTGTCTTCATCGATTTCTTTAGTCTGTCCCAGCCTTGTAATTGTATTGGTATGCAAATATCTATCTGAGGAATTACGGTTCTTAAATGAAGAGGAGAATTCTTTGAATAACAAGGCAAATCTATATTGTTTAAGACCACCACCAGTTGATCCCATGCCACCACCAATTGACATGCCAATTAAGGCAATGAAGATCGAGAAATGTCCTAAATAAGAAAGGGATGGGAAGTTTGTGAAACCGGTTGTAGTCACGCTAGTGACAATGTTATAGAAATTATATCTTAAGGATAGCCAAAAACTTATTTCCACTTGATCGGCATAATAGAACGTGTGTTCATTAAATGTTGCAAAAGCGGTCATTGCTGTAGAAATTATCACTAATAATGCAGCAGTTTTTATTTCAATATCCTTAGAGAAACTCTTTATTTTTCCCGTTAAAAGGAACGTGTGCAAAACAAAGTTAGTCGCACCGGCAAACATCAAAACGCAAGTAATTCCTTCGATCGCAAGAGCATTACCTGTATATAAAAGATTGCCGTTAGCAAAGGAAGAATATACGTCTCCCGAATAAAACATCACAGATTGGAATCTGGTTGAGAAACCACCTGTGGCAAGGGCTGCAGTCGCATGGCAGAACGAATCAAACGGAGTCATGCCGGCTAGCCAAAGGGCCAAACTTCCAAAAACAATCCAGCCGAAGTAAATGCCGAAAATTAATTTAGCATTCTTGCCTAAGTTAGGAAGAAGCCTGTCGTTATGTCCTTCAGCAAAGAAGAGTTTAAAGTTGTTTTTGCTAGATATAACTGATGCAACAAGTAAAACAAGTCCAACACCACCAACAAATTGCATGATTGCTCGATGGAACAAGAACACATGAGCCCAACCATATGATGAGGAATCAACACCTGTTAAAAAAGCCTTCTCAGGGAAGACGGTTAATCCTGTAGCGGAATAACCTGATGTAGATTCAAAGAAAGAATCAGTAAACGACATTCCCAAATTAATTTCGGTATTCCCGCAATTAAATTCAGGGAATGATGTTAAATAGAAAGGGAAGGCGCCAATCGCTAAGGCAGAAAGCCAAAGAAGAACGAGCAATAATGAATCCTCGTTTTTTTGAAGTTTCCCTTTTTTTCTAAATGCAATGGTAAGCAAATAGATTATAAAACCTATGGCAATGTATCCAGCACCAGGTACGACAAAATCCAAATAGCATTCCCACTCCTTCGGATAGAAGGCGAGAATTGCTAAGGGGAAGATGGTAACTAAGCCTTCGACAATCATGAAAAGGCCAAAGTAGCCAAGAATTAAACGTAATCCTTTTGCTTCTCTATTCATTCTTCTCATACGTTTTTCTTCTTTTTATTTGTTGAAGAGGTAGTTTTCTTTTTAGGAGTATCCACTTTCTCCTCTTTTGTCTTTTTCTCAGTTTTTGCTCTTGCTTTAGTTTGAGTTTTTGTTTTGCTCTTTTCTTCTTTTTTTGGAATTTCAACTACTTTTTCTTCAACTGGTTTTATTTCTTCTTTAGGTGTTTCTATCACTTTTTCTTCGATTGGTTCAGGCTTGGTTTCTTCAAGTTTCTTTTCTACGTTTAAAACAGATGGAATCGAAACTTTTTCTAAAGATTTTTGAATCTGAGAGGCGATATTCTTCTCAAGATCTTTTGCCGAAGCACGTTGAGTGATATATCTTGTGAGTTCTTTCTCGTCGTTCTTCTCACAGGCGATAACTAATGTATCACGAGGTTTTAAGACGACATTACCTTTAGGAATGATAAATTCATTATCACGCATAATGTAGGCGATGTTCGCGAATGATGGAAATTTGATATCCATGATGGCTTTATTACAAATTCTATATTTGGATAAAAGAGTCGCTTCAACCATAACGATCTTATTGGAATCAAGATTCATTGAACGGATGAGGTTTCCTTCAAGAGATTCGTTCTTGATGTTTTGCGTTAATAGATATGTTGAGGAAATAACGGAATCAATGCCTAATTTCTTATAGATTTCAACGTTATCTGGGTTTTTAACAACACAGATACATTTTCTAACGTTAAAAACCTTCTTGGCTAAAATGCAAGAAACATAGTTATCCGTATCACTATTAGAAAGCGAAATGAAAAGATCGGCGTCATAGATGCCAGCTTCTTCTAGGGCATAAGTTCTCCAAGGATTACCAACATAAACGGAAACGTGTTGGTGTTTCACTAAGTAATCGGCAGTATCCTTATCGGAATTGATGACGATGATTTTATTGTGTTTGTCTTCTTTAAAAGAATCGATAACGTAAGCGGCTTCAAGATTACCGTTAGCAATAACTACGTTCATTATTTATTACCCTCCGCTTCGATTTGGAAGAATTTATTCGCGCTAAGATCAGATGGATAAATTGCTTTAACGTTCGGAATGCCATTGATGAGTATATCTTTATCAGGATCATCAAAACGAACATAAACTCTTGGGATTTTATAAATAATCGCACATAAATGAGCCAAGAAAAGATTAACGTTGTCATCCCCTGTGACAATAACGGCTTCTTGAACTGTTTCTATGTAGCAATCTTGTTTTAACAAATTAATATCGGTCGCATCCCCTACGACCTTAAAACCAGTAAAAGCCTCGTCTAATTTACGAAAAGAGGATTCCTTCATATCGAGAACGATTACGTTCTCCCCTCTAGCTGAGGCACGATCTGCAACAATCGCGCCAAGTCTTCCGACTCCAATTATTAAGATTTTGTTTCTAATAGCCATAACTCAAATATTCTAAACTAGTTAATTATTTAATTAAAGGTGGCAAAGATGGTGTTGCTTTGTCGGTTACATAAAACTCAATATCTGGATAAGTAGAGATGATTTCCTGATATTTTGCTTTGGTGTTTTTCTTATTTAATTCTTTCCAACCAGATTCCGCATATTTGCTTAAGCACCAAGTCACATATTCCTTCGTTGCTTGAGTCATAAAGTATTTGTCTTTATGCATGTTGAAGTAATCCAGGGCGCTTTTACCGGTGAAATCTTTTGGATGATAGGTATATGATGCGCTTAAAACATCACAAACGTACTCAGTCGCATAAACCCATGGCATTGTTTTCATAAGGATTCTTCCGCAAAAGAAATCCGTCCAATATTCCCAATGATGAGGATTTCTTCTTGTGTGATGCTGACACACTCTAGAGAAATAGCCATTATGGATTCTTTCTTCGAAAACAGGCGAATGATTTCCAGCATAATATTTTGCAGAAATATTGAATTCAATAGGCGTGTATTTGCTTAAATCATGTTTAAGGGCATGCCAAAAAATGCCCATATGAAAAGCGTTTTTTGCAACTAAGTTACGATGTGATGTGATTAATTTGAAGTGTTTAAATGGATGAGACATAAATTTTACCTCACCTATTATAAGACTTCATTTTGGAAAATAAGACAAAAGACTTTATTTAATATGGCTTTGGCACCAAGTTTTTAGGTTATCGATCTTTTGATATCCGCCATAGCAATTGGATAAAGCAATCTCTTCACTATAGATGTCTTTGCCGACAAAT
Source organism: Alistipes communis (assembly GCA_963655775.1). Taxonomy (GTDB): domain Bacteria; phylum Bacillota_I; class Bacilli_A; order RFN20; family CAG-826; genus UBA4951. The sequence goes on from CAVKFY010000021.1 coordinate 9,668, forward strand.
TTCGTGAGAATCTCTTTATATTTCGCTTCTAAATCATAGTTTTTGAAGAGTTCTGGATAGACAACTGCTGCATCATAATAGCCATTCATCAAAGAAACTTCTAAATTAGTATAGTAAGCGTTATATGGTAGTTGAAGATAAACTTCGCCATTTTTGACAGCCTTGACGTTATCAAAAATCGTATTGTCGGCTTTATATGTTTCGATGGTTTTCTTCATGCCGGCTGCATCAATGATAAATTTATCGATATTTGGTGCCATTTCTTCGAAAGCCGCTTTATCAATATCTTGTTGCCCTTGAGCAGTAAGAGTAATTGTACTTAAAGCATTTTTGATATTAGCAACATTAAACATTGGATAATTTGAATGAGTAGCAAGGTAATCTTTTTGTCCCCAGTTGCCAATTCCTCCAACGTAAACTAATGGTTTATCCTCATCTTTTACTGAAGAAGTCAAATTCTTTAATTCAGTAATCGAAGAAGAGATATAAGAAGTAAGCGTGGTTGCTTGCTCTTCTCTTCCTAAGACCTTTCCTAAGGAAGTAAGGACACTAGAAATTGTTTCATCGTAAACCGCTTGTTTCCCATATTTGATGGTAAAAACTTTTGCACCAGTAACATCTTCCATCTTTTTTGCCGCTTCTTCAGTTTCAAAATCGGAAATGATTAAATCAGGCGAAACACTGGCTAATAATGTTGTATTTGGTCCAGACTGATTTGCGACCGGCCCTCCAACTCCAACGGAAGGAAGGTCTTTAAAGGCGTCTTTATTTGCATCATAGTAAGGTCTTGCAACTCCTTCGAATGGCATGCTTCCACTTGATCTCTTTGTTGGATTATCAATATCTTCAACGCCTGCTAAAAGTTTTAAATCACCAACGTAAGAATAAAGGCGAAGAGCGCCTGCTCCAACACAAACAATTTTCTTATAAGATCCAGGAAGATAGGTATTCTCTCTACCAATTCCGTCTTTGATAGAGATTTCACTTACTTCCGAAGATACCGAAGAAGATGATGAACTATTAGTTTTATCTCCTCCACATGAGACCAACAAAAAGGCCGTTGATAACAATAACGCAGACTTTGTCATCTTTTTCATTTTTTATTCTCCTTTAATAAAGTTCAATTATTGGTTTGTCGCCATCTTTAATAATTTTGACATCAATATCGTAAATTTCTTTGATTCTCTCCTCGCTTATGGAAGACGAATCTCCTTCGTGGATGATTTCCCCGTTTTTCATCCAGAAGAGCTTATCACCTAAGAAGGCCGCTTCAGATAAGTCGTGCAAAGAAAGAATGATTGTAAGTTTTCTTTCTTTTGCTATTTGTTTAAGCAATTTTAGTATCATCACTTGATGCTTAAGATCCAAGTTTGCAGTAGGTTCATCAAGAATTAGTAACTTAGGGTTAGAAACAAGAGCCCTAGCTATGGCAACAAGTTGCTTCTCACCACCCGATAAAGAATTGGCAGGTCTGTCTTTTAAATATTCAATTGATAGTTCTTCTAAGACTTTAAGAGTCTCTTCTTTATCTCTTTGACAAGGGAAAGAATAGAAATATGGAAGACGCC